>CALXPS010000010.1 GCA_944390405.1 uncultured Clostridia bacterium | reverse complement strand
AGTAAATAACTCATATTACCTCCTAAACTTACATTAATAGGTTACTCATAATAGCTTGTATTTATTACATTCTATTTTTAATTAGTATTTTTTATTAATTATTACAATAAAAAAATTGGGTTATCAGTCAGAATTAGAAACATATAATACGTCAAAAGCAGGAATTATATGTTCTTTTCTCAAGAAAAATCGAAATGGCTAGCGCGGGTCACGAGTGAATTGGAGGTCTGCTCGATTATTTTACATTTTTTACTTATTTTTATTTTATCATTTTTAGAAATACTCCAAAACTATGGATGGAACTTTTAATAGAATTATTCTATGAATTTTTCTTTTATATTTTTAATTACATTCTCTCTAATTCCAATTAAACTTAAATATTGTTCTATGTTTCCATATTTGTGTTCAAATTCTTTTAAAAAATTTTCCATATAAAATCTTTGTGGAGTTATTATATTTAAAATTTTAGTATTGTAAGCAGCATATTTTTTTAAAGGTTCTTTCATAAATTTTTTTGTAGCCATATAGTCATCTACTATGTTTTTTTCACTAACACCCAGTAATTTTAGTATTAAAGCTGTAACAACTCCACTTCTATCCTTACCTGCATTGCAAAAATACAATACACTATCATTATTTCCTAAGATTTCAAATATTATTTTCATTTTTTTTTGTAAGGTTAACATCTCTATATATGATTTAGAAACTAATTCCTCTGCTTTAGGTACATCTTTTCCTATATCTATGCCTATATGATAGACTTTAAATTCTTTATTATCTTCAAAAACAGATTTCTTAGTTTTAATTTCTTCAAGTGACCTCAAATCAATTATATTCTTTATTCCCATTTTGCTTATAATACATATATCATTATCGGGTAAATATTGAGGCAAATTGCTTCTAATTAATCGTCCAAGTTTTATCCTTTTACCTAAATTACACTCATATCCACCAATATCTCTCATATTTTCAATTGAATCTTTAAAATACCTAACTATCATTATAAATCCCTTTCACTTTCAATCTGAAATGTACTTTCAAATGCTACTTGAAGTAAATTTCCCCCTATACCTGTGAAGTTATGCTCTGTCCTATATTTTTCTAATTTTTCTGCTATAAAAAAAACACATCTCTGTCTGGTCAATAGAGATGTATTCTATTTTTTAGAACAAGTTTATATTGACACGCCACACTTTGTGGTCGTTCATCTTCTATACTTATTATACGAAAAATAATCTAAAAAGTCAACTCTTTTTTTATTTTTTAACCGTGTGGTATGTGTCTACTTTAAATTTCGCCTTCTATTTCTAATAATTTCTGTTTTATATCTAATCCTCCAGCATATCCAACTAGTTTTCTATTACTTCCTATTACTCTATGACATGGTACTATTATAGCTATTGGATTATTATGATTTGCCATCCCTACAGCTCTACATGCTTTTGGATTCCCTATTTTTTCTGCAATTTTTTTATAACTCATAGTTTCACCATATGGAATTTCTAAAAGTGCATTCCATACTTTTTTTTGGAATTCTGTTCCTTTTAATTTTATTGGAACTATAAACTTTTTTCTGTTTCCTAATAAGTATTCTTCTATTTGCTTATATGTTTCTTTTATTAGGCTTGTTTCTTCTGTATCAATTTTTTCATCAATTCTAAAATCAAGTCTTACAATATAACCATCTTCTTCTACAATTTCTATTGGGCCAATAATTGTATTATAAACATATTTTTTTACCATATTATCTCTTATTTTCATATCCATTTTCCCATAACTCATCACAAGATAAATCAATTTCATCATTCCAAGATACTCCATATCCCCCGTCGTCTACTTTTACTTGTTCAAATAAGCCACGAATATTTTTTAAATTTTGAAAAACAAGCCATTTGTTAAATAAAGGTTCGATATTATAAAATTTTATAGTTCCGTTTTGAAAAGTTACCTCTAGCATAAATAACTCTAATGGTTTTACTTTCTTTACCTTATGAAACATTTTTAATACCTCCTATGCTAATGGCGGAATTTTCTTGAATTGTTGTGTATTCCATATGTGTAAAACATCTTTTCTATGAATATTTAGCCATTCTTGCACTAAATTTAAAGCTCTTGCAGGTAAATCACCTTCTAATAGCTCTCCAGTTTGTATGTCAATAGCCCCCATATATTCACCATATATTGCATGTATATGTGGTGGATTATGTTCTGATTGTTGAAAATACATTTTTATTAATATTCCGTAAAAATTAGATAATATAGGCATTTAATCTACCTCCTATGTTTTAGTAGTTTCATTTTACACAATGACCTATCATTTGTCAAGCTTTTCCTTAATACTTTAACTAGTTCTTTATTGTTTAGGTCATTCAATGCAAAAGCACAGCATTTCTACTGTGCAATTATAAGCAATTGATAACTCAATCTTATTTTATTCTTTAACTTCTGTAGTATTTTCTTCTGATACTGTATCAACTGTTTCTTGTACTACTGGATTTTCTGTTTCAACGCTTGGAGCTTCTTCTGGAGCTTCTGCTACTTCTTCTGTAGCATCTTCTTTTAATACTATTTCATTTGTTTCAATTCTTGCTCCTACTTGCTCTTTTGTCTTAGCAGATTTTCCTAATCTGTCTCTTAAATAGAATAGTTTTGCTCTTCTTGCTTTACCTACTCTTGTTACTTCTACTTTTTCAACAACTGGTGAATGAACTAAAAATGTTTTTTCTACACCTACACCTGAAGCTATTCTTCTTACTGTAAATGTTTTGTTTATTCCTCCACCTTGTACTTTTATTATTATTCCTTCGAAAACTTGGATTCTTTCTCTGTTTCCTTCTTTTACTCTTACATGAACTTTTACTGTATTACCAACTTTTAAATCTGGTATTTTATTCTTCATTTGCTCATGTTCAATTGATTTTATGATATCCATTTGATATCCTCCCTTCTTAATTTCTGATTTCTGACTTCTTGCTTCCGATTTCCGGAACAAATCTGGTCTTTTTTGTTTTGTTATTTTTATTGATTGTTCGGCTCTCCATTTATCTATTTTTTTGTGATTGCCGAGACATTAAAACTTCTGGAACTTTTCGTCCTAAAAATATTTCTGGTCTTGTATATTGTGGATATTCTAACAAATTGTTTGTAAATGTTTCTTCTTGCAATGATTCCTTACTTAATACACCATCTACATATCTTGAAACTGCATCAATTAAAACCATTGCTGGTAGTTCTCCACCTGTAAGTACATAATCACCTATTGATATTTCTTCTGGAGCTATTTCATCAATAACTCTTTGGTCTATTCCTTCATAATGCCCACATATTAAAATTAGATGCTCATTATCACTCAGTTCTTGTACTTTTTTCTGGTTTAGGGTTTTGCCTTGTGGAGTTAAATATATTACTTTTGCCTCAGGTTCATAAACACTTTTATAGCTATCATACACAACATCTGGTTTCATTACCATTCCAGCACCACCACCATATGGTGTATCATCAACCTTTTTGTGTTTATCTTTTGAAAAATTTCTAATATTTATTAAGTTAATATCTATCTTTTTGTTTTCAACTGCTCTACCTACAATGCTTTGCTTTATAGGTTCAAAGCTTTCTGGAAAAAGTGTTAATATATCTATTCTCATATCAAACCTTCCATTAAATGTACTACTATTTTTTTATTTGGTATATCTACATTTTTTATAACCTCTGATATTGCTGGAAGCAAAATTTCTTTTCCTTCACTATTTTTTATAGTGTAAACATCATTACTTCCTGTTGGAAACACATCTACTACTTTACCTAAAAATTCATTTTCATCTGTATATACTTCACAATTAATAATATCTACAATAAAATATGAATTTTGTTCAAGTTCTACTGCATCTTTCCTATTAATTTTTATATAAAAGTTTTTATATTTTTCAGCTTCATTAATATCATTTATTCCTTCAAGTTTTAAAAGTACCATATTTTTATTATACTTAACTTCCTGAATTTTAAATTCTATTAAATTACTTCCCTTTTGAATATAGACTGTTTCTAATTCTTCAAATCTTGTAATATCATCTGTTAAAGGTTTTACTTTCAAAAGCCCTTTTAAACCATTTGTATTTACAATTTGACCAATTTCTAAATATTCTTCCATAGGCTTTCTATCCTATAAATTCTACTGTAACTTTTTTCTGTTCTTTAGCAGCTAATGCTTTCATAACTGTTCTAATTGCAGTAGCTATTTTTCCTTCTCTACCAATTATTTTTCCCATATCGCTATCTGCTACTTTTACTTCAAATATAACTGATTTTTCTCCACTAGCTTCTGTAATAGAAACTTGTTCTGGGAATTCAACTAAACTTTTTATAATTGTTTCTAAAGTTGATTTCATGACTTTATCATTCCTTTCTTGTTACACTGTCTTATTTTTCAAGTAAACGTTTAACAGTATCTGTTGGTTTTGCTCCATTTTTAATCCATTTTTCAGCTTTTTCTTTGTCTAAAACGATTTCAGATGGTTCTACCATTGGATTGTATGTTCCAATTTGTTCAATTATTTTTCCATCTCTTGGAGACTTAGAATCAGCAACAACTATGTGATAGAATGGTGCTTTTTTCTTTCCTACTCTTTGTAATCTTATTTTTACCATTTTAATATTCCTCCCTTTTTGTATTTTATATATAAATTTAAAAAATTAATAGCTTTATTGTTTGTGGTTTCTTCGAAGTATAGACGGGCTAATAGCTCGCCCCTACATGATTTTTGTTGGCACACTTTATTATTTTCTATATTTTTAATTATTTTAAGTTTTTTAAAGCATTCATGTCTAAACCTTTAAGGGCTTTCTTCATTCCACCTTTATTGTTTTGCATTTTTTTCATTAATTTTTGTGTCATTTCAAATGAACTTATAAATTTGTTTATATCTTGTACTGTTGTTCCGCTTCCTTTTGCAATTCTTTGCCTTCTACTTGCATTTAAAAGCCTTGTATTTCTTTTTTCTTTTTGTGTCATTGAACATATTATTGCTTCAATTTTTACAAATTCTTTATCATCAACTTTTATATCTCCAAATTTATTCATTCCTGGTATCATTTTTAATATTGATGAGAATGACCCCATTTTTTTCATTTGTCGTAATTGAGCTAAATAATCATCCAAGTCAAACTCTTGCTTTTTTAATTTTTTTTCTAGCTTTAATGCTTCCTCTTCGTCAAAAGCTTCTTCTGCCTTTTCTATAATTGAAAGCATATCTCCCATTCCTAAAATTCTTGATGTCATTCTATCTGGATGGAATTCTTCTATATCACTTAACTTTTCACCTGTGGCTGCAAATTTTATTGGTCTTCCTGTAATCTTTTTTACAGAAAGTGCCGCACCACCACGAGTATCACCATCTAATTTTGTAAGTACTACTCCATCAATTCCTAAGTTCTCATTAAACGATTGAGCAACATTTACTGCATCTTGACCAGTCATTGAATCTACTACTAACAAAATTTCATGTGGTTTTATACTTGATTTTATATTTCTTAGTTCTTGCATTAATTCTTCATCTATATGAAGTCGTCCTGCAGTATCTAAGATAATTACATCATTTAATTTTGAATATGCTTGTGATATTGCTTGTTTTGCTATATGCACTACATCTTTTGAATTCTCATTTGCAAATACTGGAATATTTAAACTACCACCAACTACTTGTAATTGTTTTATAGCTGCTGGTCTGTATACGTCACATGCTACAAGTAATGGTTTTTTACCTTGTTTTCTTAAAAGATTTGCAAGTTTTCCACAAGTTGTAGTTTTACCAGAACCTTGAAGGCCCACTAGCATTATAATGGTAGGTGGATTTGGAGTAAAATTAATTTTACTTGCCGTTCCTCCTAAAAGTTCTGTCATTTCATCTCTTACAATTTTTACAACCTGCTGCCCTGGAGTTAATGATTTTAGAACATCTTGCCCTAAAGCTTTTTTCTCGACTTCTGAAATAAATTCTTTTACAATTTTATAGTTAACATCTGCTTCTAGTAAAGCCAATTTTACTTCCCTTAGAACTTCTTTCAAGTCACTTTCTGTAATTCTTGCTTTACCACCAAGTTTTCTTGTTATAGCTTGTAATCTAGAAGATAATCCTTCAAAAGCCATTTTTCATCCCTCCATTGTTTAAATATTTTGTGCTATACTACGCAGTTTAATTCAGTTTTAATGTGTTCCAATATTTCTGCAATTTGTTCATCAGTAAACTTTGTTTGAATTTTGGTAAGCTCAGATAAAATACTTGCTATTTTTTCTTCTTGCTTCATTGTTTTTTTCATAATTCCTAGCTTTTCTTCAAATTCGAAAAGTTTATTCTCCCCCTTTTTTATAATGTCTCTCACAGCTTGCCTTGTAATGCCTTCATTTTCTGCAATTTCTGAAAGAGATAAATCTAGGTTATAATAGTTATCCATAATATTTAATTGTTTTTCAGTTAAAAGCTTGCCATAAATTTGGCAAAGCACACTAATTTCTACTTTTCTATCCATAACTATTACACCCTTTTAAATTTGTAATGCTATTCTACTTTACACCATTTTTTCCCATTTGTCAAGGGTTTTATGGAAATTTATATAAAAAATCTTTACCATTCAGTACTGAATTAAAGAATATCACAAAGTAGCCAAACGTATAAGTCTGAATGGTAACAAACTTTTATTTTTTATTAAAATGGCACAGCCACTAAGTTAGCTGTGCTTTTATTTTACTATATTTGTGCTAAGTATTCATCATAAGTTGTATCTTTATCAAATTTTTTCTCTGGTCCTAATTGTATTATTCTGTTTGCCACTGTTTCAGTTAATTGATGGTCATGAGATGTAAATATTAGATTTCCTTTAAACTTTTTTAGTCCTTCATTTAATGCTGTTATAGCCTCCATGTCTAAATGGTTTGTTGGCTCATCCAGTATTAATAAATTTGCTCCTGAAAGCATTAATTTTGATAATACACATCTTACTTTTTCTCCACCAGATAATATGTCAACATTTTTTAATGCTTCATCTCCTGAGAATAACATTCTTCCTAAAAAGCCTCTTATATATGTCTCATCTGGATCTCTTGAATATTTTCTTAACCAATCTACTAATGTTTCTTTTTTCTCAAATAAATAGCTATTATCTTTTGGGAAATAATCACTTGTAATAGTTTGTCCCCATTCTATTTCTCCTTCATCTGGCTGAACTTCTCCTGCTATTATTTGAAATAACAAAGTGGTTCTTAATTCATTGTCTGATACTACAGCAATTTTGTTGCCTGGTCTTACATTAAAAGAAATATTATCTAATATTTTTTCTCCATTTATAGTTTTAGAAATATTTTTTACTTTTAATATTTCTTTTCCTGGTTCTCTATCTGGTTTAAAATCGATATATGGATATTTTCTATTTGATGCTTTTATTTCTTCTAGTTCTATTTTCTCCAATGATTTTTTTCTTGATGTTGCTTGCTTAGATTTTGAAGCATTTGCGCTAAATCTTGCAATAAATTCTTGTAATTCTTTTATCTTTTCCTCTTTTTTCTTGTTTTGCTCTTTTGCCTGTTTTAATGCTAATTGGCTAGATTCGTACCAGAAATCATAGTTTCCTGGATATATTTTAATTTTTCCAAAATCCACATCTGCAATATGTGTACATACTTTGTTTAAGAAATATCTATCATGTGATACAACTATTACAGTATTTTCAAAATTAATTAAAAATTCTTGTAACCATTCTATACTTTTTATATCTAAGTCGTTTGTTGGCTCATCTAGTAATAATACATCTGGATTTCCAAATAAGCTTTGTGCAAGCAATACTTTTACTTTATCTTTTGCTTCTAATTCTTTCATTAATTTGTAATGATTCGCTGCTGGTATTCCTAGATTATTTAGCAAAATTCCACTATCCGCTTCTGCATTCCAACCATCTAAGTTACCAAATCGTTCTTCAAGTTTTGCTGCTTTTAGACCATCTTCTTCATTAAAATCTGGTTTTGCATATAATGCTTCTTTTTCTTTCATTATTTCATATAACTCTTTGTTTCCCATTATAACAGTATCCATTACTGTATAGTCTTCATATGCAAAGTGGTCTTGTTTTAAAACAGATATTCTTGCACCTTTTTCTACTGTAATTTCACCTTTACTTGGTTCTAATTCTCCTGACAATACTTTTAAAAATGTTGACTTTCCAGAGCCATTAGCACCTATCAATCCATAACAATTACCTTTTGTAAACTTTATGTTTACATCTTCAAATAATACTCTTTTTCCAAATCTTACTGTTACGCCAATTGAATTTATCATTTTTATTTTTCTCCTTATCTATTATTTATAGCATATCTTTCTTTTTTAGCCATATAAATGCAATCATAGCTACTGCTACTGAAATTCCTACTAATATAGCAAATCCGTGTTCACTAGCTTCGAAAGGTAATTCTACATTCATTCCCCATATACTTGCTATTAAAGTTGGAACTGATATTAATATTGTAAGTGATGTTAAAAATTTCATTACACCATTTAAGTTGTTTGAAATTATTGAAGAATATGCATCCATTGTGCTAGTTAAAATGTCGCTATATGTTTTACTCATTTCTATAGCTTGTCTATTTTCTATAATTGCATCTTCTAGTATATCTTCATCTTCTTCATACATTTTTAGAACTTTTCCTCTTAGTGTTTTTTCCATAACTATCTCATTTGATTTTAATGATGTTGTTATATAAATTAAACTGTTTTGTAAATTCAATAATTGTATTAAATCTCTATTTTTCATACTTTGTTGTAGCAAAAACACTGTTGCTTCTTGTTCTTTATTAATCTTTTTTAAGTTATCTAGATAACATGCTGAATTTAGGTATAATATTTGTAAAAGAAATCTTGTTTTCTTATATGTGTAAAAGTTTTTCACTCTACTTTTTTCAAAAGCATCTATAACTTTATTTCTTTTTAGAGATACTGTTATAAAATAGTCATCTCTTATAATTATTACACCTAATGGCATTGTTGTATAAGTTGTATCATCTTTTATATCTTCAATTATAGGAACATCTATAACAAAAAGTATTGCATCATCTTCAACATCAATTCTGGCCTGCTCATCATAATCCAATGGATATCTTATAAAGTCTTCTTCTATATTAATCTCTGAGCATACCCTTTTTATTTCTGAATCAGACGGGTTCAGTAGATTAATCCATACACCTTTCTTTATTTCATTTGTTTCTTCTAACTTATCTGTCTCAATATTAGTATTATAAATTTTAATCATACCTTTCCCCTCCTTTAAAATGTGAAGTGTGCGTTATATACACTCCTATCTTTTTATTTAACTAAAAAGCCATACTTTTTAATTATAGCATAAACTCCTTGTATATAACAAGGAGTTTATGTAAAATTTTAGTTTTTATAATACTTTTGTATTCTTAGAACTGCTCTTTCTGTATTTTCTTTTGTTCCAAAACCAGTTAATCTAAAATAACCTTCTCCACTTGGTCCAAATCCAACTCCAGGAGTACCAACTACACCTGCATGTTCTAATAATTCATCAAAAAATTCCCAAGAGTTTTTATTATTTGGTACCTTAAGCCATACATATGGTGCATTTTCTCCACCAAATGTTTTAAATCCTATTTTTTCTAATCCTTCTTTTATATTTTTTGTATTGTTCATGTAATATTCTATGTTTTCTTTTATTTGTTGTTGTGCTTCTTTTGTGTATACAGCTTCAGCACCTCTTTGTGTTATATATGATACACCATTTGATTTTGTACTTTGTCTTCTATTCCACAATTTATTTAGACTTATTGTTTCCCCTTCTTTTGTATATCCTTTTAATTCTTTTGGAACAACAGTATATCCACATCTTATTCCAGTAAATCCTGCTGATTTTGAATAGCTTTTAAATTCTATGGCTACTTCTTTAGCTCCTTCTATTTCGTATATACTATGTGGTATGTTTTCGTCTTGTATATATGCTTCATATGCAGCATCGTACAATATTATAGAATTGTTTTTTCTTGCATAGCCAACCCATTTAGTTAGTTCTTCTTTTGAAATTACTGTTCCTGTTGGATTATTAGGAAAACATAAATATATCATGTCAATCTGCTCTTTTGGTATTCTTGGTATAAAATTATTTTCTTCATTTACTTCTAAATATGTTACTCCTCTATATTTACCATTCTCAAAGTTTGCACTTCTACCAGACATTACATTTGTATCTAAATACGCTGGATATACTGGATCTGTTATTGCAACTGTATTTTGCACATCAAATATATCTACTATGTTTGCTATATCTGTGCCTATTCCATCAGATATAAACACTTCTGAGTTTTCAAAATTTATACCTTTGCTTTTATAATCATTTTCTATGATTTTTTCTTTTAGAAAATCATAACCAACTTCTGGTCCATAGCCTCTAAAAGTATTTATATTAGTCATTTCATCTACAGCTTTTTTCATTGCTTCTGCAACTTTTCCAGGAATTGGTCTTGTTATATCTCCTATTCCTAATTTAATTATATCTTTGTTTGGATTTTTCTTTTGATATTCTTTTACTTTTTCAGCTATAGTAACAAATAAATAGCTGTCTTGCAATTTCAAAAAATTTTCATTAATTGTTATCATATTCAAATTCCCCCTCAAAAACAGTTTCTGCTGGCCCTGTCATATATATATGCTTATCATTTTCATTCCATTCTATTTGTAGATTTCCTCCAAGTAGTTGTACATTAATTTTGTTTTCTGTTAGACCATTTAATATACAACTTACAGCTACACTACAAGCACCAGTACCACAGGCGAATGTTTCTCCTGATCCTCTTTCCCATACTCTCATTTTTACATTTTCACGGTTAATTACTTCTATAAACTCAATATTTGCTTTGCTTGGAAAATGTTTATCATTTTCAAGAATAGGACCATATTTTTCAATATCAAAATTCTCCAAATTTTCTACTCTTGTTATTGCATGTGGGTTTCCCATAGATACACAATCAACATAAAAATCTCTATCTTCTGCTGTTAATTTCATTCCTTGTACCATATTGTTATCTGATATTACAGGAATTTTTTCTGCCTCTAAAATTGGCTCTCCCATATCAACTGTTACTGTTTTAACTTTTCCGTTCCTTACATTTAATTTTAAATTTTTAATTCCAGCTAAAGTCTCAACTGTGATGTTTTCTTTTGTAGTTAAATATTTGTCATACACAAATTTGCCAACACACCTTATGCCATTTCCGCACATTTCGGCTTCTGTGCCATCACTGTTAAACATTCGCATTTTAAAATCTGCAACATCACTATCACTGATTAGTATTAATCCATCGCTTCCAATTCCAAAATGCCTGTTACTAATAAAACGAGCTAAAGAAGATATGTTTTCTGTAACTAAATCGCAATTAGTACAGTATATATAAACATAATCATTTCCTAGCCCGTGCATTTTTGTAAATTTTATCATAATATTCACCCTTTTTAGGTATTAATAAAGCAGTTTAAAATAATTATTTCAAACTGCTTTATATTTTATACTTTATTTGTGTTTTTGTCAATTGTTTTTAACAAATTAAGCTAATTCTACAACAGCTCCAGCTTCTTCGAATTTTGCTTTGATGCTTTCTGCATCTTCTTTTGAAGCTCCTTCTTTAACTGTTTTTGGTGCTCCGTCTACTAGATCTTTAGCTTCTTTTAATCCTAAACCTGTAACGTCTCTAACAACTTTTATAACTGCTATTTTGTTAGCTCCTGCTTCTTTTAATACTACATCAAATGATGATTTTTCTTCAGCTGCTGCTCCTGCTGCTGCTCCACCTGCTACTGGTGCTGCTACAGCTGCTGCTGATACTCCATATTTTTCTTCAATTCCTTTTACTAATTCTGATAATTCGATAACTGTTAAGCTATCTATTTCTTCTAATAATTTTGCAATGTCTGCCATTTTTAAATCTCTCCTTTTTAATTTAATTTTTAATAATTTTTGTGTTGGTCACAACCCTTTACTGTTTAATTTTATGCTGTTGCTTCTTTTTGTTTAGCAACTTGATCTAATGCAACTGCAAGTTTTGAAATATTTCCAAGTAAAGCTCCAGCAAGTTGAGCAATAAGTGTTTCTCTTGATGGTAGTTTTGCTAATGTTACTAATTCCTCTACTGGTACAACTTTTCCTTCAATAATTCCACCTTTAATTTTGTAGAATTCATTTTCCTTAGAATATTCATAAATTGCTTTAAGTGGTTCTAAATAATCTTCATATCCAAGAATAACTGCTGTTGTTCCTTCTAGTTGGTCTTCCAATCCTTCTATTTTACAACCTTGAAGAGCTCTTCTTGTTATATTGTTTTTTATAACTTTATATTCAGTATCTGTTTTTCTTAATTTTGCTCTAAGTGCTGTTACATCTGCTACATTTATTCCTTTATAATCTGTTAAAAGAACTACTTTCGCTTTTTTTATCTTTTCTGATAATTCTTCAACTTCTTGAATTTTTCTATTTATAGATTTTTCACTTGCCATTTTCTATTTTCACCTCCCTAGAATTTATGTTTATTAAAATTAAAAACTTTTGTCTTCCCCACACAAGGTAAGACAAAAGTTTCCTCTTTTTCTCACCTCGGTAGGACTTATTCAAAACTTCTGCCTACTGTCTTAGGTTAAACTAAAATTATTAATTATTCATTATTAATTATTCATTATTCATTAACTAATATAAATGCTTGGTCCCATTGTTGTAGAAATTGCTACACTCTTAACGTATTGTCCTTTTGCTGCTGCTGGTTTTGCTTTTATTATAGCTTCCATAACTGTTTCGTAGTTTTCGAATAATTTGTCGCTTCCAAAAGATATTTTTCCAAATCCTAAGTGAATGATATTAGATTTATCTAATCTATATTCAACTTTACCAGATTTAATTTCATTTATAGCTTTTGTTACATCCATTGTAACTGTTCCAGATTTTGGATTTGGCATTAATCCTTTAGGTCCTAATACTCTACCTAATCTACCAATTACACCCATCATATCTGGTGTTGCTACGATTACATCATAATCAAACCAATTTTCTTTTTCAATTTTTGGAACTAATTCTTCTGCTCCAACATAATCTGCTCCAGCTGCTTCAGCTTCTTTAGCTTTATCACCTTTTGCAAATACTAAAACTTTTTGTGTTTTACCTGTACCATTTGGAAGAACTACTGTTCCTCTAACTTGTTGGTCTGCTTGTTTTGAATCTACACCTAATTTAACGTGTAGTTCTATTGTTTCATCAAATTTTCTTTTAGGCATTTTTGTAAATACCTCTATTGCCTCTTTGGCATCGTATTTTTTTGTTTTATCTATAAGTTTTTCACTTTCTAGATACAATTTTCCTCTTTTCATAAAAATCCTCCTTTTGGTTTTAACGAATGTTTTACATTCTCCCAATATATAATTCTATTCACTATTTACCATTTATTATTAATTAAATGAAAATAATGTAATAAACTATTCAATTACTGTAACACCCATTGAACGTGCTGTTCCAGCTACCATTTTCATAGCGGCTTCTATTGAAGCAGCATTTAAGTCTTCCATTTTTTGTTCTGCAATAGCTTTTACTTGTTCTTTTGTAATTGAAGCAACTTTTTCTTTGTTTGGTTTTCCAGAACCTTTTTCTAATTTAATTGCTTTTTTAATTAATACAGCAACTGGTGGTACTTTTGTTATAAATGTAAATGATTTATCTGAATATACTGTTATAACAACTGGAATTATCATACCTGGTTGATTTGCTGTTTTGTCGTTAAATTCTTTAACGAATTGCATAATGTTTACACCACTTGAACCTAATGCTGGTCCTACTGGTGGAGCTGGTGTTGCTTTTCCAGCTTCAATTTGTAATTTAATTATATTAGTAACTTCTTTTTGTGCCATTTTAATAACTTCCTTTCAATATTTTTTATGTGTTAGGTCACAACCCTATTTTATACTTTTTCAACTTGAGCAAACTCTAATTCTACAGGTGTTTCTCTTCCAAACATTGAAACAAGAACTTTTACTTTTCCTTTTTCTTTATTTATCTCTTGAACTGTACCTATAAAACCAGCTAGTGCTCCATTTAAAATTTTTACTGAGTCATCTATATCATAGTCTATTTCAACTACTGCTGTTTCAAATCCCATACTTCTTATTTCTTCATTTGTAAGAGGTATTGGATCTGTACCTGAACCAACAAATCCTGTAACTCCTCTAGTATTTCTTACTATATACCAAGATTCTTCAGTTACTATCATTTTTATTAACACATAACCTGGAAAAACTTTTTTTAAGTTTGCTTTCCTTTTTCCATCTTTAATTTCTATTTGTTCTTCCATTGGAACAACTATATCAAAGAAATAATCTTCTAGTTCTCTATTTTTTATAGTTTTTTCTAGGTCTGTTTTAACTTTGTTTTCATATCCTGAATATGTATGAACTACATACCATCTTGGTTCTAAATTTTCTTCTATTTGAGACATCTTGTTTTGGCCTCCTTTTTAAAGTAATATAAAACCTTTATTTATTCATTCGCAGTTTGATTTTCAGTTGTACTATTTTCTTCTACAGTATTGCTTGTTTCTGTATTTTCATTTACTGTGTTTTCACTTATTGTGGTATTTTCAGTTGTATTATTTTCATTTTCATGATTGTGTTCATCTTCAATTTGTATAGTATTATAACCTCTAATATTTGATTTTAATTTATTAATGCCATATTTATTAAATAAATCAAAAGCAAAATCTAAAACAAATACTATTACTGCTGTAATTATTACTATAACAACAACTGCTACTGTATTATTCACTAATTGTTTTGGCGTTGGCCAAATAACCTTTTTCAATTCTGCTTTGAAATCTTTGAAAAAACTTTTTTTGTTTTTTGTTTCTTTTTTAGTTTTAGCTTCTTTTTCTTTAGCCATTTTATTTCCTCCTTAAAATAGCTCTAATTATTTTGTTTCTTTATGTGTTGTTCTTTTTTTGCAGAATTTGCAATATTTTTCAACCTCTAGTCTTTCTGTATTGTTTCTTTTATTTTTACTTGTCATGTAATTTCTTCTTTTACATTCTGTACATTCTAATGTAATATTTTCTCTAGGTCCTTTTGCAGCCATTTTAGCTCCACCTCCAACTTTATTTATACGGGTTTTAACGATGCGTTTTTTAAGCTATGCTCCCAATTTATAGAACATAGCTTATATACTTTATCATACTTTATGTAAAAAGTCAAGCATTTCAATAATTTTTCAGTAAAAATGTTGATTATCTTTTGAATTTCCGTTTTTTTATATAAAAACTGGAAATAAGTCTTGTAAATTCAATATTTTTTAATTTTGCGGAATTTACTATAAAAATTAGCAAGTTACGCTTTTTATTCCAGCTTCATCACCCGGAAGATAATCTAGTTCTTCTATTGTAAATCCATTTGAATTTGCCCACTTTGAATACATTCTATAAAGCATTTCTAGCCAATCTTGTGCTTCTGTTCCACCAGCACCTGGATGCAATGTAATTATTGCATTATTGCTATCATATTTTCCAGATAATAAAGTAGAAATTTCTAATTTTTCTACACTAGAATTTAGTATAGATATTCCTTTTTCTAAGTCCTTTTCTAAATCCACATCATTTTCTTGTTTTAATAATTCAGTTAAATCTTTAAGATTTTGTAATTCATTATGTACTTTTTTATATTGTTCAATTTTATTTTTGATTTCAGTAATTCTTTTTAAGACTTTAGAACTATTTTTAGAATCTTCCCAAAAATTATTTTCAGTAGTTTGTTTTTCTAAATTATTTAATTCATTTTCTAAATTAGTAATGTCAAAGTGAATCACCTATTTTTATTAATTTATCATTTAGTTTTTCTAATGTTATAGTTATTTCTTGTAAGTCTAACAAATTATCACATGCTTTTGGTTATATTATAGTTTACTTTTTCTAGTTATAAAGAAAATATACAATGAGGGCAACCTATTTTAGGACTCCCCCATTGTATTGATAATAATATTTTTACAGTTTTACAACGATAATAGAAGTTCCATTAAATCAATTGGAATTTCACAAAGTTCATTATCTTCATACTCGGATTTAAAATATTCCAAAAAACCTGCTAAAAGGAATTCAAGTAATCTTAAAGGAATTAAAAGTTCGTTATTTTGTCCATCCTCCAAATTATCTAGAGCTATCTCTAACAGATTTATCATATACTCAATTCTATAATAGGCATCTGCCCAACATTCTTCTGTTGCTATAATTTCTTTTGCTTTTGCAGGGATTATTCTATTCCAAGGTCTAAAGTCATCTTTATTTTCAAGCTCACGAAGTTCCTTACTGGAAGCTTCATGTAATCTTATGCTTTCATAAGATTCATCTACACTATAAATTGGAGAAGTAATATCTCCTATTTCACAGGAATAAGCACTTTTTATTTTCTCAAGCCATTCCAATGTTTTTGTAAATTCATCTTTAAATTCCCGAATCGTTGAATTCATAGATTCTGTACACATTATTATCAGTTCCTTTCTGCTAATTTTAGCATTTTTTAATGTTTAATAATTGTAAGTTAATTAACTTAAACTATTTTTATATCTTCTATGAAAATACAATCTAAATTATAACATATTTTTTATAACTTTACAATACATTATAAAAGTAACCAGTAAAAAAGAGTAAATTTTTATAACTTACCTATGAAATGATTAATTTATGGTAAATATTGGTAAAATATGCATTTATTCACATTTCTGCTACTTCAGCACTACTGTTTTCCACATAACTATGCTATTTTTATCAATAGTTCTAAAAATTTTAATTTTTTTGAACTTTTCACTTCCATTTTATTTAGTTTTATTATATAATTCAATCAAATCTTAGTTGCACTTTGTTATGTGTCTCTAGATTTGTGAATGTTGAGATAAGCTGTTTTTTTAGTAGTTGACTTATCTCTTTTAGTTTTAACTTCAATTCTTTTATTTCCTTTATTCCTTTTTCTATTAATTGTCTTAGTATGTGTGCTATCTGTATCATTAAATAGTGTATTTTTATTGCTATTTGATTTTTACTATACAGATGTCATATATCAAATGTTCCATTTTTTTGTATCTTGAATCCTTCATTTTCTATTTTCCACCTGTTTTTACCCACATTTATGGTTCTTTCTATATTTTTGTTTGTTATCGCTAAATCAGTTATATATACATATTCTGTCTCTTGCTTCCTATCTGTATATTTTATTACATTTACTTTTTCTTCTTGATAATCTAGTTTTGTTACATATTCATATTCTTTTTTATTGCTTTCATTTGCTTTAGCAACTACTGTTTTAAATTCATTATATAAACTTGGTATCGAACCTTCTTTAAATCTTATTATATATTTCCAGTCATTTTCTTTACATATCTCTAATACTGATTTACTTGCATACAATGCATCTCCTGATATTAATATCCTTAACTTTGGATATATTTTTTTTATTTTCTTTGCTAATCTCTTAAATGCTTTTATTTCACAATCTTGCTTGCTCTCTTTTTTTTCTGTATTTTCTACAAACTCTCTCCCTATGCTAAATACCATTTCTCTTACTATTAATTTTGCTTCTAGTACATATGTGCTATATTCCTGATATTCTTTTCCATTTTTATCTGTTTTATTTTTTACTAAACAGTTTTCATTATATTTTTTTCTGCTTGTTGCTAACCCTGTTCCATCAATTACTATATGATAATATCTTTCTCGTATTTTATATCTTTGTATTATTTTGACTCTTATTAATTTATTTATCATATATCTTCTTATTTTCTCTATTTCTTCTGCTTTTACTTTTTTAAATACATCATTTATTGTATCGCAATGTGGTATTTCTTCTAGTTCTAATCCGCATATCTCTACTATATTTTGTATAGATTCTTCTGTATTTAATTCTCTGCTCATTCCATTCATACTTTTCATTTCACACATTAATCCTAACAATCTTACTATAAATATTACTCTCATTTTATACTTTACATATGACTGATTCCTTAAATCTGTTATTCCTTCAAATTTATTTATTAATTCTGGAAAATATTGTTTTATTATTGTTACTAAATCATTTAATACATTTAGTTCACTTTTTTTCTCTCTTTTTTCTTTCCTATTCAAAAACATCGCTCCTTTGTGATAAAATTTACTTTATTTTATCAAATTTGCGATGTTTTTTGTTAATATTTTTCTATTTTTTATTGCGAAAAATTTTTACTCTTTTTTGCTGATAATTTTTTTTTACCTTCTGGGTTACCATTCACCCTAAAAAAATAGATACCACTTTGTAGACAAAAGCAGGAATTATATGTTCTTTTCGAAAGAAAATAATCAAACAGCCTGCTGCTCAACTCGTGACCTGCTTGACCTTTTGATTTTTTCTTGAGGAAAAACATATAATTCCTGCTTTTGGCGGATTGTATGTTTCTAGCTCTGAATGATAACTAGGAATTATATGTTTTTTCTTTTTTTTATTGTTTTCTCACCTTGAAAATGATATAATTATTAACCTATAAGGGAGAGATTTTTATGAAGTTAGAATATAAGGATAAATCAATTTTATTTTCACATACAGAAATACCAGATATTTTTTTTACTGAATATTTATCTTGTGCTAGTGGGGATTTTATTAAAATATATCTTTGTTTAGTATTTTTATCAAAATATGATAAAGATATAAAAATAACAGACTTATCAAAAAAGTTGAATCTTCCTTTTAATGTTATTCAAGCAGGTCTTACGTTTTGGGAAGAAAATGGTGTTATTACAAAAAAACCTAATGGATATATTTTAAATAGTTTACAAGAACTTGAATTACATAAGTCATATACACCAAATTTAACTTTAACACCTGAAGCTATTGAGAAAAATAGTAAAAACCAATATAGAGCTAAGGCTATTGAGAGTATTAATAACCTTTATTTCCAAGGTATTATGTCTCCATCTTGGTATAGTGATATTGATTTATGGTTCAAAAAATATGAATTTGATGAACAAGTAATGGTTGCTTTATTTGACTATTGCTTTGGAAAATCTGCTCTTCATAAAAACTATGTTCAAACTGTTGCAGAAGCTTGGTCTAAAAATAATATAAAAACATATAACGATTTAGAAAACTATTATCAAAAACATGATAATATGAATAAAATTAAAAAGGCTATTTGTAAGAAATTGGGGCGTTATACTGCTCTTACAGAATTTGAAGAAGAATATATAGAAAAATGGATTTTAGAATATGGTTATGATTTAAATGTTATAAATATTGCTTTAAAAAAGACTACATCTAAGTCAAATCCTAATTTTGATTATTTGGATAAATTATTATCAGATTGGCACGAAAGAAATCTAAAAACTCCTAGTGAAATCGAAGCATTTTTAGCAGAATTTAAGACTAAGAATAAAAATATAAAAGAACTTGAAAAGAAAACAAATTATAATAACTATACTCAAAGGAAATATGATAATTTAAATGAATTATATGCTAATAAAACTAGTTAAGAGGTGTAATAATGTCTGATAGCGTAACTTTGAAAAATTTGTTAAAAGATTATGATAAAAAGCAGCAAATAGCAATATATGATTTAGAAAACAGAAAAAAAGAATTGTACTCTAGAATTCCTCGATTACAAGAAATTGAAACAGAGTTAAATAATTGTGCAATTCAATCTGCAAAATCTATTTTATCTGCAAAGAATAGCAATGCTTTGGAAGAGTTGCAAAAAAAAGTAAACTCCTTAAAGCAGGAACGTATTTCTATATTAAAAAAAGATGGTAAAGATTTAAATTACTTATCTCCTATTTACGAATGTTCAAAATGCCATGATACTGGATATATATTAGAAAACGGTGCCACGACCATGTGTAGCTGTTTAAAACAAAAATTACTTAATGCTAAATATAATAGTTCTAATATTGGTAATTTAGATAGAGAAAACTTTAAAAAGTTTAACATAAACTTATATTCTGATGAAGTCAGTGAAGAAAAGTATAATAGTGATATATCACCTAGAGAAAACATAAAAATTATTGGTAAACAAGCTAAAAAATTTATAAAAAATTTCGATAATCCAAATGAAAAAAATCTTCTATTTTCAGGAGGGACAGGACTTGGAAAGACTTTTTTATCTAACTGTATTGTTGCAGAACTTTTAGTAGCACGGAAAAACTGTACTATATCAAACTGCACCGGTTATGTTAGATACATTAATAAATGAATTATTCAATAAAAATACTGATAACTCATTTTCTCAAAACCTTTTAACCGTTGACTTACTAGTAATAGATGACCTAGGTACAGAAACCATGAACAGTATGAAATTTACTGAACTGTACAAAATAATAAACACAAGACTGCTAAACCAAAATGGAAAAATCACAAAAACAATAATCTCCACAAACTTAGACCTTCAAGGCCTATTTAACACCTATGACGAAAGAATAGTCTCAAGGTTCATAGGCCACTACAACATCTATAGATTTTTCGGAGACGACATAAGGTTTAAGAAACAATAAACTTTAATAGGTAAAAGAGCCAAAATAATTTGACTCTTTTTACTCTGAACTTTAATTCTCATTTTCTGGTCTCCGTTCTCAGACATCTGACCTCTGTATTAATAATTTTCTGCTTTTATTTCAAAATATGCTTTTGGATGACTGCATACTGGGCAAATTTCTGGTGCTGATTTTCCAATTACTATGTGTCCACAGTTTCTACATTTCCAGATTTTGTCTCCATCTCTTGAGAATACTAATCCACCTTCTACATTTTCTAATAATTTTTTGTATCTTTCTTCATGTTCTTTTTCTATTTTTGCAACTTCTTCAAATAGATATGCTATTTTATCAAATCCTTCTTCTTTTGCTTCTTTTGCCATTCTATCATACATATCTGTCCATTCGTAGTTTTCACCTTCTGCTGCTGCTTTTAAGTTTTCTGATGTTGTTGGTATATCTCCATCATGTAATAATTTAAACCATAATTTTGCATGTTCTTTTTCATTGTCTGCAGTTTCTTGGAATATTGCAGCTATTTGCTCATATCCTTCTTTTTTAGCTTTTGAAGCAAAATATGTATATTTGTTTCTTGCTTGTGATTCTCCTGCAAAAGCTTCCATTAAATTTTTTTCTGTTTTTGAACCTTTTAGTTCCATAAAAAATACCTCCTTAAAATTTTAATTTTTTAAACATTTCTTACATATTCCTTGGACTATTACATAATCTGAAAAATCTTCAATTTCTGTTTGCTCTAATATACTTTTTCTTAATCTTTTTAGATTGAAATTATATTCAAAGTCAAATACTTTATTGCATTTTGAACAAATAACATGATTATGTGGCGTTTTTTTATAATCATATCTATCTGCTCCATTTAGCATAGAGATTTTTTCGATTATACCTTTCTCGCTCAAAAAATTCAGATTTCTATATACTGTTCCCTTACTTGCAGTAGATCCTCTTTTTTTCACCTCGGCATAAATTTCTTCTGCTGTTGGATGATCATAAGATTCAATTAGAAAATCTAAAATTTCTTGTCTTTGCCTAGAATATTTCTCCATATTTTTGCCTTTCTAAATAGGAATTATTCCTATTTTTGTTGCCCCTAATATATCACAGGCTATTAATTTTGTCAAGCAAAATTTTAAATTTATATTTATTTTTTGTTACCGTTCATACTAAGACAGAAGAGATATACACATACATGCAAAGACGAGCAATGCTCGCCCCTACAAAATTTTAATATATTTAGATGTCTATTAAGTTATAAGAGTGTTATTATTTTATCATTTTTAGAATAATTGTTATCTTTTTACTGTAAAACCTAAATCATCAATTTTTTCTTCTATTTCTTTTTCATTAATGCTTTCTGCTATAATTGTAACTGTGCCTTTGGTATAATCTGCTGTTACTTTTTCTACATATGGCAATTTGCTTAAAACATTTACAATTCTTTTTTCACAACCAGAGCATTTCATTCCTTCTACTTTTATAATGAATTCTTTCATAATATTCCTCCTTTTGAACATTATATCACTTCTTTATTATTTTTGGAATATTATTTTACTCAATTTGTACTATTTCATTTTCATTCTCTACTTTTTCTACATTAGTTTTTGGTATTACAGAGAACATAATACCTGCAATAACTACAAGTATTAAATATATAGCTAGTAATATTCCACATACTTTTAGAATAGTAATAATAATTCCTGCAAGTTTTTGTGTATTTGTATTATTTTCTGTTTTTACTTCTTGTTTATCTTTTATTAAATTATCTAGGCTTATATCAAAAATTTCACTTATCTGAACTAACTTATCCATTTCTGGTGTTGTTTCTCCTAATTCCCATTTTGATATTGTTTGCCTTGCTACATTTAATTTTTCTCCTAGCTCTTCTTGTGATAATCCTTTTTCTTTTCTTAATTGAATTAATTTTTCATTAAATTTCATAATACATCTTCCTTTCAATATTTTATTTATATTTATTTTAACTATTTCCCGCACGTAAATCTACCAATTGAGGTTGGAAATTTGTCACTTAAAGTTAACATTATAAAAAATTGATAAAAAACAAGGTACTCTTTCGAGAGTACCCTATTTTTTTACAAACCTTTTATTTGTACTATTATATTTTCTCCATTTATTGTTATTTCTTTTTCTATGTCTGGTTTTTCTATTTTTGTTTTCATGAAGTTTTCTGTTAATGTATCTCCTGTTATTTTATCTAAATAGTTTGCTAGAACTTTTTGCATTAATTTTCCTTCTGTTTGCAAGCTTAAATTTATTCTTTGTTCTACTTTAAGTCCTGCCTCTTTTCTTAGTACTTGCAGAGTTCTTACTAGGTCTCTATACATTCCTTCTACTATTAAGTCTTCTGTTAATATTGTATCTAAGGCTATACAATAGTCTCCCTCTTTTATTACTACTATATGTGCTTTTGGTCTCATATTTTTTAAGAATACTTCTTTTGTAAATGTTCCAAATCCTGGTACTTCTATTTCTGTAATTTCTTCGTTATTAAATTTTGCTACTAAGTCTTGCATTTCTGTTTCACTTAAGTTTTCTATTTTTTCTTTGAAGCTTTGGATTTTTTCTTTTAACAGCCTTCCGGCTACTTTGAAATTTACCATTAAATATTCATCATTTAAGACTTTCTCATCTTTTATTAATTCTATTTGTTTTATATTTAGTTCTTCTTTTATAATATTTTCGAAGTCTTTCATTGATTTTTCAATGTCTTTTTCACAAGATACATACATAGAATTTAATGGTTGCCTTACTTTTAGTTGTTTTTCATTTCTAAGCATTAATCCTAATGCTATTATTTTTCTTATTTCTTCTACTTCTTTTAGTATCTCTTCATTTTCGTATTCTGCTACTACTGCTGGATAATCACTTAAATGTACTGATTTTGCTTCATCTGGTTCAAAGCTTCTTACCATGTTTTGCCAAATTTCTTCTGTCATAAATGGTATTATTGGTGCCATAATCTGTGTCATTTTCTTTATTGCTGTGTATAATAGATAATAGCATAATGTTTTATCTTCATCTTCTCCTATTTTCCAGAATCTTTTTCTATTTACTCTTACATAGAAGTTTGAAATGTCATCTACAAATATTTCAAATTCTTTTACTAAATTTGAAACTTGATATGCATCCATTTCTTTTTTAGCAACTGCTATGAATTTGTTTAATCTTGCTAAAAGCCATTTATCAGATTTTTCTAGCTTAGACATGTCTAGTTTATAATCTTTTAAGTTTGGCATATCTAGTATTGCATATGTGTTAAAGAATACATATATATTCCAGAAATTTAATAGTTTTCTTCTTGATTCGTCTCCTAAATTAAATCCAAATCTAACATCATTATTTACTTGTGCTCCTGCATATAAATATCTTATTGGATCTGCGCCTATTTTTTCTGCTGCTTCATCAAATTTTATCATGTATCCAGATTTTGAGAATTTCCCACCATCTTCTTTTACTACTGCACTATATGTTAATACTGATTCATATGGTGCTCTTTCTTCTAGTACAACAGACATGAATAGTAATGAATAAAACCATAATCTTATTTGTTCTTTCATTTCTGTTACCCATTCTGCTGGGAAGTATTGTTTCCAATATTCTTTATCTGTAAAATATTTTAGTGTTGAAAATGCTACTATTCCTGCATCTAGCCAGCAATCTCCTACTTCTTTAATTCTTGTTACATGCTTTCCACAATGTGGACATACTATTTCAATTTCATCTATCCAAGGTCTGTGTAAATCTGGTAATTCATCTACTTTTTTAGGGTCTACTGCTAGTTCTTTTAGTTCTTCTCTTGAACCTACTACTGTTACTTTGCCACATTCTTCGCAAGGATATATTGGTAATGGTAAGCCATAAAATCTTTTTCTAGAAATTGCCCAATTACCCATATTTTTTAGCCAGTCTTCCATTCTTTTTCCTGCAAATTCTGGTGTCCATTTTACTGTTCTTGCTGCTTCTATTAATTTATCTCTTATTTTATCACTATTTATATGCCATTCACGAACTGCTTTGAAAACTACTTCACTTTTACATCTCCAGCATACTGGATAGCTGTGTTCATGTTCTTCTATTTTATATAATTTATTTCTTTTTTCTAGTTCATCAAATACAAGTTGTGCTACCTCTTTTGTGTTATGTCCTGTCATAAATCCAAATCCTTCTATAATTACACCTTCATCATCAATTGGAATTACGACTGGCAAGCCTTCTCTTTTTCCTAATTCATAGTCTTCTGCACCACAACCTGGAGCTATGTGAACAACTCCTGTTCCATCTTCACTTGAAACATCTTCCCATGCAACTACTCTATGATTAATATCTTTTTGTTCTTCAAATTCTGGGAAACATGTTTCGTATTCTAGTCCTACTAGTTTTTCTCCTTTGAAACTGTCTACTACTTCTATTTTGTCGTCTCCTATCATGCTTAGTGCATTTCTTCCCATTATTAAATATTTATCATCTGATTTTACTTTAACTTTTACATAATCAATTTCAGGATTAACTGCTAATGCTACATTTGAAGATAATGTCCAAGGTGTTGTTGTCCAAACTACTATTTTACTGTCTGTTCCAATAAGTGGTAATTTAAAATATACTGCTTTGTGAACTAATTGTTTATATGAACCTGCCATTTCATGTTCTGATAAAGATGTTCCACATCTTGGACACCAAGGCATTGGTCTAAATGATTGTTCAATCATTCCTTTTTCATGACATTTTTTTAAGAAATGCCATATTGCTGTTATATTTTCTTCTGTATTTGTATAATACGAATTATCCCAATCCATCCACTGTCCTAACCTTTTTGATTGTTCTGTAATTGTTTTTGAGAAATGATCTACTCTTGCTAAACATTTCTTAGTAAATTTATCTAGTCCATATTTTTCTATATCTTTTTTATCATTAAAACCTAATTCTTTTTCAACTTCAACTTCTATCCAAAGTCCTTGTCCATCAAACCCATTTCTATAATGTGATGTATAGCCGTTCATACCTTTGTAACGTATGTATATATCTTTTAAAGTTCTTCCCCAAGCATGGTGAATTCCCATTGGATTGTTTGCTGTAATTGGTCCATCTAAAAATCTAAATTTTTTACCATCCTTGTTTTTTTCTAGAAGTTCTTGGAAACATTTTTCATCTTCCCAAAATTTCATAATATTATGTTCCATATTGATAAAATTAAAATTTGGTTCTACCTTTTTCATATATACATACCTCTCTTCTTTTAAACTGATACTGAATATCTTATCACATTCTTTACATAATAGCAATATTTTTTAAAAATTTTATATGAAAAACCATTACCATTCAGTATATAGCTTACATGATATAAAACAAAGTAGCCAAACGCAGGAGCTTTCTATTTAGATAAAATTGAGGACTCCCGAAAAACATCGACACGCGTATCCGGCGTGGGCTCAATTTTAGATAAATAGAAACTCCGACGAGATTTGGCGGACTTCTTATTTGTGATTTTGAATGGTAACTATTATTTAAGAAATTTCATACATTAGTATTGACAAACTCACAAGCTAAAAAAAACTATACAAATTTTCTCAATTCTATTTGAGAATTGTATAGTTTTCATATATTTATATAAACTTGCGGAATCTGAATTCCGATTTTCTACATTGTCATTACTTAAGTACTAGAAATTACTTGCTTGCTGTTAGCTTACAGCCCTATGTAAAGCTGGAGACGCGAACCAGATGTGCTATCACCGGCACCCGCCCACCTACCGCCACGATAGCTCGCAGATTCACTGTCGGAGTAAGTACCACCCCTGTCAACTCTGTATTCGTCATCGCTGGCCTCTGTAGTCCTCGTATCAACATTTCCTTCTAAGTCATATATGTTTTTTACTTTGTCGTTGTATAGTGTTGTTCCTGTATAATTTGTAGAATAATCTCTTCCACCTGTTTGATATGGTTTTGTTGTAATTAATGAAAGTTCATGCCCTACATTTCCTACTGTTTTTATTGTGTAAGTTCTTCCATCTGGTCTTGTTCCATTTTCCACAAATTTCATTACTTGATCATATGCTGAGCCTTGCATCATTGTGCTTTTTACACTTGTTAATCCTTTATTTTCTGCATATTTCTTTTGCTGAGCATACATTCTATGCCATATTATGGTTCCCATACCTGTTTTTGTTCCTGCAACTGTTCTTACTGTTGAATTTGTATTACTATTTACCATATTACTTGTTTCATATCTACCTACATAAAATCCTTGGTTTTCATATACACTTTTTACAACCTCGTTATATTCTTCTTGCAAACTTTGTTTGAAATTTGCTGTTGTATCATAGCCTTCTGTTCCTAGTATACTTGATAGTTGTGTTAAAAGTGTGCTATTTCCATCAGCATAAGTTGAATGTGTTAATACATCTGGCTCTCTTCGTCCTGTATTTGGTGTATAAACTTCAGTATAAGCTTTTTCAAAAGATTCTCCACTATCTGTTGCATATAGTCTTCCTGCCATTTGGCTTGAATTATGCACTGTACACTTCGCTTCTCCATTTACTACTTCTATATTACAGTTTCCATTTTCTCCTGTTTTTGCTTGGCATATATACATGTTATTTATTTGTTCATGTGATATTGGTATCCATACAAATTGGTCATATGTTGTTTGTGCTGTTGCTACTTCTGCTCCATTTGCCCAATCTACTGTTTCTCCATCTGGTATTAGGTATATTACTAGTCCATCATCAATTTTATTTTCTTCTGCTAATCCTGATACTGTAAAACCTGCTGGGATTACTGCTATATCTCCATTACTATCTTCATATTTGGTTGTTGTATCTGCTTTATCACCTGGAGATAGGCTATTACCTCCTGATGTGTTTAGTGCATTATCTAACTCTCCCATTAATTCATCTACTCTATTTTGCTGTTGTCCTACTTTATTATTTGTTTTATCTACTGCGTCTTTCGCTGTATCGAATAACTTTCCATCTACTGCTACATCTATTGTTATTGCTACTAGTATTAATAATACTATTATTGTTATTATTAGGGCTATTAAGGTTATTCCTCTTCGTTTTTTTAGATGTGTTTTGCATTTGCTTACATCTTCATTTTCTTTTACTCTCTCTTTCATTTACTTTCCTCCGTTTCCTTTTGTTTTTCTTTTTTGGATTTTCTCTTGTTGCTTTTTTGTATAGTTATTCTTTCCTCTACGCTTTAAAGCACACTTATACAGCAATATATAGAATAGAAATAATATAACTTACATTTTTAGTATACTTCATTTTTTATTTCATTGTCAATACAATTTTTTTTATTTTCGCAAAATATTTTAACAACTTTGCAAAAAACTAGGTAACTGTTAGTTCCTAGTTCTTTATATGTTTACTCTGTAAATATTGAATCAAACTCTTCTCCGTCAATTTTTTCCTTTTCCAATAGTATGTTCGCTACTGTGTGTAATTTATCGCTATGCATTGTTAATATTTCTTTTGCCTTATTATATGCATTATCTATTATTTTCTTTACTTCTTCATCTATTTTTGCTGATGTTTCTTCGCTATAATTTTTTGTTTGTGTCCAATCTCTTCCTAAAAATACTTCTTCTTGCCCTGAACCAAATGTTATTGTTCCCAGTGTATCACTCATTCCATATTTTGTTACCATGTCTCTTGCTATTTTTGATGCTCTTTCTATATCGTTGCTTGCTCCTGTTGATATATCATCTAGTACTATGCTTTCTGCTACTCTTCCTCCTAATAGACCTACAATGCTTTCTTCCATTTCTACTTTTGACATAAAGTTTTTGTCTTCATCTGGTCTATACATTGTATATCCCCCGGCCATTCCTCTTGGTACTATTGATATTTGATGTACCGTATCTTGAGTTGGTAAATAATGGCTTACTACTGCATGGCCTGCTTCATGGAATGCTACTAGTTTATTTTCTTTATCGCTTCTTATTCTACTTCTTTTTTCTGGTCCCATTGTTACTTTTATCATTGCATCTTCTACTTCTTGCATATTTATTTGAGTTTTATTTCTTCTTGCTGCTAAAAGTGAAGCTTCATTCATTACATTTTCTAAGTCTGCACCTGAAAACCCTGCTGTGTTTTTTGCTATTATTTTTAAGTCTACATCATCACCTAATTTCTTTTGTCTACTATGAACTTCTAAAATTTCTTCTCTTGCTTTTACATCTGGAGCTGATACTACTATTTGTCTGTCAAATCTTCCAGGTCTTAGTAATGCTTTATCTAATACATCTGGTCTGTTTGTTGCTGCGAGTACTATTACACCTTCATTAGCTGAAAATCCATCCATTTCTACTAATAGTTGGTTTAATGTTTGTTCTCTTTCATCATGTCCTCCACCTAAACCTGCTCCTCTTTGACGACCTACTGCATCTATCTCATCTATAAATACTATACATGGTGCGTTTTTCTTAGCTTGATCAAATAAATCTCTTACTCTTGATGCACCTACACCAACGAACATTTCTACAAAGTCTGAACCACTTATTATGAAAAATGGTACTCCAGCTTCTCCTGCTACTGCTTTTGCTAAAAGTGTTTTTCCTGTTCCTGGGTGACCTACTAATAACACTCCTTTGGGAATTCTAGCTCCCATGTCTGTAAATTTTTTTGGTGATTTTAAAAATTCTACTATTTCTTGTAATTCTTCCTTTTCTTCGTCTACACCTGCAACATCTTTGAATGTTATTTTTCCTTTTTCTGTTCCAGCCATTACTCTAGCTCTACTTTTCCCAAATGTCATTGTTTTATTTCCTCCACCTTGTGAAGAACTTGTTAGTAAAAACCAGAATATAAAGAAAACTATAATTATTGCAAATGGCGATAAAAGTCCAAGTATTGTTATCCAAATTGATTGTGATTTTTCTTCAAATTCAAAACTTTGACTTGCTAAATCATCACTTATTTCTGCCATAAAAGCATCTATGCTAGGTATGTTTACTTCTTTTTCAATATTATTATTTTTCAATTTAACATATGCCTTATTTCCATCTGCTTGAAGCTCTATGCTCTCTACTCCTCCATTATTGATAGCTCCTATTAATTCGTCATATGACATTTTCGTTTCAGAATTTTCCATTATTGCTGAAATTAATATTAAGCAGACTATTCCTATAATCAGCCACATGACTATTGTTTTTAAATTACTTTTCATATTTTACCTTACCTTTCTTTTCTCTTGTTTGTTCTATTAATATAACATACCATATATTCAAATTCAAGACTTTATTTAACTTTTTATAAAATATATTTTCCCTTTTTTAACATATATTTTTATCTCTTTTATTGGAGTTAAATATTTATTTCCTATATTATTACTACATAATTTTATAATGTCATCTATATTTACTTTTTCTATTCCACTTGTAGTATGCAAGACTTCATTTATAGTATATAGTATTATTCTTCTTTTTATTACTAATTCTAGGTTATTAAATTTTTTTAAATTTAATATTATGTTGTTTCCTTCTTTTATAAATATTTTTTCGTATTCCTGTTTTGTTATTTCTTGTAAATATTCATTTTCTTCTGTTGCAACATCAGATAGTCTATTTATTGTTTTTATAATATTGGGATTAAATTCTTTTTTTATGTATGGTATTATTTCATTTCTTACTTTATTTCTACTATATATGTTTTCATTATTTGATTCATCATATTTTGGTTTCAAATTGTTCTCTTCGCAATATTTTTCAATGTCATCTCTATTTATATTAATTAATGGCCTAATATATTTTCCTTCTCTATTTGGTTCTATCCCTTTTAATCCGGAAAGTCCGCTTCCACGTAATATGTTTAATATTACTGTTTCTGCCCTGTCATTACTATTATGTGCTGTTGCTATTTTATTTGAATTTGTTTTTTCTAAAATCTCATTAAAAAATTCATATCTTACATTTCTCCCGTACTTCTTCTGTTCCTTTTTTTTGTTCTTTTGCAAGTTTTGTTATATCCTCTTTTTTAATAAAACATTCTATTCCTAATTTTTTGCAAAAGTTTTGTACATATTTTGTTTCATCATCTGCCACCTGTCGTATCATATGGTTAACATGTGCTACATATAGTTCTATTCCTAATTCTTCTTTTAAACTGTCCAGAACATGTAGCAAACATATAGAATCTGGACCTCCTGATACGCCAATTACTATTTTGTCTCCTTTACTAATTAAATTATATTTTTTTATTGTTTTTAAAACTTCATTTCTTAGCATAATTTCTCCTAGTTTAAATATTTTCCAGTCTCTCCCTTAGTCTTGTGAAAAGATTTATATAATTATTTTTTATTTTATTATATATTTCTCGTGATGTTTTTTCGTCATATATATGGGATAAACTATTTCTAGAAAGCATCATATTTATCCATTCTTCACCATTTTCTATTATTCCTTGTTTAAACCCATTTTGTATTGTTTCTCTTGGGCTTCCAGTTGTTTCTGCCACTCCCATGTATTCTAGATAGCTTTTTATTAATTTCCATGCTAATTCAAATGTAAATTCAAATCTGTGCAATGTCCCATCTATTACGAGCTCTGTAGGTTCTTGTTGTAATGCTTCTTGTAATCTATCTAATGCATTTAAAAAATCTTCTTTTTTTTGACTAAATCTGTTCATTGTAGTTTTATTCCCTCCTTTTTTATAGATTTTAGTAATTCTTCTTTCTCTATTTTAATAATAAATACTAAATCTATTGTGTATGGAATTTGTAGCATGTCAAAATCATTTCTTATCATCATTTCTTCTTTTTCAGTTATTTGTCCATATATAGCAATATCTATATCTGAATTATTCTTATAGTCTCCTCTTGCTCTAGAACCAAAAATGAAAAAATCATAATTATATTTTTTAACTATTTCTATTATTTTAGAATAAATTTCATTTGATAATCCAAACATTCAAATTCTCCTATTCTCTGTACTTGTCCAAATTTGCGAATTTTGTGTAGTTTCCCATCCACAACAATTCTACTGTTCCGGTTGAACCTGCCCTATGTTTTGCTAAAATTACTTCTGCAATGTTCTTTTTTTCAGAATCTGGATTATAATAATCATCTCGATATAAAAACATTACTATATCTGCATCTTGCTCTATTGCTCCAGATTCACGTAAATCTGAAAGCATTGGTCTATGGTCTTGTCTTGCTTCTGCTGCTCTTGATAACTGTGACAGTGCTATTACTGGTACATCTAGTTCTTTCGCAAGTATTTTTAATGATCTACTTATTTCAGAAATTTCTTGTTCTCTACTTGCATTTCTTTTCCCACTACCTTGGATTAATTGTAGATAGTCTATTACAACTAATCCTATGTTTTTTTCTAGTTTTAGTTTTCTGCACTTTGCTCTTATTTCTGCTACTGATATGCCAGGTGTGTCATCTATATATATTGGAGCTTCTGATAATGGTCCTAATGCTGTGGCAAGTTTTATCCAATCTTCTTCATCTATTTTTCCTGTTCTTATTTTGTTACTATCCACCATTGCTTCACTACATAACATTCTATTTACTAGTTGTTCTTTTGACATTTCAAGATTGAATATAACTACAGGCTTTTTAGTATTTATTGCAGCATATGTTGCAATATTTAATGCAAATGCTGATTTTCCCATGGCTGGTCTTGCTGCAATAAGTACTAAATCCGAATTATGCAATCCTGCTGTTTTATAATCTAAATCCGCAAAGCCTGTTGGTACACCTGTTATAGTTTCTTTTTGATTGTATAGCTTTTCTAACTCTGCAAATGTCTCTACTAAAACATCTTTTATTTGTGTATAGCCTTTTTGATTTTTTCCTTGCATTATATTAAAAATCATTTTTTCAGACTGGTCTACAATATTATCTATCTCTTCATTTTGGGCATAACCTAAACTTTGTATTTCATTTGCAGCTTTAATTAGTTGCCTTAGTATAGATTTTTCTTCTACTATTTTTATATATTTATCTGCATTTGCAACTAGTGGTACTTTATCTGGTAATGTTGCTAAATATTCTATTCCCCCAACTGCTTCAAATTTTTGCATAGAGGTTAATTCTGCTTTTACAGTAATAATATCTATTGGTTCGCCTCTATTATATAAATTTATTATTGCTTGATAAATAAATTTATTATCTTCTCTGTAAAAATCTTCTGGTTTTAGAACTTCCATTGCATCTATAACTGCATCTTGATCTGTTAACATACTTCCTAGAATTGCTTGTTCTGCATCGACATCATGTGGTGGTATTTTTCCTACATCCATTTTGCCCTCTTTTCTTTTCAAAGCATATTACTTACTTTGAACATTTATAGTTAGTTTTGCATTTATTCCATCACCAAATTTAATTTCGGCTGAAAATCTTCCTAGGTTCTTTATTGTTTCTTTTAAAACTATTTTTTTCTTATCTATTTCAAATTTGTATTGTATTTTTAATTCTTCTGCAATTTCTTTTGATGTAATACCTCCAAAAATTTTTCCATTTTCTCCTGATTTTGCTTTTATTTGTAATTCTATTTTTTCTATTTTTTTTGCTATTTCTTTGTTTGTTTCTATCTCAGCTTTTTTCTTATTTGCTTCTGCTGTTTTCTTTGCTTGTAGTTTCAACATATTATCTTTGCTAGCTTCTATTGCTAGTTTTTTTGGAAATAGATAGTTTCTTGCATATCCATCATTTGCTTCTATTACTTGCTCTTTTCTTCCAACGTTTTTAATATCTTGTAATAATATAACTTTCATATAAACTATACTTCCTTCCTTTTACTATTTTCCTCACATAAGAATATCATAAAATTAGTAATTTTACAACATTAATTTAAGTAAATATGGCAGAGCTTCTTCAAAATTTACTCCATATTTGGTTCCATTTTTATCTTCATATGTTAATCTTACACATTCAGTTGTAAATTTTGTTGCAATTTTTATTGCTTCTTTCATTGATTTTCCTTGAACGAGGCAACCTGATAATGTGCTTGTGAATACATCTCCTGTTCCATGATAACTTACATTATATTTAGTTTCAAAGTTGCTATAAAATTCTTTGCCATTGTAACCTAAAGCCCCGATTTTTTCTTCTTTTTCTACTCCTGTTATAACTATATTTTTAGGTCCAATTTTGCTTAAGTTTATTGCTGTTTCTTCTATTTCTGATATAGTATGATTTTCTTTATATTCTTGTCCTAATAGTAATGTACTTTCTGTTAAATTTGGTCTAAGATAATCTGCTTTTTTGCATATTTCTTTCATTTTTTCTATTATATTTTTACTTATTCCACTATACATCTTACCATGATCTGCCATTGCAGGGTCAAATACTAATAAGTTTTTGTCTGTTTTAAATTGTTCTATAAAATACAATACTAAATCCAGTATTTCTTCTGTTCCTGTGTAACCTATGTATATTAAGTCAAATTCAAATTTTTCTTGTTTCCAATGTTTTATTATTTTTTTACATTCGTCTACTAAGTTTTTGAATGTAAAATTTTTAAATGCTGTATGAGTTGAAAGTAGTGATGTTGGTAATATTGCTGTTTCTATGCCCATGCTTGAAATTATAGGAAGTGCTACAGTTTCAGAACATTTTCCTATACATGATATGTCTTGTATTGATACTATCCTTTTCATTATTCCTTCTCCTTTAATTTATTATTAAGTATTATAACAGCAATTTTATTAAATAACAATTAAATTTAATAAAATTTCCATAGCCAATCTTATCATTCAGAGTTAGAAATATGTAATCCGCCAAAAGAAGAAATTATATGTTTTTTCTCATGCTGTTTGTTTATTTTCTTTCGAAAAGAACATATAATTCCTTCTTTTGGCTACAAAGTGCTATAAATTAATTTAGAATGAATGGTAACCAGTCGATATAACAATGTTTTTTTAGTCTATTGTTGTACTGGTTCTTCCTGTTCCTACTACATTTTCTTGAAGTGATCGCCAAGTATTACATCCAACAATTCCATCGCTTGGTAATCCTCTTGAATTCTGATAATTTCTTACTGCTTGTTCTGTTGCACTTCCAAATATTCCGTCTAACCCTCCTGTTCTAAATCCTAATGTATTTAAGTCATCTTGTGCTATCAATACATATGTGCTAATGCTTCCTCTTCTAATTACTGGATATCCTCCTGTGCTACAAGCTGGCCTTCCAAAACGTTTATCAAAGTGCACCCAGGTAGGGGTTAAATTTTGCGGTTCTACATATGTCCACACACCGAGAGTTATTTGCAGTGTTCCATAATCTATTTCTTTCGCTATTACTTAATCTTTGGCCAACATCAAATGCTACTCCTGCATAGTGTTGTGACTGATTTCCATGTCCGCCTTCCCAAGGTCTTTTAAATGCAAAACCTACTGGTATTGGTGCACCATATAGGTATCTGGTTGAATTCCAACTTTGCATAGCTCTTTTTGTTGTCCATAAAGTGTTACTATTGCTGGAACCTCTAAATTCTCTTACTAACAGTGTTCTATTTGTATTATAAGGCATTGCCTCATTTTCATTTCTATAATATGTTTCCATACGGTTTGTATCATTATTAAAAATTTTTATCTTTGCCATATTATTCCTCCATAAGATATTTTTGTTCTTTATATCTTATGAAAATTTGTCGAATTATGTTCTTTTTGTCAACTTATAATTTTTTATTAATTATGCTTGGATAAATATTTATTTATCATTAAATAGCTTTAGAAAATTTTTTTTATTCTTTATCAAATACTTTTTTTGTTGCTTCTTGTTCAACGATTCTTTCTATACCCCGATATGCTATATGCTAATTTTCACTACTTTCTATTAATTTATCAAAATCAGATTTGTATAATTTATCTTGTACAATTCTGTACTTTTCAAATTCTGTTAACGCTTTTTCCTTTGCAATTTCATGAGATATTTTACCTGCATCTTTTAATACATCTCTATCATCTGATAATAAATATTTATCTATTCTATTTGCCCAGTCTTCCATAGTCATGGGAATATTTCTTTTTGCTCTTGCCTCAGCTAAATCTAAGAAAGCTGAAACAATAAGTTCTAATTGTTCTAGTTCTTCTTTCTTTAAATAATTTTTAGCAATAACTACATCTGTTTCTAATATTTTACCATTTGGAGAATTTTTCCAATTAGTTAAGTTCATATGTTCTTTTGTATGGTCTGCTCTATTATAAATTATTTCTGCTGCTGTTTGATGAGTCACTGCATAGTGCATCTTATTTTGAACTTTTTTAAAAAATTTGATTGTTGTAGGAGATTTACTATCATAATCGATAGATGTTGCATATATATCTGTTATTTTTTGGTAAAATCTTCTTTCTGATAATCTTATTTCTCTAATTTCTGCAAGTAATGATTCGAAATAATCTTCATCAAAAAATGTTCCATTTTCCATTCTTTTTTTATCTATAATATATCCTTTTTTTGAAAACTCTTTTAATACATTTGTTGCCCATCTTCTAAATTGAATTGCTCTATCTGTATTTACTCTATATCCAACAGAGATTACTGCATCTAAATTATAGTAATTTGTTTTATATTTTTTTCCATCTGAAGCAGTTGTCAAATAATTTTTGACAACTGAATTTTGTTCCAATTCTAGTTCTTTAAAGATATTACTTAAATGATAACTTATATCTTGTTTTGATGTATTATACAATTCTCCTAATGCTTTTTGAGTTAGCCATAAATCTCCATCTTCAAAACGAACTTCAATTCCTTGTTCTTTTTTCTGTTGTTCAAATATTAGAAATTCTGCTGAACTACTTCTTATATATAAATCTTTGTTGCTCATTTTAAAATTCACCTCTATTTATTTGCTATATATTATCAAACTTTTGTTCTTTTGTCAATCAGTTTACATTCAATTATTAGAAATTTTTTCTATAAAAATAAGCATTAGCATTTATATTTGCTAATACTTATAAATTTACCTCTAAAAACACAAGTTATATCTATCTTCTATTATAAATTTTTATATGTTCAACTGTATGTATCAAGTCATGTGACTGATTTCCATGCCCTCCTTCCCAAGGTCTTTTAAATGCAAAACCTACTGGTATTGGTGCACCATATAGGTATCTGGTTGAATTCCAACTTTGCATAGCTCTTTTTGTTGTCCATAAAGTGTTACTATTGCTGGAACCTCTAAATTCTCTTACTAACAGTGTTCTATTTGTATTATAAGGCATTGCCTCATTTTCATTTCTATAATATGTTTCCATACGGTTTGTGTCATTATTAAAGACTTTTATTTTTGCCATATTATTCCTCCATAAAATATATTTGTTCTTTATATTTTATGAGAATATGTCGGATTATGTTCTTTTTTTCTCGTCATATTTAACATACTTACCATTTATGTATTGAAATACATCTCCCTTTTTAACATTTTCAAAAGTTTCTTCAAAAAATTCTTGAAAACATTTGCCATTGTTTCTATCCACCTGTATATCCATTAGCCATACATCACTTTTTGAACTCTCAATTATTTCATATAAGTGTCCTTCTACACGACGCTCAGTCATTTTTTCTGTTTGTTCTTCTATTAATTTATTAAACTTCTCTGTCATTTTCTCTTCTACATATTTTGTTGCTTCATTATCTACTATATAGCTTCCATTTTGTTTTCTTAGAACAGTATCTATTCTTGCTCCTTCTGGTAAATCATTTTCTGATACCTTAATAATTTCGTGACTTTTTCCTTTTTCACATATTGTTAATAAATAGTCTTTATCAGATTTATTATATATGTAATACATTGTTCCTTTATTTGTAGTTTTTTTTGCATAGTCATTTAAAATATGATTCCTTTCTATATACATTTTATCTCTATACTCAATTGTTAATCTATTCTCGTCTTGTAGTTCTTGTATTAGAGAGCGTTTTTCTTCTGGAACATTTGATAACTTATTTTTTAAAAATTTCTCTTCTATAATGTCACTTAACTCTTTTATAAAACTTTTTACTACGTTATTTTCTTTGGTATTATTAATTAAATTATTAAACAACTCTAACTTCAATTCACCCTCTCCTTTAATTTTAAAACTTGTGATTTTTTGTATAGAAATATACATGATATAAAACTATAGATATAATTTGTTATAGACTTAGGCAGGATGAGAACCTGCCTTATAAATTTTACTTATTTATTTTACTATAAATAACTTATTTTTTCAATATATTATTCCAATAATTTGCTAGCACCTGTGGTATAATCAATTTCTATCCCAGGCTGTGAATTATATACATATACATTAAAGCAAATTCCTTCACCATTGTCTTCAACTGATTTTGCTTCCATTTGTACTCCACTTGCTACTAAATTTTCTCCTTCAAAAATTGGTGTAACTCTATATAAAACATGATTTTCAGTTGTTTCTATATAATCTGCTACCATGTTTTCAAAAGGGAGCATTCCTTCTACATTCATATATCTTGTGCCAGTTATTAAATTTTTTTCATTATCATTTTCACCAGTTAATTGATAACCTATTAGGTGGCAACGATTATACAGATATTTTCCATCTATATTATCATATTTTATTGTTTGCCATCCAGATGGCTTTATTTGTCCTATTTCTCCTCTTTCTTCTGTCGGCATTGTTTCTATCCCAATATTAGCAAAGGCTGGACCACATCTACCTAAAACATCTAATTCGCTGTATTCTTCAAATGTTTCTTTTGTAAAATCTTCTTCATTAAATTCTGGTTCATTATTATTTAATACCACATATGGCTCATCTGTAAATTCTGGTATTGTACTTAAGTCAAATGATGTAGTATAAGATATTACATTTTCTTTTGCTTCATTATTTATATATCCTGGAATGTCTATATTAAAATAGCTTGCAATTCCAACCAGTATTGCTATAATAAATGCAAATATAATTTTAATTGTTTTTTTATTTTTTCTTCTACCCATTTGTTCTCTTCTCCTTTGTTTAATTATTATAACATATATTTTTTAATTTTTATTACTCTTTTTTTATCTTTTTTAATCTTATATAAGTTACCATTCACTCTAAAAAAATTGATAGCACTTTTCAGCTAAAAGCAGGAATTATATGTTCTTTTCGAAAGAAAATAATCAAAAAGCCTGAGGAAAAACATATAATTCCTGCTTTTAGCGGATTATATGCCTTTAAGTCTGAATAGTAACCAAAGCTATAAGAATTTATATGTTAGCAATTGTATTTTTTCTATTTTTATGTTAGTATATTTGAAGGTGAATTGAATGAAAAAATTAACTGACAAAAATAAGGTAGTTTTATTGGTAATACTTATTACTGTACTGCAAATTGCCTTAAGATTCTATGTTGGAACTAGTAAATCATATTTCCATATGGATGAAATGTATTCTTATGGATTAATGAACTATGATAAATTAAATATAACAGATAATGCAGATTTTTTAAATAATTGGCATGATAAGGAATATTATTTAGATTATCTAGAAGTAAATGATTATGAAGTTTGGAATTTAAAACCTGTATATGAAAATCAAAAAAATGATTGCCACCCTCCTTTGTATTATTTTTTACTAAGAATTGCATCAACATTTTCTATTAATCATTTTTCAAAATGGACTGGAATTATATTAAACATATTTATATTTGCTATTTCTAGTGTATTTGTTTATAAGATAAGCAGAATTATATTTAGAAATCCTTTATATTCTATTCTAATGTGTTTTATTAATGGATTTTCTTTTGTTTCTATTAATAGTTCAATGTATATTAGAATGTATGAGCTATGTAATATGTTGATTTTAGGTACTACCTATTTTTATATGAAGATTTGGAGAGCAAAAGAGCTTACTCTAAAGAGTTTATTACCTGTTGGAATTTTTCTTATATTAGGTGGATTAACTCATTATTATTTCTTTATTTATGCTTTTGCTTTATATGCTTTATACGTTTTCAAATGTATTAAACATAAAAAATATAAAAATTTACTAAGATATAATTTGGCTATAATTTTAAGTGCTGCTATTTATTTATTAATATTTCCATATTCAATTGAACATGTATTTTTTGGATATAGAGGAATACAAAATGGTAGTGATGCCACTTTTATTGATAAATCTAAAACTTATTTATCAATTATCAATAAAGACTTTTTTAACTATATACTTATTTTAGTTTTTATAGTAATTGCTATTTTATGTTGTAAAAAAAGAAAAACAAAAATCAGATTAAACTCTTATATTTATATGTTTATAGTACCAATTATCCTTTATTTAATAATGGTAATAAAGAATAGCCCATATACTGAAATAAGATATATTATTCCAATATATTCTGTTACATTAATACTAGTATTTTATTTAATAAAAAAATACTTTTTAGAACACATTAAAAATAAAGAAACATTATTTTTACTAATATTAATGTTTTTAATAGTTTTATATAGTCCACTTATTTTTAATACACAAATAGAGTTTACATATTCTCAGTATGATTCTATTGTTCAAAAAATTGAAAATGAAGATTTACCAATTGTTTATGTTTTCAATCCTGGGCAAAATAGATTTTTAGATGATTTATACTTATTTACTCTTGTAGATAAATCTATTGTAATAGATTCAAATAATCAAGAGAAAATAGATGAAATATTTAGTAGTGAGCAAACTTTTATATTAATTTGCAATGGTGGAGTAGATGAAGATTATATAAAAAATACCTATACTGGTAACTATGAATATTTGCAAAGAATGAATGCTTGTAACATATATAAAGTTAGCCTAGATACTGTAAAGGAATGAAGCTATAAAGTGCTCATTCCTTTATATTTTATAATTTTTGTAGTGCTTCTTTTTTTGGATAAACAATCTTTCCAAATCTAAATTCATTTATTGCTTTTTGTATTTCTACAATTACTAGTGGTAAAATTGAAATTATAATTGCATACAACCATTGAGTTTTATTTAATGGAACACTATCAAATATTGTAGCAATACTACTATTTAAAATAACTACACTTTGCAAAGCTAAGCCTACTACTACTGCTCCTATTAGATATAAATTATTAAATATTCCTACTTTAAATACTGAATATTCACTTTTTATATTAAAACTGTGTACCAGTTCTGATGCACTTAATGTAAAGAATGCCATTGTTCTTCCTACTTGTAATCCATATAACTTATTTCCCAAACTGAATGCAAATAGTGTTAAAGTTCCTATCATAATACCTTCTACTATAATTTTACCCCAAAGTCCTCCTGCAAATATGCTTTCATTTACTTTCTTAGGCTTTTTGTTCATAATATCTTTGTCGATTGGCTCTAAGCCTAATGCTATTCCTGGAAGTGAGTCTGTAACTAAATTTATCCATAATAATTGTATTGCGACCAATGGAGCATTAAAACCTAATATTAACCCCATAAACATTGTAACTATTTCTCCAACATTTGTTGCTATTGAAAAGTGTACTGTTTTTTTGATATTTTCATATATATGTCTGCCCTCTTTTACAGCTTCAATTATTGTTACAAAATTATCATCTGTTAAAATCATATCTGATGCATTTTTTGCAACATCTGTTCCAGTTTGCCCCATTGCTATACCAATATCTGCATTTTTTAAAGCTGGTGCATCATTTACTCCATCTCCAGTCATTGCAACAACATTTCCTTTAGCTCTAAATGCTTTTACTATTTTTACTTTGTGTTCTGGTGAAACTCTAGCAAATACTGAATAACTCATTATATTCTTTTCTAATTCTTTATCAGGTATTTTATCTAATTCTGCCCCCGTTATTGCTTTATCTCCGGCTCTTAATATCCCTAGTTCTGTCGCAATTGCTTTTGCTGTTAGTATATGGTCACCTGTAATCATTACAGTTTTTATTCCTGCTCGTTTACATGTTGCAATCGCCTCTTTTACACCTTCTCTTGGTGGATCAATCATCCCAATTAGTCCACAAAATGTCAAATCATTTTCCATATTGGTATCTATACTATTAGGTAAAATGTCCACATCTTTATATGCTACTGCTATAACTCTAAGAGCTCTTTTTGCCATTAATTCATTTTGCTTTTCAATATATGATATTTCAGAATTTGTAATTGAAATTTGTCTGCCTTGACTTGAATAATTATTACATCTTCTAATTAAAACATCAGGTGCTCCTTTTGTTATAATTCTGTACTTATTACCCATCCTATGAATTGTTGTCATCATTTTTCTTTCTGAATCGAAAGGTATCTCATTTATTCTTTCCATTTGTTCATATAGATTATCTCTATTCTCACCAATTTTTAAAGCAGCCTCTACAATTACTTTTTCAGTTGCTTCTCCTTCAACTAATACCTGATTATTTTCAGTATGTATATTGCAATCTGTACACATACTTCCTAATTGTAAAATTTGCTTACTATTATCATTGTATATTCCAGTTATTTCAACTACTTTCATTTTATTTTGTGTAAGAGTTCCTGTTTTGTCTGATGCAATTACAGTACTACTTCCTAAAGTTTCTACCGCTGGCAGTTTACGTATAATACTATTTTTTCTTGCCATTCTTGTAATTCCTATAGATAGCATAATTGTAACAACTGCCGGTAACCCTTCTGGAATTGCTGCAACCGCTAGTCCAACTGATGTCATGAATATTTCCATGGCAGGTATTTTTCTTAGTAAGCCTATTATAAAGACTAATGTACATATTATTAATGCAGTTATTCCTAATCTTTTTCCTACTTCTCCGTAATCTTTTTTGTAATGGAGTTTCTGGTGATTCATCTGTAATTATCATCTGAGCTATTTTTCCAACTTTTGTATTCATTCCTGTTTCGGTAACTATTCCTTCTCCATGTCCACTAACTGCAATTGTTGTAGCAAATGCTAAGTTTTCCATATCTCCAAGTGCTGAGTTTTCTTTTAGAATTTTATCTGCATTTTTTTCTACAGGAATAGTTTCTCCTGTAAGAGCAGACTCTTCTACTTTAAAATTATATGTATTCATAAGCCTTATATCTGCTGGTATATAACTTCCTGTTTCTATAATAACTAAGTCTCCTGGTACAAGGTCTTCACTTGGTACTATTTTTATTTTTCCATCACGTTTTACCTTTGCTTGCGGACTAGATAATTTTTGTAGTGCCTCTATAGACTTTTCAGCTTTGCTTTCTTGAATTACTCCCATTAAAGCATTTAAAAATACTATGCCTATAATAATAATAGAATCTATATAATCATTGCTATGCTGAAAATATGAAATTCCAGCTGAGATAATAGCACTTATTATTAGAATAATAATCATGAAATCATTAAATTGCTTAATAAATCTTATAATAAAGCTCGTCTTTTTTCCTTCCTGCAATTTATTTTTACCATATTGTAATTGCCTTCTCCTTACATCTTCTTCATTCAATCCTAATTTCATATTTGTTTTTAATCTTCTGCTAACTTCTTGTATCCCTAAAGAGCACCACATAAAATTCCACTCCTTTGTATTTAATATATTAAATTCTATGCTTGTACTTTTTAGTTTATTACTTTTAATTCATAATAATTCTACAAGGTTTAATCTGTTAATGTTAAACATACTTTTATTACCATTCACTCTAAAAAATTAATACCACTTTGTAGCCCAAAGAAGGAATTATATGTTCTTTTCGAAAGAAAATAATCAAACAGCATGAAAAAAAACATATAATTTCTGTTTTTGGCGGATTATATATCTGTAATTCTGAATGGTAACGATATTTTCATTTTTTTACCACATTTTACTTTATTTTTTCTCAAAACTATTATATAATATTATGTAATTTGTATTAGAGGTGAATTTATGGAATATAATCATAATGAAATTGAAAAGAAATGGCAAAAATATTGGAAAGAAAATGAAACTTTTAAAACAGACGTATGGGATTTTAGTAAACCTAAATATTATGTTTTAGATATGTTCCCTTATCCTTCAGGACAAGGGCTTCATGTTGGTCACCCAGAAGGCTATACTGCTACTGACATTATAGCTCGTATGAAGAGAATGCAAGGATATAATGTTCTTCATCCTATGGGTTGGGATGCTTTTGGACTTCCTGCTGAACAATATGCTATAAAAACTGGAAATCATCCAAATGGTTTTACAGAAAGGAATATTAAAACTTTTACAAGACAACTTAACATGCTTGGGTTTTCTTATGATTGGTCAAAAGAAGTTTCAACTTCTGATCCTAAATATTATAAATGGACACAATGGATATTTAAACAATTATTTGAAGATGGTTTAGCAAAATATGTTGATATGCCTGTTAATTGGTGTGAAGAATTAGGTACAGTTCTTTCGAATGATGAAATTATAAATGGAAAAAGTGAAAGAGGTGGATATCCTGTTGTACGTAAAAATTTGAAACAATGGGTTATTGATATACCTAAATATGCAGAAAGACTATTAGAAAATTTAGATAAAATAGATTGGCCAGAATCTACAAAAGAAATTCAAAGAAATTGGATTGGTAAATCTGTTGGTGCAAATGTAGATTTTTCAATTGCTGATACAGATGATAAGCTTACTGTTTTTACAACTAGACCAGATACTTTATTTGGAGCAACTTTTATGGTACTTTCTCCAGAACACCCAATAATTGAAAAATATGCTGATAGAATTACAAATATAGAGGATGTAAGAAAGTATAGAGATGCTGCAGCTTTAAAGAGTGAACTTGAAAGAACTGATCTTGCTAAAGAAAAAACAGGTGTTAGAATTGAAGGTCTAGAAATTATTAACCCTGTTACTAATTCTCCTTTACCTATTTATGCTGCAGATTATGTTATGATGAACTACGGTACTGGTGCAATTATGGCTGTTCCAGCACATGACCAAAGAGATTATGATTTTGCTAAAAAATTTAATATTCCAATTATACAGGTTATAGACGGTGGAGATATATCTAAAGAAGCTTATACAGGCGATGGTAAAATGATTAATTCTGGCTTCTTAAATGGTATTACAACTAAAAAAGAAGCAATAGAAAAAATGATAAATGTTTTAGAAGAAAAAGGAATTGGTAAGAAATCTATTAATTATAGAATCCGTGATTGGATTTTTGCTCGTCAACGTTACTGGGGTGAGCCGGTTCCTGTTTTACATTTTGATGATCATATAGAAAGTTTACCAGATAATGAATTACCTTTAGTTTTACCAGAATTAGATAATTATAGTCCAAGTAAAAAAGGTGAAGCTCCTCTTGAAAGAGCAACAAACTGGGTAAATGTTGAGAAAAATGGTAAAAAAGCTAAAAGAGAAACTTCAACAATGCCAGGTTCTGCAGGTTCTAGTTGGTATTTCTTAAGATATATTGACCCAAATAATGATAAAGTATTTGCTGATAAAAAGTTATTAGACCATTGGATGCCTGTTGATTTATACTTAGGTGGTGTTGAACACGCTACAGGACATTTATTATATTCAAGAATGTGGAATAATTATTTGTTTGATAAGGGATTAGTTCCTACTGAAGAACCATTTAGTAAATTAGTTCATCAAGGAATGATTCTTGGTTCAAATGGTGAAAAAATGAGTAAAAGCCGTGGTAATGTTATAAACCCTGATGATATAGTTAAAAATTATGGAGCCGATAGCCTAAGAGTTTATGAAATGTTTATGGGTTCATTAGAAGACTCAAAACCTTGGAGTGACACAGGAATTGAGGGTGCAAGAAAATTCTTAGATAGATTTTATAGATTATTTAGTGATATTTCAAAAATTTCTGATACGCCTAATTTTAATTTGGAAAAAGAATATCATAAAACTGTTAAAAAAGTTACCACAGATTATGAAAATTTAAATTTTAATACTGCAATTAGTCAGATAATGATTTTTGTAAATGCAGCATATAAAGAAAAAAATATTCCAAGAGAATATGCAGAAGGAATTATAAAATTATTTAATCCAATTGCTCCACATATTACAGAAGAATTATGGAGTATGTATGGACACACAGATACAATAACTTATGAATCTTGGCCTACATTCGATGAATCAAAAACTATTGATGAAGAAATTGAACTTCCTATACAAATCAATGGTAAAGTAAAAGGAACTATTGTTATTTCATTAGATGCTGATGAACAAACTGTAAAAGATTCTGCTCATAAGGAATTAACTAATTTATTAGAAGGCAAAAATATTATAAAAGAAATTTACGTTAAAAACAAAATTTATAATATTGTTATTAGGTAACAAAAAATGTGAATAGAAATCAAAAATTTCTATTCACATTTTTATTATTCTTCATTACCTTTTAGTTTTTCTGCTCTATCTGCTGCAATTAAATTATCTATCATTTCATCTATATGTCCATTTAAAAAGTTTTCCATTTGAAATATGCTAAATCCAATTCTATGGTCTGTTATTCTTCCTTGAGGATAGTTATATGTTCTAATTTTTTCGCTTCTGTCTCCTGTTCCTACTTGGCTTTTTCTTTCATTATGAAGTTCTTCATCTCTTTTTTGTTTTTCTATTTCATATAATCTTGATTTTAATAACCTCATTGCATATTCTCTATTTTGTGTTTGAGATCTCTCTGTCTGACATTCTGCGACTATTCCTGTTGGTTCATGTATTAATCTTACTGCTGATGAAGTTTTGTTAACCTTTTGTCCCCCTGCTCCTGATGCTCTAAACACTTCCATTCTAACATCAGCTGGATTTATTTCTATTTCTACATCTTCTACTACTGGAAGTACTGCAACTGTTGCTGTTGATGTGTGAATTCTGCCACTACTTTCTGTATCTGGAACCCTTTGTACTCTATGAACTCCACTTTCAAATTTTAGTCTACTATAAACGCCTTTACCTGTTACCATAAATGTTACTTCTTTGTATCCACCCATCTCTGTTTCGTTTTCATTTAATATATCTATTTTCCAGTGTTTCATTTCTGCATACATTGTATACATTCTAAATAATGTTCCTGCAAACAAAGCAGCTTCTTCTCCTCCTGCTCCTGCTCGTATCTCGCATATTATGTTCTTATCATCATCTGGATCTTTTGGAATTAATAGAATTTTTAATTCTTCCTCTAGTTGTGGAATTTTTTCTCTTAATTCATCCATTTCCAATTCAGCTAGTTCTTTTAATTCCTTATCACTAGCCATTTGCTTTGCTTCTTCAAAATCTTGTTTTGCCTTTTTATATTCTCTATATTTTAAAACAACATCTTCTAAGCTTGCATGTTCTTTCATGTATCTTTGCCATTCTGATGTTCTTGCTATCACCTCGGGGTCGCTAATTTTTTTTGTTAATTCATCATATTTTTTTTCTACGTCTTCTAATTTTTGAAACATAAATATCTCCTAACTTTCTTTTTATTTATATTTAATAATTATATACTATTTTTACTGAATTTACAATAGCCAAAGTTACCTATTTCATAGATTTTACATATATTATTATAGGTGATTCTTATGTCTATTGTTTTAACTAATAGTTTTTATACCACTAGTTCTTTATATAACAATATTAGGACATTACTTTATACATATCCATTTTTACAATCTGAAATTATTGGATTTAGTGTCCTAGGTAATCCTATTCCTTATATTCGAATTGGTAGAGGAGCTAATCAGGTATTTTATAGTGCTTCTATACATGCAAATGAATCTATAACAAGTAATATTTTAATGAAATTTATAGAAGATTTTTGTGTAGCTTATGTTAATAATTCTGATATTTATGGTGTAAATGCTCGAACTATTTTTCAAAAATCTTCAATTTATATAGTGCCAATGTGTAATCCTGATGGAGTAAATTTGATTAATGGATATTATCCTATAGGTTCTTCTATATATGCACAAGCACAAAATATCGCTAATAATTATCCTAGTATAGAATTTCCTAGTGGTTGGAAGGCAAATATAAGTGGTGTGGATTTAAAAAACTACCAACCATTAATTACACGACTTTGCGTTTTTTATTTTAAATTAATTTATGAAAATTTCTTCTTGAGTACAAAATCCTTCTAACTTCCATAGTATTATCTTTTACAGTATAAAAGATGGTATAATTTTTTACATAAATTTTGTAATAAGTATATTGTCTTTTTCTAGTTGATATATGTTTTTCATAAGCTTCTGGATTATAAGCTCTTTTGTTTATTTCATTTTCTAATTCATTAACAAAATTATTGGCTACTATTTCATTATTTAATTTATAAACAATATAATCAGTAATTTTGTCTAAATCATTGTAAAATAAAGGAAGATATTTTACTTTATATTTTTTCCCCACTAATCTTCCTCCTTATTTTTCCAAAAATTTCTTCATGCGTATAATACTTTGTATTTGGATCTTTTGCTTCTCTATCAGCTTCATCTAGTGCATTTTCAACATATTCATTATATTCTGCATCACTCATTAATTTTGAATATTTTTCCAAACTCATTACCACCATTGAACCATATCCATTTTTGGTTAAATAGACTGCTTCATCTTCTTTAAGAACTAATTCTTCTATTTCTGGATATTTATTTCTTAAATCTGATACTGGTCTAATATTAATCATATAATTTCCTCCATAAAAATCTATTATCATAATTTTATCATTATTTTATGCTATTTTCAATATTTTATGCTAATATTATAGTTATTTTATAATAAGAAAAGTGGCTTCGCCACATGTGCAAAATTGCTTCGCAATTATTGCACAGACCAAGGGAACTTAACCTTGTTGTATAGGAAATTCTATAGGTTTGTTTTCATTGCTTACGCTTGCTAACCCGCAAGCTATCAATGAAAACATCGATTTTTCCTATACAATAAGAAAAAAATTGAGATAGAAATTTTTATGTTTTCTACCTCAATTTATATCAACAATCCAAAATCCATTTGTCTTGTTTAACTGTCAGATTATAAACTCCAAGTTACTTTTGTTTATAACTTGGTATTTTCTGTTAAAGTGCGGGAAATATCAGTATTATTAAAACAATTATAAAAACTCCAAATATTAGAACTGCATTTATAGTTCCTTGTATAATTGTTTTTAACAATTCCTTTTTATTTTCAGTATTTTTGATTAATATAATAAGTATAACTATCAAAAGTAATATGCAAATACCAAATAGTACAAAAGCTATATTATATAAAAAGTCTATAAACTGTAACATATTGTCCCCCTCCTAAATTCTTTTATTGTTGATAGTATTATATATGTAAAACCAAAAAGTTCGAGGAGATTCCTCTCACTAATTAGTGAAAATAGGAAAACGATATTGGACATCGCCTATATCAGTCTAAATTATACCATTTTTTATGTAAATTGTCAATGAATACATTTCTTTACATTGTATATATAAACTTGAATTTTCAATATGATTATGTAAATTAATAGATATATTTGAAATATGTCTTATAAACTAACAACCATTTTGTTAAGTCTTGTAATGATAATAATGTATTTGTCAAGTGAAAATGGGTTCTTCCGCAAATAATGTGATTAAAACACTTTCAAAATTTATAGGTATTGTGATATAATATTAATAAATTTGG
>CALXPS010000009.1 GCA_944390405.1 uncultured Clostridia bacterium | reverse complement strand
ATGAAAATTTGACAAAAAAATTAAGCACTTTCAATGCTTATATTAATTTTTTATTTGATTAACTGTTAAACTTCCGTGTTTGATTATTTTCTTTCGAAAAAACATATAATGCCCGATTCAAGCTACTTTGCGTTATATCATGTAAACTATATGCTGAATGGTAAAATTCCAGAAATTTCAATAAAAATCCACATATGTATTGACAACTAAGGAATTTTGTAGTAAAATATTTAAAGTTAAAGAAGAAGATATCCACTTCTCACCTTTACTTAAGTAGGAAAAGGTTATATATTTTTAAAAAAATAAAAAGATATATATGTGGATTACTTGTTCTAAAAAACAAGTTTTTTTAATTTTATGGGGGTGAACAATATAAAACAAGAATTACCAATCAATGAACAAATTCGTTTCAGAGAAGTTCAAGTAATTGATGAACAAGGACAAAAATTAGGTAAGTTACCAATTAACCAAGCACTAGAAATAGCAATGGACAAAAATTTAGATTTAGTTTTAGTTTCAGCAAATAGTGATAATCCAGTTTGTAAAATAATGAATTATGGAAAACATAAATTTGAGCAAGCTAAAAGGGAAAAAGAATCTAGAAAAAAACAAAAAACAATAGAATCTAAAGAAATAAGAGTAACACCAAATATTGAAATACATGATTTTACCTTTAAAGCAAAAAATGCTAGGAAATTTTTAACAGATGGAAACAAGGTAAAAATTACAGTAAGATTTAGAGGTAGAGAAGTCAATTATGTAAAATCAGGTGAAAATGTTTTAAACAAATTTATAGAAGAATTAAAAGATGTTTCAACATTAGAAAAAAAGCCTTTTTTAGAAGGTAAAAACATGTTTATTATCTTATCACCTAATAAATAATTTAAAGGAGGAAATAATATGCCAAAATTAAAAACAAATAAAGCAGCTGCAAAAAGATATTCATATACAGCTACTGGAAAAGTTAAAAGAACAAAATCAAACAGAAGACATCTACTAGGAAATAAAACAACAAGACAAAAAAAATCAGGAAAAATTCAAAATGCTTATGCAGATAAAGCATGTGAAGCAGGAATTAAAAAAATGTTACCATATGGAAATTAAAGTGAAGGAGGAATAGAATATGGCAAGAGTAAAAACAGCAAGAATAACAAGAAAAAAACATAAAAAGGTTTTAAAACAAGCAAAAGGATACTTTGGAGCAAAAAGTATTAGATTTAGAAATGCAAACCAAGCAGTATTAAAATCAATGTCTTATGCATATGTTGGAAGAAAAGACAAAAAAAGTGATTTTAGAAAATTATGGATAACAAGAATAAATGCAGCTGCAAGACAAAATGGAACAACATATAGTAAATTAATGGCAGGATTGAAAAAAGCAAACATTGCAATAAATAGAAAAATGTTAGCGGAATTAGCTGTAAACGATAGCAAAGCATTTGCAGAATTAGTAAAAAAGTATCTTAAATTATAACTAAAAAAACGTTTCTAACATTAGAAACGCTTTTTTTATGTATATAGGAAAGGATTTATTTTAATGAATAATTATATAACTATAATAGGTGGGGGATTAGCAGGCTGTGAAGCAGCATACCAAATATCTAAAAGAGGAATAAAAGTAAAGCTATATGAAATGAAACCCAAAAAATTTTCACCAGCACATAATAATAAAAACTTAGCAGAAATAGTATGTAGCAATTCATTTAAATCAAATGCAATAACTAATGCATGTGGATTACTAAAAGAAGAACTAAGAAAATTAGATTCTTTATTAATAAAAATAGCAGATGAAACTTCAGTTCCAGCAGGACAAGCGCTGGCAGTAGATAGAGAGCTATTTTCTCAAAAAGTAACAGAAGAACTTGAAAAAAATCCAAATATTGAAATAATAAGAGAAGAATTTAGTAAGATAGACGAAAAAAATGGGATAACAGTAATAGCAACAGGACCACTAACTTCAGAAAAAATGTCAGAAGAAATAATAAGAATAACAGGAAAAGGTAAGTTAGCATTTTATGATGCAGCAGCACCAATAATTGAAAAAGACAGCATAAATTTTGATATAGCATTTTATGGAGATAGATATGGGAAAGAAGGCGATAGTAGTTATATAAATCTTCCAATGAATAAAGAAGAATATGAAAGATTCTATAATGCACTTATAAATGCAGAGGTAGTAACCTTGCATGAATTTGAGAAAAAAGAAATTTTTGAAGGCTGTATGCCAATAGAAATAATGGCAAAAAGAGGCATAGATACAATAAGATTTGGACCATTGAAACCAGTAGGATTTACAGATCCGAGGAATAATACAAGACCATATGCAATAGTACAACTAAGACAAGACAATAGCGAAGGAACATTGTATAATATGGTGGGATTTCAAACCAATTTAAAATTTGGAGAACAAAAAAGAGTATTTTCAATGATACCAGGCTTAGAAAATGCAGATTTTGTAAAATATGGAGTAATGCATAGAAACACATTTATAAATTCACCAGAATTATTAGATAACACATATAATTTAAAGCAAAATCCAAACATATACTTTGCAGGTCAAATAACAGGAGTAGAGGGATATGTAGAATCAATAGCTTCTGGACTGGTTACAGGTTTAAATGCAGTAATAAATTTTAAAAATAAAAATGCAAAAACAAAGGAAACCAAAAAAGTATTTCCAAAAGAAACTATTATAGGAGCATTAGCGGATTATATATCAACAGAAAATTTAAATTTCCAACCAATGAATGCAAATTTTGGGATATTACCACCATTAGAACAAAAAATAAAAGACAAACAAGAACGATATGCAAAAATGGCAGAAAGGTCATTAACCAAAATTTTGAAAAAAATCTTCTAAATACTTGTAATTTTATGAAATTTATGCTAAACTAAATAATAGTGAATTTTAGTAAACAGTATTAGGAGGTGCTATAAGCAATGGCAAAATGCGAAATATGTAATAAATCAGTTAATTATGGAAATAAATTAAGTATAACACGTTCACATATTAGTAAAAGAACATCAAGAACATTTAAGCCAAACATAAGAACAGTTAAAGCAATGGTAGATGGACAACCAAAAAAAATTAGTGTTTGTGCAAAATGCTTACGTTCAGGGAAAGTAACAAAAGCATAACAAAAAGAGCAATTTTCTTGCTCTTTTTTCATTTCATATGTAATAAAAATTACATTCTAAAAATTATTTTTCTTTAACTCCAAAAATTAGTTTAACAAAACCCCTCAAAAATTTAGGAACTTTTTTTACAACTATTGTCATATAAACACACTCCTTTTATATAAATTAACAGCATAACCAAGATAGGCCAACACATACAACTATAAGACCAATAAGAAATAACCAACCTGTAAAAGGAAGTAATATAACAAGAAGAATTCCTAAACCTAAACCAATTAAACATACAGCTAAAGTTTTCTTAAAAAGTCTCATAATTACCCCCTTAATATTGAACTTTATATATAATATTAAAATTTATGTAAAATTGTGAAAGAAGGTATAAATGTTATTAGATTTAATTTATCCACCAGTTTGCGGAATATGTGATAAAATAAATAAAAAAAATTTATGTAAAAAATGTGAATTGAAGATAAAAAAGTATGAAATAAATAAAATAGAAGATTATAGAAATGATAACCTTAAATATTTTGATTATCAAATCAAAGTATTTAGATATGAAAATATAATAAGGGAAAAAATAATAGACTATAAATTTAATGAAAAAGCATATTTATATAAAACATTTGAAAAAATGATATTAAAAACAAAAAAAACATATAGTTTTTTGAAAAAATATGATATAATATTATACGTTCCTATGTTTAAAAAACATAAACTCATAAGAGGATATAACCAATCAGAACTTATAGCAAGAAAAATAAGCGACACATTAGGAATTACACTAGAAAAAAACAACTTAACAAAAGTTATAAATACAAAAAAACAAAGTACTCTCACAAAAAGTGAAAGGGAAAGAAATGTAAAAAATGCATTTAAGCTTAAAAATCCGGAAAAAATAAAGGACAAGAAAGTAATACTATTTGATGATATATACACAACAGGAAGTACGGTAAATGAATGTAGCAAAATATTAAAAAAAGCAGGAGCAACTGAAATTGCGATTCTTACAATTGCAGTTGACTAAACAAAGGAGGTTTTATGGAAGACTTAGTTGAAAGTATATTAGATTATGTAAGAGCAGATTACACAGATTATGCAGTAATGATAAATGGCGAATGGGGAAGTGGAAAAACATACTTTTGGAACAATAAAATAAGACCAAAAATTGATGGTATGCAATTTAATGGAAAAATATATTCAACTATATACATGTCGCTATATGGTATATCAAACTTGGAAGAAATAAGCAAAAAAATATTTATAGAAACCACACAATTAATGGATAAAAATGTAAAAAAACACGTGGAAGGAACAGGCAAATACACAATACCAGAATATGCAAAAACAGGATTAAATATGGCAGCATCATTTGGGGCAAATCCAAATGGAGAAAAAATAAATTATCAAAAATTTTTCGCAACAGATGATAAAGTTTTATGCTTTGATGACTTAGAAAGAGCCAATGTTGATGTTATAGATATATTAGGGTATATTAATAATTTCGTAGAACATGACCATATAAAAACAATAATAATATGTAATGAAAAAGAACTTGCTACAAAATTAAAAAATAGCAACCTAGAAATGAAAACATTTATAGCAACATATATATTAGATAAACAAGGTGAATTATCTAATAATGAAAAACCAATGGTTGAAAGAATTCAAGATAAAATTGAATATGTATTTGACAAAGCAAATGATTACGAAAGAATAAAGGAAAAATTGATTGGCGAAACTTTCGAGTATAGACCAGAATTTAATTATATAATAAATGGTATACTCATGAGGTATGAAAATGATAAAGAATTGATTAGATTCCTAAGAGAAAATACACCATATATTATAAATACATTTAATAAAAGTGGAACAAGAAACTTAAGAATACTAAAACATTCATTAAATGATTTTAAAAAAATCTTTCAAATGGTAAACATGTATTATCCAAATACAAATTATAGAATAATGCAAACAATGCTAATATTTACAGTTGCAATATCTTTTGAAATAAAAGCAGGTAAAATAACAAAGGATAAATTTGTATATATACAAAATAATGAAGAATATAAATCAATAGTAGTATCTTCAAAAGTATTTATGGATAATAGGCAGTTCTATATAAAAGAATTTGATAATAATTATTATTATAATTTTAAATCAGAATATAGATTTTTTAAATTTATAGAAATGTATGTCAGAACAAGAATATTTGACACAAGAAGATTTAAAGAAGACATGGAAGATATAATAAATACAGTAGATACTGAAAAATTACCAGGCTATAAAAGACTATTAACAGAAGAATTTTGGAAAATATCAGATGACCAATTTCCAGGTGTTATTCAAAATATAATAGATGATGTAAAACAAGGTAGAATAAAGTTAATAGATACAACAAAACTATTTATATATTTCACATATTTTGTACAAAAAGGACTTATTGATTATAATATGTCAACAATAAAAAATATCTTCTTTAATGGTATGAATCTATCATCACTAAATTCAGAATATATAGAGGATGCAGATAAAGAGCTAAATAGCTTAGCTCTAGGTGAAAAAAATCTAGATATAGATGATATATTAGCACACTTTTATGTATTAAATAATACATTAAAAGATAAAATGTATACAGAAAAAGCAAATGATGTGTTAAAGTCTATTCCAATGAAGATGGAAACATTTTATGAAAAATTTGATGAAGACTGTATGGAAATTCCAATACTAAAATACTATGACCCATATCAGCTATTTCAAAGAATATCATGTGCTAGCAATGAAGATATAATGGAAATAAAAGATAAATTGTTAGAAAGAGCAAAAAAACATACAAACAAATTAAAATCAGAATTAAAAAACATAACAAAATTAAAAGATATAATAGAACAGTATTTAAAAGGAAAAGAAACAACAATAAAAACAGTAATACTTAGTGAGCTATCTAAAGATTTAGAAATTATTATAGAATTAATGAATAATGAAAGTGGAGAAAAAATTTAAGGGAGGAAATTAATATGGAAGAATTAAAATTAGAATATTATTTTAAACAAATGAAAGAATTTAGAGAGAAAGAAATATTCGAAAATTGTACTTATATATGGGAACCATTAAATAAAATAAATGATTACTTAAATAAAAAAGTAGTAGAACAAGATGTGAAAATTAATAAAGCAACAACTGGAGAATTTTGTTCAATAACAGGGAATTATTTTATAGATGAAGGGACAAAAATAGGAGCAAATGTAACCATACAAGGCCCAGTAATAATAGGAAAAAATGTAGAAATACAGTCTGGAGCATTAATAAGACCAGGAACAATTATTGGAGATAATTGTGTAGTAGGTCATGGTTCAGAAGTAAAACATGCAATACTTCAAAACAAATCAAAAGTAGCAAGCTTAGACTTTGTGGGAGATAGTATACTAGGAAAATCAACAAGAATTGGAAGCGGATGTATACTTGCAAATAGAAGATTTGACCAAAAAAATATTGAAATAAAGATAGATGGGAAAAAACATGATACAGGAACAGATTTCTTTGGAGCAATAGTAGGAGATAGCACAAGATTAGGTGCTAATTGTGCAACTTTACCAGGAACATGTATAGGACCATATACATGGATATTACCAACATTACAAGTAAGAGGTTTTATACCAGCAGAAAAAAGAATATTACCAAAAACCGAATATATAATTCAAGATAATCCAAAAACAGAATTAAAATAATACTATTTTAAACACAAAAAATTATAGGAGATTTTATGAAGAAAAAATGGGAATATTATGAGCAGGACAAAGAATTAGTAGAAAAAATTTCAACAAAATATAATATATCAGAACTTTTAGCAAAGATACTAATAAATAGAAATATTATAGAAGACAAACAAATAGAAATTTTTTTAAATCCAACGAGAAATGACTTCTATGATCCATTTCTTATGAATGATATGCATAAAGCTGTAAATAGAATTATAAAAGCTATTAAAAACAAAGAAAAAACTATAATATATGGAGACTATGACGTTGATGGAATAACAAGTATTACAGTTCTAAAAAAGTTCTTAAATGAAAGAGGGTTAGAAGTAGATTACTATATACCAAATAGGCTAGAAGAGGGTTATGGATTAAATTGTAAAGCAATTGAAGAAATTGCTAAAAATGAATATAAACTTATGATAACTGTAGACTGTGGAATTTCGGGAATCGAAGAAATTAAAATAGCCAATAACTATGGAATAGAAACAATAGTAACAGATCACCATGAACAATTAGAAGAATTACCTAATGCATATGCAATAATAAATCCAAAAAGAAGAGATAATACATACCCATTCAGAGGACTAGCCGGAGTAGGAGTAGTATTTAAGCTAATACAAGCATTATCAATAAAATTGGAATTAGATGAAAAAGAATATCTAAAATTTTTAGATATTGTTTGTATAGGCACAATATCTGATATAGTACCATTAATAGATGAAAATAGAGTGATTTCAAAATTAGGATTAAAACTAGTTAAAGTTACAAAAAATATAGGTTTAAAAGAATTAATAAAAGAAACAGGATATAAAAATATTGATTCTTCCATGGTATCATTTGGTATAGCTCCCAGAATAAATGCATGTGGAAGAATGGGAGAGCAAGAAGAAGCCTTAAGGCTCTTCCTTACAAACAGTAAAGAAGAAGCAAATGAAATAACTAAAAGACTGAATACATATAATATACAAAGACAAGAGAAAGAAAAAATCATATTTGACCAAGCTATAAAAGAATTAGAAAAAGAAAATTTAGATAAACTAAATAGTATAGTATTATCAGGAGAAAATTGGCATCATGGAGTAATAGGAATAGTGGCATCAAAAATTACAGAAAAATTTTTTAAACCAACTATATTAATCGGAATTGAAAATGATGAGGGAAAGGGATCAGGAAGAAGTATACCTGGATTTGATTTACATGAAGCACTTGTAGAAAGCTCAGACTATTTAAAAAAATATGGTGGACATGAAATGGCAGTAGGGTTATCTTTAGATAAAGATAAAATACAAGAATTTAAAAAACATTTTGAAAAAATAGTAGAAGCAAAAGATGTAAAACAACTTCAGCCTGTTATAAATATAGAAACAGATATAACGAAAAGAGATTTAAATAAAGAAATTATAGAACAAATAAAATTATTGGAACCATTTGGAGAAAAGAATAAACAACCAATAGTTGCATATAAAAATTTGAAAATAACTTCAATAAGAGCATTATCAGATGGAAAACATCTTAAGTTAATGTTAAAAGATGGAAATAACACTATAAATGCGATAGGATTTAATTTAGGAGAACTTACAAATGAATACTTAATAGGAGATAAAATAGATATAGCAGGGACATTAGAATTAAACATTTTTAATGGTCAAGAAAGTATACAAATAAATTTAAAAGACATTATGAAATCAATATAGCAATAGCAAGGGGTGAAGATTATGGAAAACAAAAACAAAACCATTGATGATATAATAAAAAAAATGAAAATGAATAGAAAAAAAACTAATACAGGATTAATACTTAAAGCATATAACTTTGCAGAGGAACATCATCGTGGACAAAAAAGACTATCTGGTGAAGATTATATAATCCATCCACTAAATGTAGCATATCTTCTAGCAGAATTACACATGGATGATGCTACAATCTGTGCGGCACTTTTACATGATGTAGTTGAAGATACAAATATAACAAATGAAGAGATACAAAATGCTTTTGGAACAGAAGTTGCAGAAATGGTAGCAGGTGTTACTAAATTAAGTAAAATAAGGTATGTAACAATAGAAGAAGAACAAGTAGAAAATTATAGAAAAATGTTCTTAGCAATGGGTAAAGATATAAGAGTAATATTAATAAAATTAGCAGACAGACTACATAATATGAGAACTTTATCAAACTTAAAAAGAGATAGGCAAATAGCAAATGCAAAAGAAACAATGGAATTATATGCTCCACTTGCTAATAGACTAGGTATATATTCTTTAAAATGGGAATTAGAAGATTTAGCATTTAGATATTTATACCCAGAGGAATATAGAGAAATAGTAATGAGTATAGAGAAAAAGAGAGAAGAGAGAATAGAATTTATAGATAGAATTAAAGAAGAAATACGAATAGCACTAAAAAAACAAAAAATAGTTGCAGAAGTAACAGGAAGAGCAAAACATTTATATAGTATATATAGAAAAATGCAAAGAGACAATATTACAATAGACCAAGTATATGATTTATTTGCATTAAGAATAATAGTAAATTCAGTAAAAGACTGTTATGCTGCACTAGGGGTTGTACATGATTTATATACACCAATGCCAGGAAGATTCAAAGACTACATTGCAGTTCCAAAACCAAACATGTATCAATCAATACATAACACATTAATACGGACCAAAGGGAACACCATTTGAAGTACAAGTACGTACATGGGACATGCATAGAGTTGCAGAATATGGTATAGCAGCACACTGGGCATATAAAGAAGCAAATAAATTTAAAAAATCTAATGTTGTTGTTGAAGAAGACAAACTAGCATGGCTTAGAGAGACATTGGAATGGCAAAAAGATATGCAGGATCCGAGTGAATTTTTAAAAACACTAAAAACAGAATTATTTGAAGATGAAGTTTATGTATTTACTCCAAAAGGAGAAATAAAAACTTTGCCTAGAGATGCAACACCAATAGATTTTGCTTATAGCATACATGCAGAAGTTGGACACAGAATGATAGGATGTAAAATAAATAGCAAGATGATGCCGATTGTAACCAAATTAAAAAGTGGTGATATAGTTGAAATTATAACCTCAGATACTGCAAAAGGACCAAGCAGAGATTGGCTAAAAATAGTAAAAAGTTCAAGTGCAAAAACAAAAATCCAACAATGGTTTAAAAAGACAGAAAGAGAAACAAATATAGAAAAAGGAAAAGAAATTTTAGATAAAGAAATTAAAAAAATAGGAATGTCTCATAGCGACTTATTTAAACCAGAATGGATTCAAGTAGCGTTAAACAGATACAACTATAATACTATAGAAGATATGTATGCGAGTATAGGTTTTGGTGCAATTTCACCAAACAAGATAATTACAAGACTATTAGAAGAATATAAAAAAGAACATGAAGAAGATACAATAGAAGAAAAAATAAAAGAATTGGCAACTGAAAAGCCAAGAAAAAACAAAGCACCAAAATCAGGAGTAATTGTAAAAGGAATAGATAATTGCTTAGTTAAATTTTCAAAATGCTGTAATCCGGTGCCAGGAGATGATATAATAGGTTATGTAACAAAAGGAAGAGGAGTATCAATACATAGAAAAGATTGCAGTAATTTAAAAGATTTGCTATCAGAAGAAGAAAGAATTATAGATGTAGAATGGTACAATGAAACTGTAACAGCAGAATATAATGTAGATATACAAGTACTTGCAAATGACAGAACAGGGCTACTTTCAGATGTAGTAAAAGAAATAACAAGTCAAAAAATAAATATAATGGGTGTAAACACAAGAACAAGTAAAGATAGAATTGCAACTATTGATATAACATTAGAAGTTCAAAACACAGGACAATTAAATCAAGTTATAAAACAAATAAGAAAAGTAGATAGCGTATATGAGGTAACACGTAAAAAATAAAAGAAAGGAGAAACAAATGATACTAAAAAGAGTTAAAGTAAACGCAGGAGCTATTATGGGGATAAATTGTTATATTATCCAAGATGAAAAGACAAAAGAAACAATGATAATAGATCCAGGCAATGTGCCAGAAAATTTAATAGAAGTACTTGACGCAATGCAAGTAAAAATGAAATATATTTTATTAACACATTGCCATGGAGACCATATAGGTGGCGTAAGTAAAATAAAAGAAAAGTATGGTGGAAAAGTATTAATACATACAAAAGATGCTCTTGGCTTAAAAGATATTAGCATAAATTTAAGTACACATATAGGATTAGAACCAATAATATTACAAGAAGATGCAAGAATAAATGATGGAGATTTACTACATGTAGGAAATTTAGAATTTCAAGTAATACATACACCAGGGCATACTTGTGGAAGTATATCATTATACTGTGAGCAAGAAAAAATGTTATTTTCAGGAGACACTCTATTTAGAGGTTCATGGGGAAGAATAGATTTACCTACAAGTAGTTTTGAAGACATAATAGCTTCAATAACAAATAAGCTAATAAAATTGCCAGCAGATACAATAGTCTATCCAGGACACCGGAAAATCAACAATAATTGGAGAAGAAAAAACAATTTATATAGATAAAAAACCAAAACAGTGGGAGTAGGAGTTATTATTAATGAATAATGAATAGTGAATAGTGAATAATGAATGATTAATGTAGGGGGGAAATTATGGAAAGAACAGAGCCAAAAACGTTGCCTGGGTTTATGGAGTTATTACCAGGAGAACAGGTGTTATTTAATCAGATGAAGGAAACGATACAAAAAACATATGAGAAGTTTGGTTTTTTACCAATTGATACACCAGTAATTGAAAGTACAGAAGTATTGTTAGCGAAGGCTGGAGGGGAGACAGAAAAACAATTATATTCATTTACAAAGGGGGATAGCAATTTAACATTAAGATTTGATTTAACAGTTCCACTTGCTAAATATGTGGCAATGCACTCAAATGAATTAAGCTTTCCATTTAGAAGATATCAAATAGGAAAAGTATATAGAGGGGAACGTGCACAGAGAGGTAGATATAGAGAATTTTATCAATGCGACATAGATGTTATAGGAGATGGAGAACTAAACATAATAAATGATGCAGAAGTTCCAAGTATAATGTATGAAATATTTAGAAAATTGGGATTAGATGATTTTACAATAAAAATAAATAATAGAAAAATTTTAAATGGATTATTTGAATCAATAAATGCAAAAGAAAATGCAATAGATATAATGAGGATAATAGACAAGATAGAAAAAATTGGTGAAAAAAATGTTGTAGGAGAATTGCAAAATTTACAAATATCACAAGAAAATATAGAAAAAATAGTAAAACTAATACAAATAGATGGTACAACAGATGAAAAACTGCAAGCTTTAGAAAATCTAAAAATAGAAAATCAAACATATTGTGAAGGAGTTACAGAATTAAAAGAAGTAATTAAATATATAAGACTATTTAATGTACCAGAGAAATACTTCACAGTAGATGTAAGTATTGCAAGGGGATTAGACTATTATACAGGAACAGTATATGAAACATTTCTTGATGAACATAAGTCAGTAGGAAGTATTTGCTCAGGTGGAAGATATAATAATTTAAGCGAATACTATATAGATAGGAAATTACCAGGAGTAGGTATGTCCATAGGCTTAACAAGACTATTTTACATATTAAATGAAATAAATTTAATAAAAACTGAAAAAAAATCCATATCAGAAATACTAATAATTTCAATGATACAAGATTTGAAGCCAGCAATTGAAATAGCAAATAAACTAAGGCAAGAAGGAATAAATACAGAAATATATTTTGATGATAAAAAAATAAAAGCTAAATTTAAATATGCAGATAAATTAAAAATTCCATATGTGATTGTAATAGGAGAAGACGAGATAAAAACAGGAGAATTGACGCTGAAAAACATGGAGACAGGGGAACAGAAGAGGGAGAAGATTGAAGAGGTAATTGGGGAGTTAATGAATAATGAATAATGAATAATGAATAGTGAATAATGAATGATTTAAGACATGGGGACGGGGGGTTTGTCTTGCTTGTTTGCTATTCTTAAATCAAATAATTTTGCAAAACATGCAAGACAAAAACTCTGTCCTTGTGTCTTAAATTTCACAAATAATTAGTTTTGCATCTTCTTTGCGAAGGGCAATGGTGGAACCACGAACTTCATATGCAGTGGGGTCACCGAAAGGACTTTTAAGTATTGCTTTTATAGGAGTATTTTTTACTAAACCTAAATCTAAAAGCCTCCTATGGATAGGACCAACACAATTTAGAGAAACAATTTTTCCATATGAATTCAAAGGCAATTTATCTAATGTAATAGTATTCATTATTTATCCCTCCAGTATATTTTATGTCGAAAAAAATATAATAGTGAAATATAAAAATAAGAAAGGAAATGATTTTATGAAAAAGGAAAGAGGATTTGAAATAGCAAAAGGATTTGAAAATTATAATGTAAACTTACCAATAAGAAAAACAAAAGGTTCAGCAGGATATGACATAGAAGCTGTTGAAGATACAGTTGTTCCAAGTTTTAAAAAAGGAATGAAACCAACACTTATAAAAACAGGAATAAAAGCATATATGAGAGAAGATGAAGTATTAATATTAGCTAATAGAAGTTCTAATCCAAGCAAGAAAGGATTAATAATGGCAAATAGTATTGGAGTAATAGATAGTGACTATTATGGAAATCCAGATAATGATGGACATATTATGTTTGCATTTTATAATATAAAAGAAGAAGATATTGAAATAAAAAAAGGAGAAGCAATTGGGCAAGGAATATTTCAAAAATTTCTAATTACAGATGATGATATAAGTACAGGCACAAGAACAGGTGGATTTGGTTCAACAAATAAATAAAATTTTACAAAAAACATTGAAAAAAGTCTTTTTATGTAATAAAATTTATTTAATAGATAAAAACAAAAAAAGTTTAAAGTTTTAGGAGGCAAACATATGAAGAAAGACCGTGGTTCTATAACTATAATAACATTAGTTACTATTTTGTTCATGTTATCATTTTTGATAAGTACATATGTAATAATATCTAATAGGAGACAAGCACAAACAGAAATAAAAAGAGAGACACAAGAAATATATGAAAATAATGTAGAAGATATAGATGCAATATATAATAGCTATTTTGCAGACGAAAACGAAGTTATACCAATATCTACATTAGAACAACTATTTAAAGTCGGAACAGGAGAAAAAACTGTTATAAATAATAAAATATATACATTAACTAGTTCAGCAAATTACAAATTAATGAGTAATTTGAATTTTAAAACAGCTGACTATGAAGGACAAATACCTACAGAAAATGTAACTTGGACAGAAGTAGAAACAACAACACAACAAGTAACAAACCAAGTAAAAAATTTTTCATATACAGGTAATTCACAAACTTATACAGCACCTGCAACTGGAACATATCAACTTCAAGTATGGGGAGCACAAGGGGGATATCGTTCATCTAGCACATATGGTGGAAAAGGTGGCTATTCAATAGGTACAGTTTCATTAAAACAAGGAGAAAAGCTATATGTATATGTAGGTGGAGCAGGAGGAAATACATCAACTAAAACAAATGGAGTAGTAGCAGGAGGATATAATGGTGGAGGTTATAGATATGGTTACAAAGGTGGTGGAGGAGCCACAGATATTAGATTAGTAGGTGGTACATGGAATAATTCAGCTTCTTTACTTTCAAGAATAATTGTTGCAGGTGGTGGTGGCTCAGATGGAGCATCATCAAAACAGGGAATGTATGGAGGAGGAACACAAGGAGGTTCTTCAACACAATCATATACTGCAAATTCTAGTGCTTGTGGAAAAGGAGGAACACAAACTTATTCTGGGGCATCAACATCAACGAATGCTTCTACTCAAGCAACATCAGGATTAAATTCTAATTCAACGTCCTATTATTATGGAGGATTTGGATTTGGTGGTGGACGGAGTATATCGATCAAGTGGATATGGAGGAGCTGGTGGCGGTGGCTGGTATGGCGGTTCTGGGACCGTCCCAGACAGCTCAGGTGATGACGATCGTGGTGGTGGCGGTGGTTCAGGCTTTGTATGGACTTCTGCAACAGCATCAAATGTGCCAAGTGGATATACACCAACATCGGCATACTATTTAACAAATGCAAACACATATAGCGGAAATACAACTTTTACTTCAACATCAGGTAGTACAGAAACAGGACATAGTGGAAATGGATATGCAAGAATAACATTAATTTCAGGTACAATACAAACTGATACAGAAGTAACAAAACAAGCAAGAAGGTGGGTAAATATATCAAGGCAACAACAGAATGGAACTTTTACAGGAACATTTAATTACAATGGGAATAAAATTATAGAAACAGATTCAACAGGGAAAGAAACAATACATTCATAAATACAAAATGTTGAGGAATAAACCTCAACATTTTTGTATTCTCAATATAAAAGAGAAATTTCAAGTAAATACAACTATTTACTTAACATTTGACTTTCAGCCTTTTGAATCATTTTTTTAACCATGTTACCACCGATTCTACCAGCATCTCTTGAAGATATATCACCATTATATCCATTTTTTAAGTTAACACCAACTTCTGAAGCTACTTCATATTTAAATTGATTTAAAGAATCTTTAGCTTCTGGTACTAATGTTCTATTTGAATTTGAATTTGCCATTCCAATTTCACCTCCCAGAATATGAAATAAACATTTAAAAGCATTTTAAAGCTTTTCAACAATATGATGTGCAAAATAAAAAAAAATAAACTAGTAATTTTTTCAAAACATGGAAAAAAACAAATAAAAAACAAACGTCTCACCCCTCACCTCTCACATCTCACTTCTCAATATTACAGAAATATTACAAAAATATTAAGAATATGTGACAAAAAATAAAATATATTGTATTTTGTACTTTTTTGTTGTAAAATTGAAATTAATAGAAAATAAAAAAATAGGGGGAATATATTATGCCATCAAATCCAATGCAGAGAAAAGTAAGAAATTCATTTTTTTTGGGATTTCTAGTTATGCTCATTGTAGCAATTTTAATAGGAGCAATTGTGTTCTTAGCGGTAATAAAGCCAATGATGGATGAAGAAAAAACACAAGAAGGTCAAATAACTGCTTATGCATACAGACTAAGAGCAGGAGTAAGTGTTGAATCAGGAAGTGAAATAACAAGCAGTATGGTTGAAAGTGTAGAAGTAACAGTACCATCACAAACAACAGACTTTATATTATCTAAAACACAAGGTGCAAATGGGGTTTTAACAGATTTACCATTTGAGGGAGGAAAAAGTAAAATAGCCTTAGGTGAAGGAACTATTTTAACATATAGCATGTTAATGGAAGAAGATGAACTATCAGATTCAACAAGATATGTAGAATATAACATGATAACTATACCAACAACATTAGATGTAGGAAGCTATGTGGACATAAGATTAAGATTACCAAATGCACAAGACCTAATAGTTATTGCAAAAAAAGAAATTGAAAGTTTATATGACCAAACAATAGGAGTAAACTTATCAGAAGAGGAAATTTTGCTTTTAAATAGTGCAATTGTAGAAGCATATGCTATACCAGGTTCAGAACTTTACTTAGCAAGATATGTAGAAGCTGGAAATCAAGAAACTGCAACATATACATATAGCCCAACAGAAGAAGTAGTTACACTAATTAGAGCTAACCCTAATATTGTTGAAGAAGCAAGAAATGAGATTGCTACTAGATATGCTAGCTCTGGACCAGTAAGAAATCCAATAAATAATGCATTAAATCAAAATGCAGAAGATAGAAATAGTAATGTAGAAGCAGGAATGCTAGAACAAATAGAAGCAGCAAGAAAAGCAAGAGAAGACTACTTATCTGAATTAAATGGATATTAAACTTGAAAAATATAGGAGGACATTTACTTGAAAAAGATAGGATTTATAGGAGCATACGATAAAACTGATTTAATAATATATATATCGAAACTACTTGTAGAAAATGGATTAAAAATACTTATAGTAGATAGTACTACTCTACAAAAAACAAGATATACAGTACCTTGTATAACACCTAGTAAATACTATATAACTACATATGAAGATATAGATATCGCAATAGGCTTTGAAACAATACAAGAAATAAGAAATTATACACAAATGCCGGAACTGGATTATGACATGATACTTTTAGATGTGGACAATAGAGAGGCATTTGAAAATTTAGAAATGCACACATCTGATAAAAACTATTTTGTAACAGCATTTGATAATTACTCATTAAAAAAAGGATTAGAAATAATAGGAAAAGATGATGAAAAAAAGCTAATGACAAAAATATTATTTTCGAGACATATGGATAAATCAGAAGATGAATATTTGAACTTTTTATCATTCTACTATTCAGTAAAATGGAGTAAAGAAAAAATATATTTCCCATTTGAAGTAGGAGATAATTCAGTTATTATAGAAAATCAGAGAAGTGCAAGAATAAGTTTTAAAGAATTAAGTCAGGAATATAAAGACGGTATACTAGAAATAATATCACAAATTGCACCAGAAATTAGGCTAAATGATGTAAAGAAAATGCTTAAAAATATATAGTTAAAGGAGAATAAAAAAAATGTCAGTAGTAACTTTTTATGGTAATGACAAAGTAGAAACAGCACAAACAACATCAATGGCAGGAATAGCAACATATTTATCAATAGAACAAAACTATAAAATATTATTAATAAATGGCAAATACAATGACACGAGTCTTCAGGAATGTTTCTGGGAACAATCAAAAAATGCCAGACCTAGAAGTGATTTAGAAACAGGAATAGGAGGTTTAATTAAAGCTATATCAAGTAATAAAACATCTCCAGAAATAATAACAAATTATACAAGAACCATTTTTAAAGAAAGATTAGAAGTATTAACAGATAACAATATGCCAAAAGAAGATTATGAAAAACAAAAAGGTTATATGAAAAGTATAATAAGGTTAGCAAATAAGTATTATGACTTAGTGTTTGTAGATATAGAAGGAAGTTTAGAAGATCCTTATATACAAGAAATATTAAAAGAAAGTAATTTGATTATTGCAAATACTTCTCAAAGAATAAAAGCAATAAAAGAGTTCATATTATATAGGAAAAACTGTGAAGCAATTAACAAAGATAATGTAATAGTTCTATTAGGAAAATATGATAAATATTCTAAATATAATGCAAAAAACTTACAAAGAGCAGAGCGAATACAAGAAATATATGGAATTCCATATAATACTCTATTTTTTGAAGCATGTAATGAAGGAAATTTGGCAGACTTTGTTATAAACTATAGAAAAGTAAAGCAAAATAGTATACAAGCACCAATAATTGAATCTATTGCAGAAATAGCACAAAGAATAGTAGATAAATTAAAAGAATTACAAATGCAAGTTTAAAAGGAGAGGAGTTTTTAGAGTATGAATGTTGTAAATATACTTCTAATACTCATGGTACTAATAATAGCAGGAATATTAGTATTTTACATGATTAGGAAAAATAAAAATGCAGAAGAAGAAGAAAAAGTTGTAGATGAAAAATCATACACATTAGATGATATGATGGATTTTATCAAACAAAGATTAGATGAAATAACAAAAGTAAACCTATATGATATAGGTTTATCAGAAGAAGAATTAAAAAGAAGAAAAGCTAAAAAGTATGAATTAAGGAAAGCTTTAAAAGGCTGTACATATGGAGATGTAAATGATAAGAAATATGTAAAAGAATTAATTTATGACTTATTATATAAAGAATATGGAGTAAATGAAATAAACATATCAAAAGCAATTCCTTTTGACATACCATCACTGCTTACAGCACAAGATAAGTTTGATATCATAATACATATGTACAAAAAAGACTTTGGCTATGAAGCCTTAACTCAAATGATAAAAAAATATAATTTAGCAGAACTAAAATATGTAGAAGGCGAATCAAAACCTAGTTATGTAATAACAGAAGATGAAATAAGTCAAATATATGAAAAAGAAAACTTTTCTTTAGATTTTGCAGATAAATTAAATATAGTAACACAAAGAATATATCAACATTATAAAGGATATAGTAGTATAGATGAAATAAGAGATATGAACATAGATGGTGTATCTGGTGGTGTATCTGGACTTCCAGAGAGTTTCTTAAGTCAAGTTGCACAAACAGATGGAGACTATCTAGAACAAATCACAGAACATAGAGTACCAAGAGCTTGTGACAGTATTTGGATATTCTTCCAAGGTAAATCTATTAGATTGGCATTCCTTTCTTTTGGAAAAGAAAGTGAATTAAAAAGAGTATGTCAAAACATATATAAATATAATAACCCAGGACAATTATCTGATACAAATGGATATAAGATTAATGAAATGAAAGATGGTTCCAGAGTTGTTGTTGTAAGACCAAGCATGTCTGAAACATGGGCATTTTTCGTAAGAAAATTTGACGTTAAGAGAGCAACATTAGAGCAAATAGTTACAGCAGACGGAAAAGAAGAAGCAATAAACTTATTAAAATATTTAGTAAAAGGTGCCAGAATTTTAGCATTAACTGGTGAGCAAGGTTGTGGTAAAACAACAATGCTTATGGCAATGATAGAAAATATATATGAAACAATGAACTTACGTATCACAGAAACAGCGTTCGAGTTACACTTAAGAAAAATTTATCCAACAAGAAACATCTTATCAATGAGAGAAACAGAAACAATTGCAGGACAAGAATGTTTGGACGTTCAAAAGAAAACAGATGGTAGTGTTAACATCATAGGTGAGGTTGCAACAGACCCCGTAGCATCTTGGATGATACAATCAGCACAGGTTGCATCTAAATTTACACTATTCACACACCACGCTAAAACATTTCCAAACTTAGTTACAGCACTAAGAAACTCAATGTTAAGGGCAGGAACATTCACGGATGAAAAAGTTGCAGAAGAACAAGTTGTAAGTGTATTAAATTTTGATATACACTTAGTAAAAGACTTTAGAGGAAGAAGATATATAGAAAGAATAACAGAATGTATTCCTATTGAAGATACAGGAGATTATACATATGATTATAGAAAAGAAAAAACACTAGAAGGTAAAATCGAAAAATTTATGGATAATGCAACAAGATATTTCCATAAAGTAACAAATAGAGAACTATATAAATATGTAAACATAATGGAATATCATAATGATACATACGTATTAACAAATAAAATATCAGATACCAATATTAAAGAAATGAGAAACAATATGAATACAAAAGATGCATTAGAATTTGATGAATTTATAGAGAGAAATTGGGGAAAGAAAGTTAAAAAAGTAGCAAAAAAATGAGGTGAAAACTAAATGTCAAACCAAATATTATATTATATGATGGGAATAACAGGAGGATTATTTGCATTAATTGTAGTTATATATTTTGTGATTAGATCAAAAACAGATAAAGGCGAAATGAAGAAAATTAGGCAATTAAGGGAAGGAACAAAACAAAATAAATACTCAATGGATGTTATTTATCAAAAGTTATATAATTTCTATACAGAAGTACCCATATTTAAACGATATGTATTAAAAATAAGAAGAAAATTAGAGATTATACACATGCAAGATGAATATAAAACCAGAAGACAAACATCAAAAATAATTACAAAAGCATTATGTATAATCATACCAGTAACAATAGCAGTAATAGTTTTCACAAAAAGTGACCCTTTACTATTAGTAATATTACTATTATTTGAGGTTTTCTTAATAGAAACACTTATGTCTGGAATGATAGACAAATATGATACAAAACTTTTAAAACAGCAAATAGACTTTTTCGCAGAAATAAGACATGCATACCATGAATTTAACATGGTTGAAGAAGCAATATATGAAGTATCTCAAAATGATGAATTAGAGGTATCAATACAAGGACAAAAAATTTATGAAATATTAATTTCAGAAGATCCAGAAACAGAACTAGAAAAATATTATGATGTAGCACCAAATAGCTTTTTAAAAGAATTTGCAGGAATATCATATTTAACAAGAGAATTTGGAGATAGAACTGATAAAGATGGTGCATCATTATACTTGAAAAACTTAAATAATATAACAGAAGAAATGCAACTAGAAATATTAAAAAGAGATAAGCTAGACTATGTATTCCAAAGCTTATCAGTAATAGCAATTTTGCCAGTACTATTTATGTCACCATTAAAAAATTGGGCAGTAAGTAATTTTGGATTTACAGCACAATTTTATGATGGAAAAGGTGGATTAATGGTACAAATAGCATTAGTAGTACTTACATTCATATGTTATTTCTTAACAAGAAAAATAAAGGATACTGGTGGAATAAAAGTAGATTTTAAAGATCAGACAAAGGTATGGCAAATAAAACTATATCAAAAACCAATTATTAAAAAAATAATGGACTTAATAATACCAAAGAAAAATACAAAAGAACATAGAAAAATAACAAAGTTAATGAAAGAAGCAGCAACTAAGCAAAAAATTGAAACACTATATGTTAATAAAGTTATAATATGTATACTTACAATAATTATAACAATTATGCTTTTCTCATTTGGGCATAAGGTAGCATTAAATTATGTTTACGAAGAGCCTACTTCTGATTATAACTTATTGGGATCAATGGATGAAAAAGATAGAGCAGAAGCAATGGAAGTTACAGAAGCACAAAATATTGTATTAGATCATTTTAAAGGAAAAGCTAGAACAACCCAAGAAGAAATTTTAGAATTTTTGCCTAAAACAGAATTTTATAGTGATGCAACAGAAGGAGAACTAGAAGTAGCAGTAGAACAAATTATGAATAAATTAGCAGTAGTAAATGGTGAAAATTTTAAATGGTTTGAGTTATTACTAGCATTCATATTTGGATATTTAGGTTTTTGTTCACCAACATGTATGTTAATATTGCAAAAGAAATTAAGAGCATTAGAGATGGAAAACGAAGTAATGGAATATCAAACAATAATACTAATGTTAATGAAAATTGAAAGAGTAAACGTAGAAATGATATTAGAATGGATTGAAAGATACTCTAATATATTTAGAGAGCCAATATCTAGATGTGTAAATAACTATGAAGCTGGTGCATGGGAAGCACTAGAAGAATTAAAAGAAGAAATAGCATTTCCACAATTGATAAGAATTATAGAAAGTTTGCAAGCAGCAGTAGAAAAAATACCTATTTCAGAAGCATTTGATGAATTAGATAATGAAAGAGAATACTATCAAGAGAAAAGAGCAGAATCAAATGAAAGATTAATAAAAAGAAAAGGAATGATAGGAAAAGTCGTAGGATTTGCTCCAATGGTAGGGCTATTTGTTGGATACTTAATAGTACCATTAGTAGCAATAGGATTAACATCAATGACATCTTCTTTCTCATCAGTACAGGGAATAAGCTTATAAAATTAACAAGAGAGGAGTTCTTTTATGGAGAATGCGTCAGAAGCTTTGCTAATTGCAGGAGGAATATTACTTGCAATATTAACTATAACATTATTGGTATATATGTTTGGAAATTTAAATACGATTGGTTCAGCAGATGCTGAAATAACAGAACAAGAAAGATTAAATGCATGGAACGCTGAATGGGAAGCATATAATAAAAGATTGTTATATGGAGCAGAAGTATTAACTGTAATAAATAAAGCAGAACAAAATAATATGGATTATGATGGAAATACCAAATATTATGTAACATGTAGAATTTTATTAAATACTACAGAAGTAGATAAAACATATGTAGAAACACATAAGACATCAATATTTGAATGTGTAGAAATGAATTATAGTAACGAAACAGGCAGAATAAATGAAATTATTTTCAAATTGAAAGAATAAAGGATTTGATAGTATGGAAAATGCATCAAAAGCATTAATAATGGCAGGAGCAGTACTAATTGCCATTATGATACTTACTATAGGCGTGTATTTAGTTGGAGAATTAGGTAAAACATCAGATAGTTATGTTCAACAATTAGATACCGTAGAACTACAAAAATATAATAGTAATTTTGAAGTATTTATAGATAGAACAGATATAACAGCTCAAGAAATAGTTACAGCTGCCGGAATAGCAAAACAAAGGGAACAAGGAACAAAAGTCTATGTAGGAGGAACAGAGGTAACAAGTCAAACAGATGAAGAATTTGAAAATTGGAAAAATGAATTTTTAAATGATAATATATTAACACATATCAAAGACGGAGCTGGAAATGAAACAACAATAAATTCATTCTCATATAACCAAATTACATATGATGAAACTGGAAAAGTAAGTGAAATAAAATTTGCAAAAAATTAATCTAAAAATGTTGAAAAATGACTGCAAAAACATTATAATTAATATAGGAGGAAAAATGAAAAAAACAGTGTTATTAATAGCTATTCCAATAGTAGTAATATTATTTTCTGTATGTGGACTATTAATAACAAAAAACACAACAAACAGACTTACTAAAGAACAAAATAGTGAATATGAATATTATTTAGATAAAACAGTATATGGAACAGACCTTACAACAGTAATAGGTAAAGCAGTAAATGAAAATGAAAACAATAACATACCAAAAGATGAAAATAATCACTATATAGAAAATGATGAAAATAGTATAAAAATAGAAATAAAAATGTTAAGTAATGGTAAAACGTATCCAATGGAAGAATTTTATAACAATGATATAACAAGATTTGTACAAAACTTTAATTTAATAAAATTTAAATGTACAAGCATAGAGTACCACAAAAACACAGGAAAAGTAAAAAAACTAATTTTTGAGGAAACAGAAGATTAAATTTGTTATTAACTTTTAGAACAATGAATTTGAATGTTCTAATATCAATAAAAGCATATATTTATGGAGGTGAGATATATGGAGAATGCTTCAAAGGCTTTAATTATAGCAGGTGCCATATTAATATCTATATTATTAATTAGTGTTGGTATTTTAGTAATGAACTCAACAGGAAACATGCAAGATGAAGTAGGAAAAACAGCAGATACAATGGCAACACAAACATTTAATTCACAATTTACAACATATGAAGGAGATTCAATTAGAGCTAGCCAAGTAAGATCATTATTATCATTAATACAATCAAGCAATGCAAAAAATGAGGTATCTGAAGGAGAGGAGAAATATGTTAAAGCTGTAGGAGTAACATCTACAGTAGGTTTATCTACTAATAAGACATATACAGTAGAAATAACAGATTATGTAGGAGGTTATGTATCAGAAATAACTATATCAGAAAATTAGTAGTTTAATATATGTGCAGGATAAGCTTATAATATGCTTATCCTGAGCATAAAGCATATATATAGTATATGTTTTATGCTCAGGATAAAATAATAGTTCTTAGAGGAGGAAATAAGTAATGGAGAATGTATCAGATGCATTGAAAATGGCATTTGCAATTTTTGTATTTATAATTGCTTTATCCATAGTATTTTTTCTTCTTTCAGAAATAAAAAGTACAGCAGATAGTATAATGTTTGATTCTGACAAAACAAATTATTTTGCATGGGAAACAGGCTCATTAGAAAACGGAAGAATAGTTGGTATAGATACAGTAATATCAACTTTAAAGAACTATACAAAACAATCAACATATGTAATAATAGAAGATAGTTCAGGAAGTACAGAATATAACTTTAGTACTACTAAAGAAGAAATAGAGAATTTTATTAATTCTAATATAAAAAAAACAGATCAATATTTAGAAAATATTAGAGAAATAACAACAGGAGGAAAATATAAAGTTGCAGAAGATGGAACAAGAGTAACTATTCAACCAGGAACAACAAGAACTTATGTAATATATACAAAAATTTAAAGGGGGGCGAAAGCTTATGTCAGATACATTTATAACAATTATAGCAGTAATGGTAGTTGCAGTAATAATGTTTGTATTTCCAATAATGGCAACAGCAAATCAAAATGATAGTATAACACAAACATCAGTACAAACAATGGTATCAGATTTTGTAAATACTGTAGCTAAAGAAGGTAAAATAACACGAAGTAATTATGATGATTTTATTCAAAAACTATATGCAACAGGAAATTCTTATGACGTAGAATTAGAAGTACAAATACTAGATGATAACCCAGGAGCTAAAGGAGAAGAAAACATAAAAGTAATAGGAGAAAACATATATTATTCAGAATTTACAACTGCAATTGAAAGCAAACTAAATTCTGAAGGAACTTATAAACTAAAACAAGGAGATTATATTCTAGCAAAAGTAACTAATACAAATGTAACATTTGGAACTCAAATGAAAAATTTCTTTTATAGCATAATGGGGAAAGATACCATTGCAATAGAAGCAAGTGCTTCAGCGTTAGTAACAACAACTGGAAAATAATATAGTATAAATTATGGGGCGGGAACTAATAGTATCTGCCCTCATTTTAAAAAAACAGTAGGAGGAAACAAAATGTCAGATACATTAATGGTAATTATAGGAATATTCTTAGCAGTTTTAATAATGTTTATATTTCCACTAATGGAATTTGCTGGGAAAACTGATGAAGTAGGTCAAACAGTAACACAAGTTGTTGTATCAGATTTTGTAAATAAAGTAGCAAAACAAGGGAAAATAACGCAATTTGATTATAATGAATTAGTACAAAAATTATATGCAACAGGAAATTCTTATGATATTCAAATAGAAGCACAGATATTAGATGATAATCCAAGGAGAGCAACAACTACAAGCTCAAGAGATATGGTAGGAGAATATAGATATTATTCTGTTTATACAAATGAAATATTGGAAAAAGTAAATAGTAGTGAAAATGGAGAATATTTATTAAAAAAAGATGATTATATTGTAGTAACTGTAAAAAATACAAATATAACAATTGGAACACAGTTAAAAAATTTACTATATAATTTAATTGGAAAAGATACATATACAGTAGGAACAGCTTCATCAGCATTGGTAATAAATGGTGGGGAAGCCGCAGTTAAGACTAAAGAAGTACCAACTTTAGTTACGCCAACATATACAGAGAAAGCAGTAAAATTAACAACCAGGACAAAAACAACAGAAACTACTATATTAGAAGGAACAGTAAATGCTATTGTTATATTAGATTGCAATCGAAATACAATGCCATTTCATAACGCCACTAATACAAGTGAGGAATATATTAGAAATATTATAAATGCTGTTTCAGGAAGAGGAAATTTAGCATTTATATTAACGTGTCAACCAGATACAATTTATACAGATGTAGATGACATAAGTTGGATTTATAATGCTATTGATGATACAAATCCATCAAATTATGTAAGAGCATTTTATAAAGCATTTCAATGGTTAGAAGATAAAACAGAAAACAGATGTATTGTATATTTATCATATGAGCCAGATGAAAGCTATTTATCAAGTGCAGTAAATACATTAAAATCTCATCCAAGCAGTTATGATAAGTTTTTTACTACATATTGTTGTACACCACATGGGTCAGCAGAAGAATGGCATGCTGCAGCTGGAGAGAAATCAGGAGGAAATTTAGGAACAGGAGATATAGATACTAGATTTGAAACTTTATTGAAAAAAACTTTATCAACAACAGTATATATAGATAATTCATCATTAATGGCAACTTCTGACCAACTGAAAATAGAATTAAATAACGTAGATATAGATGAAGAAATGTTAGTATTAGTCAATGAATTCCCATATATAATAGGAAAAGATATTCAAAATTATATAGTATATTATGATAGTGTTAAAGGAGAATATGTTCTTGACTTACAACTTTTAAAAGAATTATTAGACTTATCTCAAAAGGATTTTTATGATGCAGATATAGAAATAAAATTTTCACTTAAATAAATTTATTTACTTAGAAAGGAATAATAGATATGAAAATTCAAAATTTATCAATAATTTTTTTAGTAATAACAATACCATTAATTATGATATTGACATACTATCTAAATCTACAACGAGACACATTAGAACTCCAAGCACAATATGATGCAAAATTGTCAGAAGCTACAAAAGAGGGAATTAAAGCGTTTGAAGTTAATACTGTAGATTGGTCAGATAATATAAATCCAGAAGCTACTAGAAGAACTGTGACTGCAACAGTAAATGCATTTATGACAAGTTTGTCAAATAATTTAAACATATCAGGCACAGCAAAAGAATTTATGGAAAACTATATTCCAGCAATTGCAGTAACAATGTATGATGGATACTATATATATGCACCAACATATACACCAATTACAAAAGAAAATACAGATGGTGTACAATTGTTCTATAATGAAACTACACGGTTTAGCTACAACAAATTCAGAAAATGGAAAAGTTTTATATGAAGCAGAAGATGGAAAAGGCAGTTCATATACGTATAAATATGAAACTGATTCAGGTACAACTATTGAAGAAAATTTAACAAATTTAACTACAGATATAGCAGATGCAAAAATGGATTACTTGCATACATTAAACAGCAAAATGTTTTATTCAGCACATTATACAAAAACTAATTTAGATGTAGTAGTAAATTATACATTAGATAATAGGATATCAGTTTATGGAGAAGATATTAATAAAACTGGTTATTTAGTTTATTTTGATAGTAGTTCTATAATACCAAGAGCATATACAACAACAGATGATCCAAGGTCAGATACACATATAGCAGTAGATACACCAATAAATAATACAATTTATAATGGAGTAAATATAGATACAGAAATCTTAGAAGAACAAATTTTATATAAGGAAACCAGTGACAATTCATATAAATTAGGAACATTTAAATATGTATATGACATTGAACACAAAAAACTATATTATGATGCAGATTTAGATAATTTTTTTACAATAAATCAATCTACTAAAGAAAGAAATTATATAGAAAATTCTAATAGTATAAAAGTAGGTTCTCCAGGTTGTAAATATAAATCAATTTCTATATTATGGGGAACTAGTAATTCAACTGTAGAATATAAAAAAATTTATCAAGTATTAAATGGAAAAGATAAAGGAAAATGGTGTATTAGTTTAAAGAATGAAAACAAAGTTCCAGAAGGAGAAAATGAAATAATTGATACAGAAATATCAAATGAAAAATTACAAGAATTAGGGTTAGATAGTTTGAGATTTTCAACTATTTATAGAGATTACAGTGCAATAAGTTACTATGTAGAAGCATATGCATTTACAAATTGGGTAGAACAAAATTTAACTGGTGTAAAGCAAGTAAAATATATTGAAGAAACAAAAAACAATGAAACAGTTCCTATAGAAATAGATGGGACTACGGTAGATATTTTCAGAATAACAGCGGACAATAATCCAGAAGATGACAATTCACCTTTTGTACAACATAAAAAGGAAATAATGAAAGATAATGTTAATAAAAATTTAAATTTATCAATATCAAATTATAATAGAAATGGTAAATATGATTTTAAATTACCAGTTTTAACATATAGTGATTGGGAACAAGTATTTAGTAATATATCATTAATAACATTTTTTCAAGGGGTACCAATAGGATTAAAATACTATAATAACTATGCAATTGCAACAAGTACAACCAATAGAGAATATGTGGATCCAGATGAAATATATTTTAGTGGAACTGAAGAAGATCCTAATTATCATAGGGTATATTGTGAAAAATGTTTTAATGAGATATATACAGGTTATAGAAGTGTAGAGTATGTAATGAAAGAATATACTAATGCGAAGGAAGGAATAGATAATATATATTATTATCAACATGATAATCTTACAGATGCAACTTCGGAAACAGCATGTTATTATTGTATTGTGAATAAAGAAAATTTAAAAAAAACAACAGATCCAGCGATAAAGTATACGCAAGCAAAATCATATAATGAAGCACTAGCAAGGGAAAGATATTATCAAAATGAAAAATTAGAAGGTAAACTTGGAATAAATATAATTTATGATTCAAACATGAAAAAAGGAGATAGAATATCTGATGTAATAGATGTTAATTTAGCAGGACCAGGTGAACCAGCTACTAATGTACAAGAGGCAGTTCCAGGTGAAGAAATTACAATAACTGATCAAACCCCACAGATAATAACAACAGATGGAGTAAAATTTGTATTTAAAGGATGGTCTTTAACAGCAGATGGTGCGGTTGCATATGATGCCTTAGATCCAGCAATGTTTACAACAGATACCAGACTATATGCTATTTGGGACTTAGCATTAGACACATTACAATGGAACAAAGATTATGCTTGGGCTAAAGGTGATAGTAACTATGCTCCAGATCCAGCAGGTAGAGGAAATATTTCAGTAATTCGTATATATGAAAATAGTGTAGAAATGTATGGAAATGGAACTTATTCAGGAAAAGGAGCAGCTTGGTTAAACTGGCAATATCATGACATAAATATAGTAGAAATGAGCTTTAATTATGATATAGACTTTGGAGATAGCTTTAATGCAGCAGGGGTTATATTTAATATAACAGATACAAATCCAGAGGATGAGCATTCAGGGGAATTATCAGGATATATGATAAGCTTTAATGAAACAAATGCATGGGGAAACAGCAATAATGATGGAGGAAGATTTAGAAGCGCAGGGAGATCAACTTTATGGAAATTTACTTATAAAAAAGGAAAAAATACTGACAATATGGAAAAATTGGATAAGATTAAAGAGTTGAACATACCTAAAACAGGTAAAATGTCTATAACAATTACTGATACAAGTTATATAATAGATGTAGATAGTGGAAGATATGTTGAAACTATTGATATTGGAGAACAAATTAACGTAGATAAAAATGCAATTGGATTTTTCTCAGATCACTATGAGCATTCATGCGGTGATGTTGGATATTTTAGAATCGATAATATAAGTATTGTTGCAAAACAAAACAACTAAAAAGTATAGATTATGGTAAATATGGTTATCCTAAACATAGGGTGACCATATTTGAATTTTAAGAAAAGAATTTTAATAATAATAACGCTTTTAATAGCTTTAATATATACAGTAAACATAACAAGTATGCCAGACCAAGTAGTATTATTTAAAGATGAGGAACTAAACTTAGGACAAGTTTTTGGAATAGTTTTAAAGGAAGAAGAACAAGAAACATTAGAAACATCTAGTAATAGTAATAAAGTAGAAAACAAAACAGTAACAGTAAGCCTATTTAACCTTATAGATATAAAGAAAGTACAGGTAAGCACAGTAGAAAACGTAAAAGTAATTCCGCTAGGCAATACAATTGGAATAAAATTATATTCAAATGGAGTGTTGGTAATAGGAATGACAGAAATAGAGGGGCATAAACCTTATGAAAATACAGGAATAAAAGAAGGAGATTTAATAGTAGAAGTAGATAATGTAGATGTAACAACAACAGCTAAATTGATAGAGTGTGTAAACAATTCAGAAGGAGAAACTGTAGAAATAACATATTTAAGAGATGGGTTAGAATATACTGTTAATATGGAGCCAGTAAAAACAAAAGACAATAATTATAAAATCGGTTTATGGGTAAGAGATGGAGCAGTTGGAATAGGAACAGCAACATATTATGAACCAGAAAGTGGAAAAATTGCCACACTAGGTCATGGAATAGTAGATAGAGATACAGATAAATTAATAAGTATAGAAAGTGGAGAAATAGCTACTAGCACAATAACAAAAATAAAAAAAGGGGAAAAGGGAACACCAGGAGAAATAAGAGGAATAATAAATGAAGAAACCATAATTGGAAGTATAAATTTAAATACAAAATTTGGAATATATGGAGAACTAGAGAAACCAAATACATTAGGAATAGATGAAAACAATGCACTCGAAGTAGCTTTAAAAGAAGAAATAGAAACAGGAAAAGCTACAATATTATTATCACTAGAAGATGGAATTAGAAAAGAATATGAAATAGAAATAAAAAAGATATATAAAAACAATATAGAAGATAATAAAAGCATGTTAATAGAAATAACAGATCAAGAATTAATAGAAAAAACAGGAGGAATAATACAAGGCATGAGTGGTGCACCAATAATACAGAATGGCAAATTTGTACGGAGCAATAACACATGTATTAGTAAATAACCCATTAGAGGGATATGCAGTATTCGGAGAAATAATGATAAAACAGATGAACTTGTAAAATAGCCCCAGTCCATATAGTGACTGGAGCTATTTCAATTTACATTAATTTCTCTACAATCTGAATAGCATTACTTGCTGCACCTTTTCTAACATTGTCGGCAACAACCCACATATTTATACCAAAAGGAATACTTTCATCACGTCTAATTCTGCCAACAAAAACTTCATCAGAGCCAGAAGCATTACTTGCTAATGGATATACATTAGCTGAAGGATTATCTTGAACAATAACACCAGGACTATTTGCTAATAATTCCTTTAGCTCATCTAAATTAAAATCATTTTCAAATTCAACATTAATAGATTCACTATGAGAATTTAAAACAGGAACTCTTACAGTTGTAGCTGTTACTCTTAAATCTGGTCTATGTAAAATTTTTCTAGTTTCATTAATCATTTTTAATTCTTCTTTAGAATACCCATCTTCTAAAAATACATCTATATGAGGTAAACAATTATTAGCAATTGAATGAGGAAATTTTTTAGGTTCTAATCCATTCAAAGTGTTCTTCAAATCATCAACACCATTTTTCCCAGCGCCAGACACAGCTTGATAAGTTGAATATACAATTCTTTTAATTTTATATTTTTCATCTAAAGGTTTCAATGGTACTACAGCTTGAATAGTAGAACAATTAGGGTTAGCAATAATGCCATGATTATTTTTAATATCTTCAGGGTTAACTTCAGGAACAACTAAAGGAACATTATCATCCATTCTAAATGCACTGCTATTATCCACAACTATACAACCTTTAGAAGCTGCAATTGGAGCAAATTTTTTTGAAACATCTCCACCAGCAGAAAAAATAGCAAAATCAAAACCACTATCAAAAGAATGTTCATCTAGCTCTTTAACAACATAATCCTTTCCTAAAAATTTAACTGTGCTACCAGCAGATTTTTTTGAAGCAAAAAACTCATATTCAGAAATTGGCAATTTTTTTTCTTCTAAAACCTTTAAAGCAGTTCTACCAACTAAACCAGTAGCTCCAACTATGGCTAACTTATATTTATGCATAAAAATCACCCTTTCACAAATTCATTTAGTACATTATATTATAAATTAAAGAAAAAATAAAGAAAAAATAAAAAAATATAAGTGCAAACATATTATTTACACTTATATTTTTATACTCTAATTTATTTACTATTATTATTTCTCTCATTTTGATTATTATTTGGATTATTTTTGTTATTATTATTATTTTTATTGTTTTTGTTATTTTTCTTCTCTGACATTGAAAACACCTCCCACAGAATTATAATAATATTATTAACAAAAAAATGTAAAATATTCATTTTATAAAGTCATAAAATTTTGATATTAAAAAATCCAAAACTAGCAATACAAATTATGTAAATAAAAGAAGGTATAAACAACTTTGTGTCGAATATTATAAAAGAAAGGTGCTAAAAATGGTGCGATATAGTGAAAGTCTTATTGATGAAATAAAAGCAAGTAATGATATAGTAGACATCATATCACAATATGTAATATTAAAAAGAAGCGGTAGAAATTTCTTAGGATTATGTCCCTTTCATAAAGAAAAATCACCTTCTTTTTCTGTTTCACCAGATAAACAAATTTTTCATTGTTTTGGTTGTGGAATTGGTGGAGATGCTATTACTTTCATATGCAAAATAGAAAATGTTAATTATAAAGAAGCAATAGAAATTCTTGCTGAAAAAGCAGGTATTCCTTTGCCTACGTTAGATAGTGGCAGAAGTACAAAAATAGAAATACTAAAACAAAAAGTATATGAAATAAACGATATAGTAGCAAACTTTTATCATCAAAATTTATATACTCAAACAGCAAAAAAAGCCCAAGAATATGTAAAAAAGAGAAAACTAGACAATAAAACTTTAAAAAAATTCATGATAGGTTATGCAAATGGTGGAAATGAAGTATATAGATTATTAAAAGAAAAAGGCTTTAGCGATGAAGAAATATTAGCATCAAATTTGGTAAAAAAAACAACTTTTGGGTATAATGATGTATATAGAGAAAGATTAATGTTCCCAATACAAGATGTAAAAAATAGATATATAGCATTTGGAGGGAGAACATTAGAACCAGACGGAAAGCCTAAATACATAAACTCCCCAGAAGGAATGGTATATACTAAAGGCAGAAATTTATATGCAATGAATATTGCAAAAAGTGCTAATATGAAAAATATAATAATAGTTGAAGGATATATGGATGCAGTTTCTTTACATCAAAGAGGAATTCCAAATGCTGTGGCATCACTTGGAACAGCTCTTACAGAAGCACAGGCACGATTATTAAGAAAATACTCAGAAAAAGTAGTTATATCATATGATTCAGATGCTGCAGGACAAGCAGCTACTATGCGTGGATTAGAAATACTTACAAATGTAGGTTGTGATGTTAGAATTCTTCAAATGGAGGGTGCGAAAGACCCAGATGAATATGTTATAAAATATGGAAATGGAAGATTTAATTTATTAGTAGATAAAGCCATATCTTTAATTGAATTTAAAACCAAAATACTAAAAAACACTTTAGATTTAAGTAATGTAAGTGATAAAATTAAATTTTTAAAAGAAACAGCACAATTATTAACAACTGTTAACAGTAAAATCGAGCAAGAACTATATATAGATAAAATTGCAAGTGAATATAATATTTCAAAAGAGGCACTATATGCTGAAATAAATAAAATAAGTAATAAAAGAGTAACAACTAAAATACTAGAAAAACGCCCAACAACGGTTATAAAAAAAGAAAACGTAGAAAAAAAACTTATAGAAAGGGAAAAAGCAATTATAGCCTTACTTATTCAAGAAAAAGAAAAAATATATGAACAAATAAAAAATGAAATCAGTGTAAATGACTTTAAGTCTGAAATTAACAAAAAAATATTAAAAAAATTGTATGAAGAATACGAAAAGGGAAATAGTAATATAAATAGCATATTGAATTTCTTTGTAGAAGATGAAGAAGTAATGAGTAGACTAACAGAAGTTATGTCAGAAGAATATCAAATAAAAAATGATGATAAAACAATAAAAAATGTTATTAATACATATAAAATAGAAAAATTAGATAGCAGGAAGATGGAATTAATAGAGAAACAGCAAATGCCAGGATTAAGCAAAGAAGAAGAAAAAAATATAATAGAAGAAATAAATAAAATAATAATCGCAAAAAAGTTAATAAAATAATACTTTTTTTCCAAATAAAAGGAGGATAATATGGAAGAGGAAAAAAATATAGATAAAACAAATAAGAATATAGAACAAAATGTAGAAGAAGATATAGAAAATAAAAATGATGAAACTACAGAGCAAAAAGTAACAGAAATTATAAGAAAGGCAAAAGAAAAAGGAAATGTAACATATGGAGAATTGGCAAATCAATTAGGAGAAATAAATCCTGAACAAATTGATAAAGTGTTTGATGTAATGGAAAAAATGGGAGTAGATGTACTTAAAGACGACATTGAAGAACCAGATGTTGAAGACTTAGAAGAAGTTGAAAATTTAAAACTTGAAGATTTAGATACAATGTCTTTTGAAGGTGTAAGTACAGATGACCCTGTAAGAATGTATTTAAGAGAAATAGGAAAAATTGAACTATTATCATTTGATGAAGAACTAGAACTAGCAAAAAGAATTTTAAAAGGTGATGAAGAGGCAAAACAAAAGTTAGCTGAATCAAACTTAAGATTAGTCGTCAGTATAGCAAAAAAATATGTAGGTAGAGGATTACTATTCCTAGATTTAATTCAAGAAGGAAATATGGGATTAATAAAAGCTGTAGAAAAATTTGATTATACAAAGGGATATAAATTCAGTACTTATGCAACATGGTGGATAAGGCAGGCAATAACAAGAGCAATAGCAGACCAAGCAAGAACTATAAGAATACCAGTGCATATGGTAGAAACAATAAACAGGCTAATTCGTACATCAAGACTATTATTACAAAGACTAGGAAGAGAGCCAAGCCCAGATGAAATTGCAGAAGAAATGGACTTACCAGTAGAAAAAGTAATGGAAATTCAAAAAATAGCACAAGATCCAGTTTCTTTAGAAACACCAATAGGAGAAGAAGATGACAGCCATTTAGGCGACTTCATACAAGATGAAGACAGCCCAGCACCACAAGATTCAGCATCTTTTACACTTATGAAAGAACAACTAGATGAAGTTATGAACACATTAACTCCAAGAGAGGCAAAAGTTTTAAAACTAAGATTTGGTTTAGAAGATGGAAGAACAAGAACATTAGAAGAAGTAGGAAAAGAATTTGAAGTTACAAGAGAAAGAATAAGACAAATAGAAGCAAAAGCATTAAGAAAACTAAGACATCCAAGTAGAAGCAAAAAACTAAGAGATTATATGAATTAAAAATTGTAGGCGGGCGTGCTGTATTTGCACGTCCGAAAATGTAATAACTATGGACGAGCAATGCTTGCCCCTACAAATATATGATGAAAATATCGAAATGAAAATTAATGATACTAAAAAAGGGGAGATATAAACATGTGTGATCATAATTTAGAAGGAAAATATGAACCAAATGAGTTTGAAGAAAATATATATAATGCTTGGGAAAAAGCAGGATACTTTAAACCAAGTGGAGATAAGGCAAAAGGTAATTATTGTATAATGATGCCACCACCAAATGTTACAGGAAAATTACATATGGGACATGCCTTAGATGATACACTTCAAGATATACTAATTAGATATAAAAGAATGAATGGATATAATACATTATGGGTACCAGGCACAGACCATTCTGCAATTTCAACAGAAGTAAAAATTGTTGAAAAATTAAATGAAGAAGGTATAGATAAATATAAATTAGGAAGAGAAAATTTTTTAAAAAGAGCATGGGAGTGGACTAGACTTTATGGAGGAACGATTGTAAAACAACAAAAAAGGCTAGGTTGCTCAGCAGATTGGACACGTTCAAGATTTACTATGGACGAAGGACTTTCAAAAGCAGTGCTTACAGTATTTAAAAAACTTTATGATAAAGGACTAATTTACAAAGGAAAAAGGATGATAAATTGGTGTCCTTGTTGCAATACATCAATATCAGATGCAGAAGCGATATATGAAGAAGAACCAACACATCTTTGGCATATAAAATATAAAGTTGTTGGCGAAGATAGATACTTAACAGTTGCTACCACAAGACCAGAAACTATGCTTGGAGATACAGCAGTAGCAGTACATCCAGAAGATGAAAGATATAAAGACTTAGTAGGAAAAAAATGTATACTACCAATAATGAATAAAGAAATACCAATAATAGCAGATGAATTTGTAGAAAAAGAGTTTGGAACAGGTGTAGTAAAGATAACACCAGCACATGACCCAAATGATTATCAAGCAGGATTATCACACGGTTTAGAAATAATAGAAGTATTTGATGAAAACTTTAAAATGAATGACTTAGTACCAGAATACAAAGGTCTAGACATGTATGAAGCAAGAGAAAAAATAGTAAAAAAACTAAAAGAATTAGGTGCTCTTGTAAAAATAGAAGATTATACACACAATGTAGCAAAACATGATAGATGTGGTACAACAATAGAACCAAAAATATCAGACCAATGGTTTGTTGCAATGAAAGATTTAGCAAAACCAGCAATAGAAGCAGTAAAAACAAAACAAACAAGATTTGTTCCAGAAAAATTTGAAAAAACATATTTCAATTGGCTAGAAAATATACAAGATTGGTGTATATCACGTCAAATATGGTGGGGACACCAAATACCAGCATATTATTGTAAAGATTGTGGAAAAATAAATGTAGAGATAGAAAGACCAGAGAAATGTTCAAAATGTGGAAGTAAAAATCTAGAACAAGACCCAGACACATTAGACACATGGTTTAGTTCAGCATTATGGCCATTTTCAACACTTGGTTGGCCAGAAGAAACAGAAGACCTAAAAACATTTTTCCCAACAAATACATTAGTAACAGGTTATGACATAATATTCTTCTGGGTAGTAAGAATGATGTTTTCATCATTAGAACAAACAGGAAAAGTACCATTTAAAGATGTATTTATTCATGGAATAGTAAGAGACAGTCAAGGAAGAAAAATGTCAAAAAGTTTAGGAAATGGTATAGATCCACTTGAAGTAATAGAAAAATATGGAACAGACAGCTTAAGATATTCGTTAGTATCTGGAACATCAGCAGGAAATGACATGAGATTTATGCCAGAAAAATTAGAGGCAGCAGGAAACTTTGGAAATAAAATATGGAATGCAGCAAAATTTGTATTAATGAACTTAGAAGATGGAGACAAAGACTTGTTTAAATCAGAAATTCAAACTTTAGAGCTTCAAATAGAAGATAAATGGATTTTATCAAAGCTAAATACTTTAATAAAAGAAGTGACAGTAAATATGGATAATTATGATTTAGGTGTAGCAGTAGATAAAATATATACTTTCATATGGAATGAATTTTGCGATTGGTATATAGAAATTGTAAAGACAAGATTATATGACAAAGAAAATCCAACAAGAAAAACTGCACAATATGTATTAAATAGGGTATTAGGTGATGCATTAAAATTATTACATCCATTCATGCCATTTATAACAGAAAAGATATATAAAGAACTATATAACAATGATGAAAGCATAATGATAGCAGAATATCCTGAACATAATGAAAAGCTAAACTTTAAAAAACAAGAAGAGCAAATAGAACAAATAAAAGAGCTTATAACAGGAATAAGAAATGTAAGAACAAAAATGAATGTACATCCTTCAAAAAAATCAAAACTGATATTTATTGCAAAACCAGAATATAAAGAAGTAATAAAAGAATCAGAAGGATTTATAAAAAAACTAGGCTTTGGCGAAGAAATAGAAATAAAAGAAGAAAAAACAAACATACCACAAAATGCTGTAAATGTTGTAACAGCAGACTTAGAAGTATTTATACCATTTGAGGATTTAGTAGACATAGAAGAAGAAAAACAGAGGCTAGAAAAAGAAAAAGAAAAGATATTAGCTGAAAAAGAAAAAACAGATAAAATGTTAGGAAATCCAGGATTTCTAGCAAAAGCACCTGCAAGCAAAGTAGAAGAGGAAAAAGAAAAATTAGCAAAATTTAATGAAATGTTAGAGAGTATAGAAAATAGGATTAAGAATTTACAATAAAATCTTCTATGTTGGTCTACAAATTGTTACCATTCACACTAAATTAATTAATAGCACTTTTCTAATTTAATAAATATATGAATATGAACATATAAAAATCTTGTAGGGGCGAGCATTGCTCGTCCATTCTTTAAAAAATTAAAAAACTCAGCAATTTTTGTATAATTTACTATAAATCTAGTAAAATAAGAAGGAGGTATATAGTGAGAGATGAAAAATATTTAAAGGACTTAGTGCAACATTTAATAAAATTTCCAAAAGAAACTGATTGGCTAGAATTTAAAACTAATTATTATGAACCAGAAATTATAGGTGAATACATAAGTGCATTATCAAATGCTGCAGCATTAAACAATGTTCAATATGCTTATTTAATATTTGGGATTGATGATGATTCTCATGAAATAATTGGAACAAACATAGTACTAAAAAACAAGAAAAAAGGAAATGAAGAATTAGAAGCATGGATAACTAGATTACTTAATCCTAAAATTAGTTTTAATTTTTATGATATAGAAATTAATAACAAGAAAGTATCAATAATTGAAATTAAACGAGCAGAATATACAATAACAAAATTTAAAAGTACAGCTTATATGCGAATAGGAACAAGCAAGAAACCATTAAATGATTTTGTTGGGAAAGAAAAAGAATTATGGGGGATAATAAATTCTATGCCTTTTGAAATGTGTATTGCTATTGGAAATCTAACAAGTACAGAAGTATTGCAAAAATTAGAATATTCTGCATATTTTGATTTATTAGGCATTCCATTACCAGACAATGTTCAGGGAATATTAAATTATTTAAAAGAAGAGGAATTTATAAAAAATAATGAAAATGGAAAATGGGATATTACTAATTTAGGTGCAATTTTGTTTGCAAAAAATATTAATGATTTTAAGAATATTAAAAGAAAAAGTATTAGAGTGGTTCAATATGAAGGAAAAAATAAATTAAATACAATGAGAGAAGAAATAGGTGATAAAGGGTATGCAATTATATTTGAGAGTATTATAAAATATATTAATACAATAATACCTAAAAATGAGATTATTGGAGAGGCTCTGAGAAAAGAAGTGTCTATGTATCCTGAGCTAGCAATCAGGGAAGCGGTTGCAAATAGTTTAGTACATCAAGATTTTAGCATTTCAGGAACTGGACCTATGGTGGAAATTTATAAAGATAGAATTGAAATAACAAACCCAGGGAAACCACTAGTAAAAATTGATAGATTTATTGACAATCCTCCAAAGTCAAGAAATGAGCAATTAGCCTCTTTTTTAAGAAGAATTGGCGTGTGTGAAGAACGAGGCAGTGGTTTTGATAAAATAGTGTATTCCACAGAAGTATATCAGTTACCAGCTCCAAAAATTGAAGTTTATGATGAAGACACTAAAGTAACGCTATATGCACATATAACATATGAAAATATGAGCAAAGAAGATAAAATAAGAGCTTGTTATATGCATGCTTGCTTAAAATATGTTAGTAATGAACATTTAACAAATGCATCTTTGAGGCAACGATTTGGAATAAAACAAAATTCAGTAATATCAAAATTAATAAAAAAAGCAGTAAATGATGGAAAAATAAAACCTTATGATAAAGACACAGCACCTAGATATATGGAATATATTCCTTATTGGGCTTAAGTTAAGTTTCCAGTAAGTTTCCAGTAAGTTTCCATAAAGGTATTAAATATACTATTTAATAAAAATTAATAAACTAGGAATTCCTTGATATTCTAAGGTTTTTTGAAGATATGCAATTGATAAAAAAGAGAAATTTAAGTTTCCGGTAAATTTCCATTATATTTTTTTTATGATTATGACTACTTAAAAAGTTAATTATATTATTACATTTTAAATTTATATATTATACAATAATGGCAACACCAAATTGTTACCATTCAGACCGAGAGACATAGAATCCGCCAAAAGCAGGAATTATATGTTTTTTCTCAGGCTGTTTGATTATTTTCTTTCGAAAAGAACATATAATTCCTGTTTTTGGCTACAGAGTGATATCAATTTTTTTAGAGTGAATGCTAACCACAAATTTTAGTATTTGTTACAAAAGCGTTGAATTTTTCCCAAAAAGATGTTACAATTAAAATACGTGAAAATTCGACAAAAAAATCTATTTTTAGGGGGATAACATGGAAAATATTAAAATTTTTGCCTGCAATTCAGCAGAAAAATTTACACAAGAGATATGCGATACTTTGGGATTACCAATGGGAAAAAAAGAATCATTCAAATTTGCGAATGACAACAATTTTGTACAATTATTAGAAACAGTAAGAGATCAAGATGTTTTTATTGTACAAACAACAATGCCACCAGTAAACGAAAGAATAATGGAATTATTAATAACAATAGAAGCTGCAAAAAGAGCATCAGCTAGAAGAATAACAGCAGTTTTACCATATTTTATGTATTCAAGGTCAGATAAAAAGGATCAACCAAGAATACCTGTTACAGCAAAATTAATGGCAACATTATTAGAAGCAGCAGGAGCAGACAGAGTAATTACATGTGACTTACATAATGCAGCAATACAAGCATATTTTGATATCAACTGTGATAGGTTAACAGCAAAACATTTATTAGAAAAATACTTCCAAGCAAAAAATTTAGAGAACATTGTAGTAGTTGCAACAGATGCAGGAAGCTCTAAAAAAGCATATAAATATTCACACTTCTTTGACTGTCCGTTAGCATTAATTGATAAAAGAAGAGAAGATAATAATGATAAAGCTGTAGCAACAAATATAATTGGAGATATAAAAGGAAAAACAGCATTAATATTTGATGACGAAGTAAGTACAGCAGGAACATTAGTAGAAGCTGCAAATATATTAAAAGAAAATGGCGCAAAAGAAATATATGCAGGAGTAGCACATGGAGTATTAGTTGGACCAGCAATTGAAAGAATACAAAATTCACCAATAAAAGAACTAGTAGTAACAAACACAATTCCAATTGAACCAGAAAAAATGATTGATAAAATAAAAGTTGTTTCCATAGCACCTTTATTTGCAGAAGCAATAAAAAGAATAAATGAATCTAAACCACTAGGAGATTTATTTGAATATGACAAATAAACACAACAAAGAGCTAAGAAGGATTATTCCTACTTAGCTCTTTGCTTTAACATATTATTCTTTAAATTCCATAAATTATCAGACAAGTCAACATAGTACTTATGTGGATTATTAAGACGTCTCACCTCATCCCATAGTGTAGATAATTCTTCTTTGCAATGTTTAGAAATTTCATTTAATGAAGGCGTTTCATATATTAATTCTCCATTTTTAAAGATTTGCTCTTGCAAAGGCTTATAGTTATAATTTACCAAAGTTTTCTTTCTCCAAGGATTAATAGGGTCAAATATAACATAATTTGAAGTTGGAATACTTTCAGCATCAAGAGTTATAACATCTGCCAAAGCTTTACCAGTATCTTTTGAATAGAATCTATAAACTTTTTTAAATCCAGGATTAGTAATTTTAGTAATATTTTCAGAAATCTTAATTTTAGGTATTATCTTACCATCTTTCTCTAATGCACATAACTTATAAACACCACCAAAAACAGGGTCACTCTTTGCAGTAATTAAATTTTCTCCAACACCAAAAGAATCAATTTGTGCTCCTTGTTCGAGTAGAGAAGAAATTAGGTTTTCATCTAAAGAATTACTTACACAGATTTTACAATCCTCAAAACCAGCATTATCCAATATTTTACGAACTTTTTTTGAAAGATATGCTAAATCCCCACTATCTAATCTAACTCCTTTAGGACGGAACCCTTTTGGAATTAATATATCATTAAAAACTTTAATGGCATTTACAATACCAGAATTAATAGTATCGTAAGTATCAATAAGAAGTATGCAGTCATCTGGGTACATTTCTGCATATGCTTTAAAAGCATCATATTCAGAATCAAAACTTTGAATAAAACTATGTGCCATTGTACCACTTGCAACTGTATCAAATTCTTTAGCAGTATATGTACAAGAAGTTCCTACACAGCCACCTATAATAGCGGCTCTAGCACCGAACACAGCAGCATCTACAGAATGTGCACGCCTTGCACCAAATTCCATAACAGGGCGTCCTTTAGCAGATGAAACTATTCTACTAGACTTAGTTGCAATTAAACATTGGTGATTTATAATCATAAGAATCATCGTTTCTAAAATTTGTGCTTCAATAATAGGAGCTCTTACAGTAATTAAAGGCTCTTGAGGGAAAACTACTGTACCTTCTGGAATTGCCCAAATATCACCAGTAAATTTAAAATGAGATAAATAATCTAAAAAATTATCAGAAAATTTATTTAAACTTCTTAAATAAGAAATATCGTCAGAATCAAACTTTAAATTTTTTATATAATCAATAATTTGTTCTAATCCACTACAAATAACATAACCGCCATTATCTGGGACTTGTCTAAAAAAAACATCAAAATAGGCAATTGTATCTTGCATATTATTTTCAAAATATCCATTTGACATTGTTAATTCATAAAAATCTGTAACTAAACTTAATTTTCTATCATTCATCTCTAAAACATTCCTTTCACATTTAGCATATAATATATTTTAATTAAAACAATTATAACACTAATGTCAAGGTTGCCATTTACTCTAAAAGAATTGATAGCACTTTGTAGCTAAAAGCAGGAATTATATGTTCTTTTCGAAAGAAAATAATCAAAGAGCCTGCTGCTCAACTCGTGACCTGCATAGACCTTTTGATTTTTTCTTGAGAAAAAACATATAATTCCTGTTTTTAGCGGATTATATGTTGGTAACATCAAGAAATTTTTTGAAAAAATATGTTGAAAAAATACATATTATTGTGATAATATAATAAAGAAGGAGAGGGTAAAAATGAGCAAAAGTAAAATTTTTATTATAGTAATTATAGGAATAATAGCAATGTTAATTTTAACAGGATGTAATAATCAAAATAATTCACAAGAAGGGGAAACAATTCAAACCTCACTTGAAAATACAGAAAAATTTTCAGTAAAGTATAATGGAGTGGAAGTAACACCAGGTACAGAGTTTAATGAAGATGCTATAGAAGAAGAAGCTGCATTTTCAGAAATACCAAGCTGTGCATTTGAAGGAACAGATAAGGTATATACATATTCAGGGATGGAGATAACAGTAGCTACCATAGATAATAAAGATACAGTATATTCTGTATATTTCATAGATGATTCAGTAGAAACTGGAGAAGGAGTTAAGATTGCAGATAGTAAAGAAAAAATGATTGAAAAATATGGAGAAAATTACACAATAACTTTAGAAACAAAATATACATATACAAGTGGTAATGTTGAATTATCTTTTATTATAGAAAATGATATGATAACATCTATTGAATATACTTTAAAAACTAATTAATGCTTAGAAAAGGAAGGGAAAATAATGAAAAAATCAAATCTTAAAGACGGAAAGAAAAAAAATACAAAAGGAAAAAGATTTAAAGAAAAGTCAAGCAAAAAGCAAGAAGAAGTTCAAGAAAAAGATAAAAAACTAGAAGAACCACAAAAAAATGAAAAACTAGAAGAATTACAGGAAAACCAAAAAACAGAAGAAACACAGAAAAACGAAAAACTAGAAGAACCAAAACAACCACAAGAGAACGAAAAATTAGAAGAGACACAGAAAAACAAAGAATTAGAAGAAGGAAACAGTGATGAAAAACAAGATAAAAATGAAGAAAAAAAAGAAACCGTAGTGGATAAATCTCATAATAATAAAAAAATAAAGAAAATAATTTGCGTAACTATTATTGCAATTATATTAATTGCTGTAGGAATTTTTGTATATTTAATGTTCAGACCTAAGTTTAAAGATGCTAAAATAGAGTTAGGAACTAAAGAAATTAACATAGATATGTTTTTAGTAAATTCTATGTATAAGAATAATGCAGAAATTGTAACAGATATATCACAAGTAGATTTAAACAAAGTTGGAGAACAAGAAATAGTACTTTCATATAATGGAAAAGAACAAACTGTAGTTTTAAGTATTGTTGATACAACTCCACCAAAAGTAACATTTCAAGACTTGAAAAAATATACAGATTATGAAATAAATGCAGAAGATTTTATAGTAGAAAAAACAGACTTGTCTGAAATGATAGTTACTATTTTAGAAAAACCAGAAGATATAAGTAATTATGGTGATTATAAAATAAAAATATCAGTAAAAGATGTTTTTGGAAATGAAACGGTTAGAGAGTGTATATTAACAATAGCATGGCTTAAACCAGAACTAACAATAGAATTAGGAACAGAGTTGAAACTTGAAGATTTGATATTAAATGTTGAGCAAGATGGAGATAAAATTCCACAAAGTGAGTTAGATAAAGTTAATACATCTGTTGTAGGAGAATATGAAATAAAAGCAACATATGATGGGAAAGAATATACATCAAAAATTAAGGTACAAGATACAACACCACCAGAATTAGAGCTAAGAAATATTACTATATATAATGATGAAAAAGTAGATGACTATACTAGTTTTATAACAAAAGTATCAGATATATCTGGGGAACCAACCACTACTTTGAAAACAGAAATTGATTATACTAAAATTGGAACACAAGATATAGTAATAGAAGCGGTAGATGTTAATGGAAACAAAGTAGAAAAAACAGCAACACTAACAATACAAATTGATGAAGAAGGACCTGTAATATCAGGACTTACAGAAATATCTGTCAAGAAAAATAGCTCAATAGACTATTATGCTGGTGTCTCAGCTACAGACGACAAAGATGGATGGTGCCAAGTGACTGTAAATTCTAGTGCTGTTAATTTAGCTGCAGCAGGAACATATTATGCGACATATACATCAAAAGATGAAACAGGAAATACAACAACAAGAAAAAGAAAAATCACAGTAGAACATAATGAAGAAGATACAATTGCAAAATTAGATGCATTTTATAACAATTATTGTGCAGGAAAAGATCCAGTAGGCTTAGCACAAGCAGTAAGAGAACAAATTGGATATAACTCGAACTGGGGAGGAGATGACCCAATTTGGTATGGATTAACAGTAGGAAGCGGAAACTGTTATGTTCATGCTGTAATATTACAACAAGTTTTAAATAGAGCAGGATATGAAAATCAAATTATATATAGATTAGATAGAGGACATTATTGGAACTTAGTAAAAGTTGGGGGAGTATGGAGACACCTAGATGGAACCCCATCTGTAAATCATACATTAGGATTACTAACAGATGACGAAAAATGGAATGACGTAGGATTACATGGAATAGGTTGGGATAAAACAAAATGGCCAGCAGCAGAATAACTGCAAATAGGAGGAAACATTGAACATCATACTATTAATAATAAGTATTGCAATATATTTAAGTTATGGAATACCAAATGTGATATATATTCTATTTAGTATGCTTACTAGCTTTATTGTAGCAAAACATGTAAAAAATAATAAAAAAATACTAGCAATAACAGTAACAATTAATGCAGGAATTTTAATATTTGTAAAATTCCTGCCATATACAAACCTAAGTATAGTTGCACCTTTAGGTGTAGCATACTATACTTTACAAGTAATATCATATCTAGTAGATGTATATAAAGGGAAATACGAATATGAAACAAACTTAATAGACTATGCTTTATATATAATGTACATACCACATCTTTTTATAGGACCAATTGCCAGATATGATGAAATGAAAAATGAGCTAAAATCAAAACGAAAAATAAGTTTAAACAACTTATATAATGGCGGAATAAGAATACTTTGGGGACTATTTAAAAAGCTAGTAATAGCAGGAAGAATATCAATAATTATAACAACTATTACGGGAAATTCAGAAATATACAATGGATGGTATGCATTACTTGCAATGCTTGCTTACTCAATACAGCTATATAGCGATTTTAGCGGAGGAATTGATATTGTAATTGGAGTTTCAAAAATTCTAGGAATTAATTTACCTGAAAACTTTAACTCACCATTTATTGCAGAAAATATCAAAGAATTTTGGAGAAGATGGCACATAACTTTAAGTACATGGCTTAAAGACTATATATACATACCACTAGGTGGAAATAGATGTGGTAAATTTAGGAAAAGCATAAATGTATTAATGACATTTATAGTATCAGGTTTATGGCATGGAGTAAACTATATACTATGGGGTATAATACATGGAATTTTTGTTCTATTTGGAGATAAATACAAAACAAAACATAAATGGATAAATATAACTATAAATTTTGTTATAGTATCAATATTATGGTCATTCTTTATATGGAATAGTAATATCACAGCAATTGAGATGATAGCATCAATATTTACAAATTTCAATTTAGTAGAAGTATGTAATAATATTTTAAACTTAGGACTAGCGAAAGCAGATTGGGTTGTATTATTGATATCTATAATAGCTCTAATTAAGTTTGATGGAAACAAATATAAAGAAAAAGTAAAAAACAAAACTACTGAGAAAAAACTTATAATTATATGTACATTATCACTAATAATTTTAGTATTTGGTATATATGGAATAGGATTTAATGTAACTGAATTTATTTATAGCAAATTCTAAATGAAAGGGAAAAAATGAAAAAGACAATAAGAATAATATCGATTTTAATAATATTTATCTTAATATTTATTTTCTTAAATATCCTCTTAAAGCCTAAATATGCAGAAAGCTTGGTAGAAGGAGGTATGATAAGAGAGTATTATAATGAGACCAAAGACCATGAAGTAATATTTATAGGTGATTGCGAAGTATATGCAAACTTTTCACCAATGGTAATGTATGAGCAAGAAGGAATAAAAGCATACATAAGAGGTTCATCACAACAAATGATTTGGCAATCTTATTACATATTAAAAGAAACACTAAAATATGAAACGCCAAAAGTAGTGGTATTTAATGTAAATTCAATGCGCTATGGAAAAGAAAGTCAGGAAGTAAGTGAAGCATATAATAGACTAACAATAGAAAACATGAAATGGTCAAAAGAAAAAGTAGAAATAATAAAAGCCTCAATGACAGAAGAAGAAACGTTTTTATCATATGTATTCCCAATTTTAAGATATCATTCAAGATATGATAAACTAACAGGAGAGGACTTTGAATATTTATTTAAAACAAAACAAATTACGCATAATGGTTTTTTGATAAATAAAAATATAAAACCAGTAGGAAATTTACCAACAAAACGAAAATTAGCAAGCTATCAGTTTAATAGCGAATGTTATGAATATTTAGATAAAATAACAGAATTATGCAAACAAAAAAATATACAATTGGTACTAATAAAAGCACCAAGCTTGTATCCATATTGGTATGACGAATATGAGGAGCAAATCAAACAATACGCAGAAAAACACAATATAGACTATTATAATCTATTAGAAAAAGCAGAGGAAATAGGCATAGACTATACAACAGACACATATGATGCAGGACTACATCTAAACCTAACAGGTGCAACAAAACTTTCAAAATACTTTGCAAAAATATTAGCAGAAAAGTACAATTTAACAGATTATACAGGAGATGACATATATGATAAAAAGCTAATAGACTATAATACAGCTATCCAAGCAAATTAGTGAATAAAAGCAAGCATAAGAGAGATAGATAGAGAAGAAACAATTAAAAGTATAGAAATTACCTGCACATAAAATTGATAACATGAATATTATATGATAATATAGATATACAAATAAGTTAATAATATTTCCCTGCATAGTGCGAACGGAGGAAATTTTAGAACCAACAGTTAAGGAAAGGGAGTCCACCGCTCTTGGTATGGCGTGCAAGCTTACACGCTCTAGTAGTAAGAAGCCCAGGAATATTGAGGCAGACACCCACCTGTGTAAGAGCAGGTCCTTAAAATTTCTATCAAAAACGGCTAAGGCGGGGAATTTTTAATTATAAAAGGATATCATGAGTTACTTAATTCATCAACTAAATATAAAATTTCCGATTAAATTAGCTTGAATTTATGGCACTAGCTGTGAATGGTAACAAGAATTTTTGTAAATATTTTTAAAACTATTGCAAATAATAAAAGTATGTGATATAAAGAATATATAATTTGGAAAGGAGAAATAATATGGATTTAGAAAAAAATACACCAGAAATGGATGAAGAATTAGACAATATAATAATATTAAATGATGAAGATGGAAATGAAGTAAAATTTGAATTTTTAGATTTAATTGAATATAGTGGAGAGGAATATGTAATTCTTTTACCAGTAGAAGAAGAGGAAGATGCAGACGAAGTTGTTATTCTAAAAGTAGAAGACACAGGTTCAGAAGATGAAGAATCTTATGTAGGAGTTGACGACCAAGAAATACTAAATGCAGTTTTTGCAATATTTAAAGATAAGTTTAAAGATGAATTTAATTTTGTAGATTAAAAAACAACCCTTAAAGTAGACATAGCTTTAAGGGTTCTTTTTTATGTAAAATAGAGGTATAATTGTTATGTAAAAATTTAGTATCCTTCAAGTTAATAAATTCACAGGAATTTAAAATAATTATTAAGGAGGGCTTTTGCATGAAAGCGTATGTATTGGAAATTGAAACCAAAAACCGGATAAGAAGGATAACAAATCCAAGAAAAGCGAGATCTATATCACTTATTTTTACAACCATTATCCAAGTAATGGATGGAACAGGAAAATGGAAATATATTGGGAGTTGTTCTTACTTAGAAGATATTGGAACATTACTGTTGTTGATTAACCTTTCTATAATGGATAGAATCGAATACATTAACTTAGATCCGATACTTTCATAGCATATGATAAATTTAAGAGGGGGAGTTTTATATGTTAAGTAGAATTCCACCTCTTAAATTATTTTTAATATTAAGTAAGAGATAGTTTTACACATAAATTTAGGAATTAAAAATAAACCTCAGGAGACTTAACAGCTCTGAGGTTTGTATATTTTGTATAAAAAAGATTTTATCTTTTTGAAAATTGTGGTGCTTTTCTTGCTTTTTTAAGACCGTATTTCTTTCTTTCTTTCATTCTAGCATCTCTTGATAAGAAGCCATTTGATTTTAATATTGGTCTAAATTCAGAATTAACTTGTAATAAAGCTCTTGCTATACCATGACGAACAGCACCTGCTTGACCGCTAATTCCGCCACC
>CALXPS010000008.1 GCA_944390405.1 uncultured Clostridia bacterium | reverse complement strand
TAATAGTTGAGTGTTTGTTCAACTCTTACTTATATTATATATGAATGAGTATTCAATTGTCAATGTTTTTTTATAAATTTTTTTTTAGTCGACATGTTTCGACACACTTTTTATATTTATTGTGTTATATTACTCCTATTACCAAAGAAAAGAGGTGTGTTTATGGATACGGATGACATTGTTGGCGAAGAGATTGGTTGTGTTTCTATACATATGTATAAAGAAACAAATTCAAGCCTTCCTTTATTTCGTATTAATACTAACAGTGATAATGTTTTACCACTTTCTTATATCATCGAAGACCTTCTCAAATTTTATTAGACTGACTTTTGTTGGTCTTTTTTCTATTTTTAATATACAATAAAAAACACCTTGATTTAAGGCGCTTTAATTCTTTATGAAGACTTTTTTTTCTGTTCTATACAAAAGATAGTCTACACTCACATTATAAAAATCAGCCAATTTGCACAAGTAATCCAATGGAATATTACGTTTATTTAATTCATAATAAGAATATGCAACTTGTGATATGTTTAACAATTTACTAACTTCATTTTGAGTTAAATCTCTATCTTCTCTTAAATCTCTTATTCTTGTTTTCATAATAAAATCCTTTCAACAAAATTATTTTCTACTTAGATTATAATGGAAAATAAGATATTTACTGTGTTTTAGAACATTATGTTGTATTTTTTTATTACTTTTATATAACTTTCTTTACTACTTTATTTTATTATTATTAAAATATTTTTATCATTTGTATTCTAAAAATTTTTTCCTTAATTTATTTCGAAAATGTGTTTTTTTTATCCACATTTTCCACCTACTTTTCCACTATTATATTTCCTTCTTCCACCTTAACCTTTGCTTTATCACCACTTTTAATATTTCCTTTTATTATCTCATCCGCTATTTTATCTTCTATCATTGTTTGTATAGCTCTTCTTAGTGGTCTTGCTCCATATGATCTATCTGTTCCTTTTTCTACTATCATGTTTTTCACTTCTTCATCTATTATTAAATTTATATTTTGTTCTTTTAGTCTATTTGCTATTTGCTTTAGCATTATATCTGCTATTTGTTTTATTTCTTCCGGAATTAATTTATGGAATACTATTATTTCATCTATACGATTTATGAATTCTGGTCTAAATTGTTTTTTTAGTTCATTTATAACTTCTTTTTTTATTGTTTCATATTCTTGTTCATTATTCTCTGTATTTGTAAATCCTAATGTTTTTTTATCTGTAATTAATCTTGCACCAATATTAGAAGTCATTATTATTACTGTGTTTTTAAAGTTCACAACTCTACCATGTGAGTCTGTAAGTCTTCCATCATCTAATATCTGCAATAACATATTTAAAACATCTGGATGTGCCTTTTCTATTTCGTCAAATAGTATTACCGAATATGGTTTTCTTCTTACTTTTTCTGTTAATCCTCCTGCTTCATCAAATCCTACATAACCTGGAGGTGAACCTATCATTTTAGAAGTTGAATGTGCTTCCATATATTCAGACATATCTACTCTTATCATTGAGTTCTCGTCTCCAAATAAGCTCTCTGCAAGTGCTTTTGATAATTCAGTTTTACCTACACCCGTTGGTCCCAAAAACATAAATGAACCTATTGGTCTATTTGGGTCTTGCAGTCCTACTCTACTTCTTTTTATTGCTTTTGCTACTGCTTTTACTGCTTCGTTTTGTCCTATTACTCTCTCGTGTAAAGCATTTTCTAAATTTTTTAATCTTTCATTTTCATCTTGCGATATTTTTTTTGCTGGTATTCCAGTCCAATTACTTATTACTTCTGCAATATCTTCTTCTCCAATTTGTTTTATATTTTTGCTAGTCTTATCCTTCCATTTTTGTTTTTCTTTTTCTAATTTTTCTTTTTCTTTTCTTTCAGTATCTCTTAATTTTGCTGCTTTTTCAAAATCTTGTACTTGTATTGCTTCTTCTTTTTCAGCTGATATTTTTTGTATATTATCTTCCAATGTTTTTAAAATTGTTGGTTCTGTGAATGTTTTTAGTTTTGCACGTGATGCTGCTTCATCTATTAAATCTATTGCTTTATCCGGTAAAAATCTATCATTTATATATCTTATTGATAATTTTGTAGCTGCTACTATTGCTTCATCTGTTATTTTTACATTATGATGTGCTTCATATTTATCCCTTAATCCTTTTAAAATTTGTATTGTGTCTGCTTCTGTTGGCTCATTTACCATTACTGGTTGAAACCTTCTTTCTAAAGCACTATCTTTTTCTATATATTTTCTATACTCATTTAATGTTGTTGCTCCAATTACTTGAATTTCTCCCCTTGCTAAAAGTGGTTTTAAAATGTTAGCTGCATCTATTGCACCTTCTGCTGCTCCTGCTCCAACTATTGTGTGAATTTCATCTATAAATATTATTATATCGCCTGCTTTTTTTACTTCCTTTAATGCTTTTTTTATTCTTTCTTCAAAATCTCCTCTATATTTAGCACCTGCTACCATTCCTGAAATGTCTAATGTAACTACTCTCTTCCCTTTTAAATTTTCAGGAACGTTTCCTGCAACTATTATTTCTGCTAAGCCTTCAATTACTGCTGTTTTTCCTACCCCTGGCTCACCTATTAGACATGGATTATTCTTTGTTCTTCTTGATAAAATTTGTATTATTCTTTCAATCTCATTTTTTCTGCCTATTACAGGATCTAATTTACCTTGTTTTGCTAGTCTACTCAAATCACTGCCGAATTGATTTAATGTTGGAGTATTATTATAACTGTTTTTATCGGTACTTTCCACATCTCCTGCATTTGGTTCTGATGTTTCATATTCATTTATTACTTTTATTATTTCATTATATAATTTTTGAGGATCTAATTTTAGTTCTAGCATTATTCTTACAGCGACACTATCTGCTTCTCTCATTATACCTATGAGTAAATGTTCTGTTCCAATATACTCTGAGTTTAACCTTCTAGCTTCTCTAAAAGCATTTTCTATTACTTTTTTTGTTCTAGGTGTTAACCCCATAGTTCCTGTATTATTTTCCTCTCCAACTCCTACTAATTCTTCTATCTTTTCTAAAATTCTATCTGCAGTAATATTCTGATTTTCTAACACTTTGCTTGCAATTCCTTCTCCTTCTTTTGCCAATCCGTATAAAATATGTTCTGTCCCTACATAATTATGTCCTAATTGTATTGCAGTTTTTTCTGCAATTTGTATAACTTTTTCAGCTTTTTTTGTAAATTTATATGTCATAACCCCTCCATTATTTTTATTCTAATTATTCACAAATAATTTGTTTTATAATATCTGCCCTTTTTATATCTCTTGTGTATCCATCCATTACTTGTCCTAACTGCTTTTGTAAATTCGCAGGTTTTGTATATATTTCTAATTTGTTTACTTTTGCATTCGTAATTTCTTTTATTATTCCTAAATCTACTCCTAAACGTATTTTTGATAATAGCATTGTACATTCATCTGAAGAAATTTTTCTACAATTTGTAAATATTCCATATGCCCTATAAATTTCATCTTCTAATTCTATTGGTTTTTTAGTTAATATTTTTCTTGCTAACTTTTCTTGTTCTATAAGTCTATCTATAATAGCTTTTAAGTTTTGAATTGTTTCCTCCTCTGTTACTCCTAATGTTTGCTTATTCGAAATTTGATATATATTTCCTTTTGATGATGTTCCTTCACCATAAACTCCTCTAATATTCATTTCAAAACTATTTAGGACATTTAATACTTTACCTATATTTTTCGTTTTTGTAAGTGCTGGTAAATGCATCATTATAGAAGTTCTTAGTGCAGTTCCAACATTACTTGGGCAACTAGTTAAAAAACCATATTTTTCATTATATGCATAGTTAATATTTTCTCCTAATTTCTTTTCTATTTCTGTTGCTAAGTATAATGCATTTTCTAAATTTAATCCTGCTGAAAATGTTTGAATTCGTAAATGATCTTCTTCATTTATCATTATGCATATATTTTCCTCTTCATTTATTGCTATTGCACCCAAATTTGTTTTGTTTAAAGCAAATTCTGGACTAATTATATGTTTTTCAATTAAAGAAAGTTTTGTTATATCGTCCATATCTTTTAGTAATAATATTTTTAATCCATAATCTATATTTTGAATAGCCTTTTTCATTGTATTTATTACATTATATGCATCTTCTTGTGTCATTTTATTTATAAATGGTATTCCTGATATGTTTCTTGCTATTCGTATTCTTGTACTTATTACTGTATCCTCGTTAGTAGTTTCCAAATACCAGTTTAACATTTTATTTTCCCCCTATATTTTTTATCTCATCTCTTATTTTTGCAGCATCTTCATATCTTTCTTCTTTTATTGCTTGTTTTAATTCTTGTTGCAATTTTTCTAATCTACTCAAATTCTTATTTTCTTGTATTCTATTATTTTCATTATGATTTGCTTTTCTGCCTATATATTTATCTGTTCCTTGTATTCTTTTTAATAAGCTATCTACTTTATATCCAAATGCATTATAACATTCTTCACATCCGAATTTTCCAGTATTTAAAAATTCTTCATATGTCATATTGCATTTATTGCATTTTAAAGTGGTATTTGGTGTATCAAATGGCATAATTTCTTCATTTTCTTGTTGTGAAATAAAGTCTCCTAGAAAATTAGATAGATTTATTGGCATTTCAAAGTTGATTTCAGTTATCCCCATTTTTTTGCCACATCCTTCGCATATCATCATTTCTAATTTTTTGCCATTTATAACTTGTGTAAGCTTAATAGTAGCCTCATTTTTTCCACAATTATCACATAACATATCTATCATTCCTTTATATAATTCAATACTTTAATTATTAACTAATCTTATTATTTATATTCTATAATATTATTAATATTCCCTCATGTTTTTCTAAATTTTCCCATCTATTATTTAAGTACTTTTCATACTTATTTTATTACACTACCTATAATTCCTGCATCATTTTTTAATTTTGCTATTGTTATTTTCGGTATTTCTTGATTATTAAATAGCACACCATTTTTATTTAATTCTACTTCTAATTTTTCTAACAGTATATCTTTAAAGTATACAAAGCTTCCACCCATAGATATGATTTGTGGTTCAAATATATTTATTAAGTTTGCTATTCCTGTACTTAAATACCCTATATATTTTTCTACTACTTTTTTTGTTCTTTCTGAATTTTTGTTATCTTCTAGTAACTCTTTTATTTCTTCCCCTCTTAAATCTTTTTTTTCAAATTCTTGTTGTACCATATATTTGAATGCTTTCATTGATGCATATTTTTCAAAGCAACCTTTTCTTCCACAATTACATTCTAACCCGTTTTTCTGTATTACCATATGACCTATCTCAAATCCTTCATATTTTTTTGGTTTTAATAATTTCCCTCCTAAATATACTGCTCCTCCAATTCCTGTTCCTATTGTAAGAAATAAAGCATCATCATATTTTTTTAAACTTCCATACTCCTTTTCTGCAATAGCGGCACATTTAGCATCATTTCTTAATATTATTGGTATATTAAAATATTTATTTATTTCTGAAACTATATTAAAATTTTTTATATGTAAATTATCTGCTTTGATAATGTGTGTATCTGAAACAGTCCCTGGAACTGCTATTCCAATTAAACTTATTTCTTTTATATCAATTTTCTTTTTCTCTAAAATTTTAGTTATTGTTTCTATAATTGTATCCAACAATTTTTTGCTATAGTTCTCATCTTTTACTTCATTGTCTAAATCTTGCTCTTCTTTTGCAATAATTCTTCCATTTAAATTAATTAATCCAGTTCCTACATGACTTCCACCTATATCTATTCCTATTTTCATATCTCTAAACCCCCTTTTCTGCTTAATAATATATTATATTTTCCAAAAATATGCAAGTTTAGTTATATTTGATTTATTGATTTTTTTACCTTTTAATAGTATAATTTTATTGTACTAATTTCACTTTTTCTAAGGAGGTTTTTATGAGATATAGTTTTAAAACTTATGGTACTTGTAGTAGACAAATCGATTTTGATATAAATGATAATATTATTACAAATGTTACTTTTTATGGTGGTTGCCCTGGTAATTTGGCTGCTCTTTCAAAAGTTGTTGATGGAAAAACAGTTGAAGAAATTGAAGAGCTTTTTAAAGATATAAAGTGTGGTGCAAAACCTACTTCTTGCAGTGCTCAACTTGCAATTGCTGTTAGAAAAGCTTTTGAAGAATTAAAAAAGAAAGTAATTTAATTGTAGGAGTTTTTATGGAAGAAAATGCTTTTTGTAGAACTGAATATTTAATTGGGCAAGAGGCTTTACAAAAATTAAAAAATTCAAAAGTTGCTATTTTTGGTATTGGTGGTGTTGGTTCTTATGTTGTAGAGGCTCTAGCTAGATCTGGTGTTGGTAGTTTTGTTTTAGTTGATAAAGATACTGTTAGTATATCTAATTTAAATAGGCAGCTTATTGCTACTTTAGATACTATTGGGAAAAATAAAGTTGATATTGCCAAAGAAAGGATTTTATCTATTAATCCAAATGCTAAGGTTAAAACTTTTGCAGATTTTTTTATGCCTGGCAACACTAACATATTAGACAATTCCATTACATATATAGTTGATGCCATTGATACTGTGACTGCTAAAATAGAATTGGTTATACAAGCTAAAAAACTTGATATTCCAATTATTTCTTCAATGGGGACTGGAAACAAATTAGATCCTACAAAATTTGAGATTTCTGATATTTATGATACATCCGTATGTCCTCTGGCAAAAGTTATGAGAAAAGAGTTAAAATCTAGAAATATAAGCCATTTAAAAGTTTTATATTCAAAAGAAAAGCCAATTAAAACTAAAATTATAGATGAAAATGGCAAATTAATTCCCGGAACTATATCTTTTGTTCCTTCAGTTGCTGGTTTAATTATTGCAAAAGAGGTTGTTTTTGATTTAATACAAAACGAATAACAATAAATACTGTTATTCGTTTTTATTTTTTTTCAAATATCCTTGTACATAAAACGCTTTTATATACATTATTAATGATGCTATCGTCGTTGCTACAGCTAAATAGTATACTATGTTATTTGCTGTTCTAAATACACTTAAGTTTTTATTCATTGCACTTCCTATATTTTCTATTAATAATGAGAATACCATTGCTAAATAAAATAGTACTGTTGCTAGTTTTCCATACCATTTGCTTGATACAACAAGCTCCTTTCCATATAAAAATGATGCACCTGAAACCATACAGAATTCTTTTAATACTACTATTACTAATATCCAGACCGGAATTATTCCTTTGATAAATAATGTTGTTAATAAACTAATTTGAGTAAACTTATCTGCTAATGGATCCATTAGTTTTCCAAAATCTGATATTAGTCCAAATTTCCTAGCAATAGTGCCATCTAAAATGTCTGTTAGTCCTGATATTGTAAGTATTACTATTGCTAATATATATTCTTCTTCAAAGCATGTTATTACTATTGCTGGTATTAGTAAAAATCTTAATACTGTTAATGCATTTGGTATATGTTTTAACATTTTTCCTCCTCATTATTTAGAAGTAAATTTTAACTGCTCTTCTTCTAGTGTAACTTCTACAGTTTGGTATTGTTCTAATTCTCCTTTTAGTATCATTTCTGATATTTCGTCTTCTATGTATCTTTGTATTGCCCTTCTTAATGGTCTTGCACCATATTTCAAATCTGTTCCTTTTTCTAGTATATATTTTTTTGCTTCATCTGATACATATAATTTTATATTTTTATTATCTAATGCATCTTGTGTATTTTTTAATAGTAAATCTACTATTTGCAATAATTGTTCTTTTGTTAAACTATCAAAGCTAATTATTTCATCTACCCTATTTAAGAACTCTGGTCTAAAAATTTCTTTTAATGCATTTTCAATTTTATTTTTATCTAAAGAGCTTTTTCCAAATCCTATTGAATTTGTATTTAAATTAGATCCAGCATTTGATGTCATTATTATTATTGTGTTTTCAAAACTTACTGTATTCCCTTGAGAATCTGTAAGTTTTCCATCATCTAAAATTTGAAGTAAAATATTAAATACATCTTGATGTGCTTTTTCTATTTCATCTAGTAAGATTATAGAATATGGTTTTCTTTTTACCTTTTCTGTAAGTTGACCTGCATCATCATATCCAACATACCCTGGAGGTGAACCTATTAATTTTGCTGTTGAATGACTTTCCATGTATTCTGACATATCAATTCTAATAATAGCATCTTCACTTCCAAACATTTCATATGCTAATGTTTTGGCTAATTCTGTTTTTCCTACACCTGTAGGTCCTACAAATATAAATGATGGTGGTCTTTTTGAACTTTGAAGCCCTGCTCTATTTCTTCTAATAGCTCTTGCTACTGCTTTTACAGCTTCATCTTGCCCAATTATTCTATTATGCAAATTTTGCTCTAAGTTTAATAATTTTTGTGTTTCTGCTTCTGTTATTTTCTTTACTGGTATTTTTGTAGTATGTTCAATAACTTCTGCAATATCTTGAACTGTAAGTTTTTGTACTACCATTGTTTTATTTAATTCTTCTATTCTATCTTGTATATTACATTCTTCTGTTTTTAAATCTGCTGCCTTTTGGTAGTCTTCAATTGAATCAGATTGAACTGCTTCTTCTTTTTCCTCTTCAATTTTTGCTAATCTATTTTTTAGTACTTCTAGTTCATATAATTCTTTATTGTTTAAATTTATTCTGCTACATGCTTCATCCAATATGTCTATTGCTTTATCTGGCAAAAATCTATCATGTATGTATTTTTCAGACATTTTAACAGTTTGTTCTATAACATCATCAGATATTAGAACTTTATGGAAGTCTTCATAATATTTTTTTATTTCCTTTAATATTTCAATTGTTGCTTGAACTGTTGGCTCTTCTACTAGAACTGGTTGCAAACGTCTTTCTAGTGCAGTATCTTTTTCAACATATTTTCTATATTCTTTTAATGTTGTTGTTCCAATTAATTGAACCTCTCCATTTGCAAGTGATGGTTTTAATATGTTTGCAGCATTCATTGAATGTTCTCCATCTCCTGCACCAATTATGTTGTGTATTTCATCTATTACAAGTATTATATTTTTAGATTGCTTACACTCATCTATAATAGCTTTCATTCTGCCTTCAAATTGCCCTCTAAATTGTGTTCCTGCAACAACTGCTGTCATATCAAGTAAATACACTTCTTTGTTTAATAATTTTGCTGGAACCTGAGCTCTTGCAATTCTTATTGCTAATCCATTTGCTATTGCTGTCTTTCCTACACCTGGTTCACCTATTAAACAAGGATTGTTTTTTAAACGCCTATTTAAAATTTGTATTACTCTTTCTATCTCAACATTTCTGCCAACAACTTCATCAATTTCATTTCTTCTTGCTTTTGCAGTTAAATTTGTTCCATACATATCTAGAAAACTTTTCTTTTTCTCTTTTTGTTTAGTTTTTACTTTTGTATTACCTGATTGTTTTTTTGAATCTTGTGCTTCTTCTTTTTTTCCTGAAAACATGTTTGAAAATATTGAACCTAAATTACCTTGTTCTTCCATATTTTCTAAGTCTTCTGGATTTATTTCTTCTGATAATTCCCCTAAAATTGATTCAAATTGTTTAGAGATATTATCTAGTTGTTCATCTGTCATTCCTGATTGCTCTGCTAAAACTTCTAAAGGATTTATTCCTTTTTTCTTTGCACATTCATAGCAAAATCCTTCTGTTGTAGTTTTTTCTCCATCAATTCTTTTTGTAAAAATTACCGCCACATTTTTATGGCAAACTGAACATAACATATATAAAATTTCACCTATTCTTTCTTTATTATACATATTCTATAATACATTAATTTTTACGCTTAGTCAAGTAAAATATATGGAAAATACGGAAAAAAATATAAGAGGCAATTAATGCCCCTATTTATTTTTACTTTCTATGTTTTGCAACTCAAATCTATACTCTTGTTCTACATTTGGATATTTATTTTTATCAACTTTTGATATAAACATTTCATATGGTCTTATATATAAATTATTGTCACCATATAATCCTCTATAAACAACATATTTTTCTTTTGTTTCACTATGTGTTGCAACATCTTCTACTAAATAATAGTCTCCTTTAAAATGCTTATAAACACCTTTTATTTTTAATTCCATATTCCAGCCCTCTCCTATATTATCTTTTATAATACTTATTCTTTTCCATTTATTTTTAATAGTTTAAATAGTTCCACTACTAATACTGGTGCAAATACTAATAATATTATTTCAAATATATGTTCTACTGGCAATAATACTAAGCCAAATATGTTTCTTAATCCACTTGTGAATAATATTATAAACATTAATGCTGCTGAACCAAGTATTGCTAAAATTAATTTACTATTATTAAATACCTTTGTTTTGAATAATGATTTGTGATTGTTTCTTATATTAAATATGTGTACTAATTCTGATAATGCTAATACATAAAATGCCATTGTTTGACCTATTTGTACTCTCATTTCTGGGCTTTCTCCTTTTGTGCTTAGTCCTAGTATAAATGCTGCTAATGTTAATAATCCTATCATTATTCCTTGGTATATTACTCTCCAAGTTATTCCTTTTGTAAACACTCCGCCCTTATGTTTTGATGGTTTTCGTTCCATTACATCTGCTTCAGCAGGGTCTACTGCTAATGCAAGAGCTGGAAGTGAATCTGTTACTAAGTTTACCCATAAAAGGTGTATTGGTAATAATACTTGAATAGCATTTATATCTACTCCAAATTGACTTGAAAGCCATGGTGTTATTAGTATTGCTAAAAATAGTGCTACTATCTCACCTATGTTACTTGATAATAAGAATTGTATTGCTTTTAAAATATTATCATATATACGTCTTCCTTCTTCTACTGCTGATACTACTGTTGCAAAGTTATCGTCTGTTAAAATTACATCTGCTGCTTCTTTTGCAACATCTGTTCCAACTACACCCATCGCACAACCTATGTCTGCTATTTTTAGTGAAGGTGCGTCATTTACTCCATCTCCAGTCATTGCAACGATTTCTCCATTTGCTTGCCATGCTTTTACTATTCTTACTTTGTGTTCTGGAGATACCCTTGCATATACTGAATAGTTTCGTATATTTTTTTCTAGTTCTTCTTGACTCATTTCTTCTAGTTCTACACCAGTTATAGCTTCACTTTCATTTTCTAGTATTCCTAGTGTTTTTGCTATTGCTGTAGCTGTAATTTTGTGATCACCTGTAATCATTACTGTTTTTATTCCTGCTTTTTTACATGTTGCGACTGCATCTTTTACTTCTAGTCTTGGTGGGTCTATCATTCCTACCATACCAATATATATTAAATCGCTTTCCATATTTTTCATTTCTTCATCTGATGGTTCATGATCTAATTCCTTATATGCCATTGCTAAGACTCTTAGGGCTGCACTTGCCATTTCATTGTTTATGTTTCTAATTTGTGGTTTGAATTCTTCTAAGTTCTCTTTTAATTCTCCATTTATAATATATTTTGTACATCTTGCTAGTAATTCATCTACTCCACCTTTTGTGTACACTATATATTTTCCACTTACCTTATGTACTGTTGTCATTAACTTCCTATCTGAATCAAATGGAATTTCTTTTACTCTAGGATATTCACCATACAAAGCACTCTCATAATTTAGTTTAAACCCTAAATCTACTAATGCTGTTTCTGTAGGATCTCCTGTAAGTTCATTGTTTTCTGATATTTTTGTATCATTACACAACATACTTGCATATATTAATTTATTTAAGTCTTCATCTTCTAAGTTTCTATTAAAATCTTTTAATTCAAATAGTTTATCATTATAGTAAATTTTTTGAACTGTCATTTTATTTTGTGTTAATGTTCCTGTTTTATCTGAACAGATAACTGTTGCACTTCCTAAAGTTTCTACTGCTGGCAATTTTTTAACAATAGCATTTTTCTTTACCATTCTTTGTACACCTATTGCTAAAACTATTGTTGATACTGCTGGTAGTCCTTCTGGTATTGCTGCAACTGCTAAACTTACAGATGTCATAAACATATCTATTATGTTTTTTCCATATAAAAGTCCTATTCCAAAAATTGCTAAACAAATTAATAGTGCAACTATTCCTAGAGTTTTTCCTAATTTGTTTAATTTTGCTTGAAGAGGAGTTACTACTTCTTCAGCTGAATTTATTATGTTTGCTATTTTTCCAACTTCTGTATTCATTCCAGTTTCAACTACAACAGCTTTTCCTCTACCATATGTAATTAAACTTGATGAAAACAGCATATTTATTCTGTCTCCAATTCCTACCTTCTCATCTGCAATTTTATCTGCCATTTTTTCAACTGGAACAGATTCGCCAGTTAAAGCTGCTTCTTGAGATTTTAAATTTACTGCTTCTAATATTCTTAAATCTGCTGGTACATAGTCTCCTGTTTCTATAATTACTATGTCTCCTGGTACTAAATCTCTTGATTGAACAACTTCTAGTTTGCCATTTCTCATTACTTTAGCAACATGGCTACTTAATTTTTGCAAAGCTTCTAGTGATTTTTCTGCTTTATTTTCTTGAATAACTCCAATTATTGCATTTACAATAACAACTACTAAAATTATCACTGTATCTGTAATTCCTGAAATTCCTTCCTCCATAACTCCAACTATTCCAGAAATTATGGCCGAAATAATAAGCACTATTATCATAAAATCTTTAAATTGTTCTAAAAACTTTACAAAAGTACTTTTCTTCTTCTTTGCAGCTAATTCATTTAGCCCATATTTTTCTTGTCTTTTCTTCACCTCTTCTTTTGTTAAACCTTTTTCTTCATTTGTTTCTAATTGTTCAACTGTATCTTTTACAGTTTGATTAAACCAATTAGTTGTCATATGCACATCCCTGCTCCTTTTCTTTTATTTTACCTATTCATTTTACACTAAGTTTATATAAAAGTAAAGATGTTTTTTGAAAATGTCAACAATTCTCATTATATAGCTTAAATAATATAACGCAAAGTAGCCAAACGCAGGAGCTTTCTATTTAGATAAAATTGAGGACCTCCGAAAAACATCGACAGGCGTATCCTGCGTGGGCTCAATTTTATATAAATAGAAACTCCGACGAGATTTGGCGGACTTCTTATTTGTAATCTTGAATGGTATGGAGGATTTTTCTCTGTAAGGTTTGAATGTATTACAAAAGGTATATAATATAAATATATAATTTATCTCTTACCACATTGACAATTTAATATTTATGATGTTTACATTTATTATATTAGAAAAGTGACACGATTTTTTTAATCATATCACTTTCTACAAAAGTATAAAATTTCAAGTAAGGTAGACATAGTCATTACTGAACCATGCCCCTCTCAGACCCGTACGTGCAGATTTCCCGCATACGGTTCCCCATAATACATTTACAGTTATATGTCATATATGTTTACACATATCTTCGGACTTATTAGTGGATAGCTTTTTAATAATTGTGCAAATTCTAAAGAAGTATAACTTCTTCTTTGACTTCTTCTATTTAGCCATTTCCATAAAGTGCGTTTTATTACATGAAGAAATTTATTTAAACTTTCTCCATTGTCTGTTATTCCATAATATTGATAATATCCTCTTAGTTTTATATTTAATAGCTTTATTATTGTTGTCACTCTTAGATTTCTATTATTTCTTATCCATATTTTGAACTCTTTTATACTTTTATTCAACTTCTTTTTAGATGTTTTTCTTTTTACTCTAAAGTATCCTTTCTTGCTTTTTCCACAATAATGTGTAAATCCTAGAAAATCAAATGTGTCTACTTTTCCATCTTTACTTCTTTCTTTTGCAAATCTTCCAAATGATATTAGTCTTGTTTTGTCTTTTGCTACCTCTAATTTGAATTTCTTTAATCTTTCTGGCAATAGCTTGTTCATAAACAGTTCTGCTTCCTTTTGATATTGAAAACAACATATGAAGTCATCCGCATAGACGATAATGTAACTTTCTCCTTGGAAGTTTTTCTGTATTTTCTTTTCAAACCATAGTACAAGTACATAGTACATATATATATTTGCTAGTATTGGACTTAATATCGAACCTTGCGGAGTTCCTTCTGTTATTTCTATATATTCTGTTCCTTCAATTATTCCTGCTTTGAGAAATCTTTTTATTAGTCTTATTATTCTTTGGTCTTTTATATGTTGTTCTAAACATTTTATTAACCAGTTCCAGTCTATATGGTCAAAATATCCTTTTATATCTGCATCTACAACATAACTTATTCTATTTGCCTCTATTATTTGATTTATTCTTTTTAAAGCATCATGGCAGCTCCTGTTTGGTCTAAACCCATACATACAATTTGATAGTTTGGGTTCGTAAATTGCCTCAATTATTTTCTTTAATGCCATCTGTACTATTTTATCTTCATATATTGCTATTGCTAATCCTCTCATTTTTCCATTTGCTTTTGGTATATACACTCTTTTTGCTGGTGATGGTTTATATCTCATACTTTGTAACTCTTTTTCTAATTGTTCTATATTTTCTTCTAAATTTTCTTCATATTCTGCTTTTGTTATGCCATCTAATCCCGTTGCTTTCTTTCCATCTAGTTCTTTATGACATAACATTAGTAAGTCTTTATTTAGAAAATGATATATTGATGTAAACACTTCTTTTGGTCTTTCTTTTGATATCTCTGCTATTCTTGCTAATTTTGTTTCCATTATATTTTGTTGTTTCATTTATTGTACTCCTTTCTAACACTGTGTTTAGATAATGTGTCCTTAACAAAAACTGTATTATGTAAGTCCCTTCTCTCCATTAAGTTTATTATTCCTAATATCTACAATACTATGGACTTATATGACTGCCAACAATTCATTTGGTTCCTTTCTTTCGATTGTTACCCATACCTCTTAGGAAATTGCTGGCTCTCGCCGTTCATCGTATAGTCATTGTATATCATGATTAGGTCTCTGACCCCGCAAGAGCAATGTTATATTCACCATTATCACATAACATCATTTTGTTTTCCCGTAGTGTGAAACGGTCAACCTCTTGTATTAATTCAATATATCGAGGCTCTATACTAACCCTAATACCTACCTGTCTACGCTTAGAGACTAGCATTACTGCTAGTCTCCCAAGACTCGTTACTGATTATTTGGTTAAAATATTTTCAGATGGGATTTCCACCCATTAAACTATACAACCTACCACGGTCGCACCACACTAGTCTTAACAAGTTCTATTTTTTTATTATTTTTTTTGTTAAAATTGTAAGGACGAGCAATGCTCGCCCCCTACGGGTATTAAAGTTTTTCACCCCAACTATTGACATTGAACCAATAGAGTTCAATTGTTTTATACAATAATTGAACTTTATTATTATACACGCTCTTTTGTTTTTTAATAAAGACTGTTTGAATTTATATTTAGGCGTTTGGATCATAATCCCATTCTTCATTGCTTACTAAAATTTCTTTTCCAACAGGTATTTCAGATTTTAGAGGAACTACTGGACGAACTGAAAAAGAAAATAAATTTGAAGCACCGTTAGAGATAAACAAGTAAAGTAGGTAATGGTTTATAAAGCCATAGTATACATTCCCCATTACAAAGAAAACGTAATGGGTATCAGCTCTGACCACTCGATAAGGTAACCAATATACATATGGATTATTATCAAGTGACCCAAAAACTAGATTTTTTACTATATTACTTGTTGTTACTGGTACATATGGTATTCCAGCAATTCCATATCCAAAATCATTTACACTATAAAAATATCCATTTGCTACATATTCACCTAATGCTTCTTCTGTATTTGCACCATCTGGGCTGTGTGCTTCAAGCATTTGTATATAGTACCATATACTTAAGTCCTTTATCTTAGTAGTGAAATTTCCTGTGGTTTGCCAAACACCGTCAGATGCATACATCCCGCCTGATGGTGTATACCCTAGTGTTCTATTTACGTCTTCTATTGTCATTGCTCTTGCTTCATTTCCATATATTTCTTTTACTTTTGCTTCTATTTTTGCTATCCCATTGTTATATCCATCTGCTCCTTCTAATTCTAGTGTTTCTGTTGATGGCTCTAGTGTTGTTAATAATAGTGTTTCATTTGTTCCATTTTTATCTGTATCTTCTGCTCCAAATACTACCCACTGCGTTCCTGCTGGTCCTGCTTCGTAACTTGGTATTTCTTGGGCTATATAATATGTTTTTCCTTCTGCACTTTCTTTTGTACACATTTTACATGTGCATTTTAAGCCTGCTAATGTATTATCTGTATATTGCCAATTATGTTCATTTGCCCCTTGGCTTTCTTCCCATTCTTCTACTTCATCTAATTCTCCCATTAATTCGTCTACTCTATTTTGCTGTTGTCCTACTTTGTTATTTGTTTTATCTACTGCTTCTTTTGCGGTATCAAATAACTTTCCATCTACTGCTATATCTATTGTTATTGCTACTAGTATTAATAATACTATTATTGTGATTATTAATGCTATTAGCGTTATTCCTTTATTTTCTTTCATATTTCATCTTCCTCTCTATAATTTTTTTATTTCATTTTTATGTATAAAATTAAAAGACTAATTTATTAGAAATCAGATATCTAGTCTCAGAATTTAAATCTATAAATTCTGTATTCTGACATCCTTTTTCCCATAAATTAATCTTTAATTCATTGTATTTTATATATAATTTTATTGCATTACTAATAAGTCCATATTTTTTTATTTTATGGTTCTCTCTTATTGTTTCGTTTTCTAAATATATTGTGTGTGTGTGTGTGTGTGTGTACAGTACCAAGGGTTTTAGCTATTGCTACTTTCATATTCTTCCTCCCTTTGTTTTCTCTTTTCTTATGTTTTTAGTATATTCCATTTTTATTCCTTTGTCAACTACTTTTTTTAATTTCAACAAAAAGCTGTTTACTATTTAGTATATAGCTTGCATGATATAACGCAAAGTAGCTTGAAACAGGCGTTATATGTTTGTTCTCAAGAAAAAACATATAATGCCTAATTCAACGTATTATAATCTGAATGTTAATAAAAAGTGTTACCCTTTAGTATTAAATTAAATAATAGCACAAAATAGCCAAACGCAGGAGCTTTCTATTTAGATAAAATTGAGGACCCCCGCAAAACATCGGCAGGCGTATCCGACGTGGGCTCAATTTTAGATAAATAGAAACTCCGACGAGATTTGGCGGATTTCTTAGTTTTAAATTTGAATGCTAACTTTTTCTTCTCCTAGTATTTCTTTAAACTCTTGCAATATTTCATTATTTAAATATATGGCACCACATGGTTTTGTTCCCTCATTGTCTATTATTTGCACTCTCATATTATTTTTTTCTCCTGAAAAGAATCTTATCGCACCCCTTAAACGTGCTTTTTGTGGTTCTGTTGTTTCTCTTATATCTAATGTTAGAACTTTTGGTTTTTGTTCCTGTGGTTGTGGATTTTGTGGTTGTTTATTTTTAGCCACATTTTCAAAATTTACAATTGTATTTGCTACTATTTTTACATCATCATCTTCTCTTATACTTAGTCTTCCTTCTACTAGAACTATATTATCTACTAACAATTCACTTGATGACCTGTTGTAGCAACTATCGAATACTATTATTTCTGTAACTCCATATAAATCTTCTATACTAACAAATGCCATTATGGTATTATTCTTTGTGTATTTTTTCTTAACAGATGTTATTATTCCTGCATATTTTACTGGTTTCCCATCTTTTGATAAATCATTTTCTTCCTTCATATTTATCATTTGAAGTGAGTTTATGTTTGTATTTTTCTGTATTTGTTCTTTTATTTTCTCAAGTGGGTGTCCAGATATATATATTCCTAGCATTTCCTTTTCCATGTCTAGCAATGTTCTTTCTTCATACTCTTCTACTCTGTTTAGATTGTATTTATGTTTTTCTGTTGTTTCTTCATTTGCAATATCAAACATTGTTACTTGACCTTGTATTGATTTTCTTGTCTCCCCTGATATTGTATCTAATATTCCTTCAAATGACTCTATTAAAGTATGCCTTGTTTCACCTAGTTCATCAAATGAACCTGATTTTATAAGACTTTCTATACATTTTTTATTTACCGCTTCTCCTTGTATCCTCTCGCAGAAATCTGTGAAACTTTTAAATTCTCCATTTTTGTTTCTTTCTTCTACAATTGCTTCTATTGCTGCTGTTCCTACATTTTTCACACTTCCAAGTCCAAAACGTATTTTATCCTCATTTACTGTAAATTTTGTATAACTTTTATTTATACTTGGTTTTAATATTTCTATGTTCATTCTTTTACATTCTGCAATATATTCTGGTATTTTATCTAGGTTTCCTAAAAAGCTATTTAATGTTGCTGCCATAAATTCTACTGGATAATATGTTTTTAAGTATGCTGTTCTATATGATACTACAGCATATGCTGCTGCATGAGACTTGTTAAAAGCATATTTTGCAAACTCTGCCATTTCATCAAATATTTTATTGGCACTTGCTTCATCAATTCCATTTCTTACGCAACCTGGAATTATTACATTACCATTTTCGTCTGTTTGTCCATGTATAAATATTTCTCTCTCTTTTGCCATTACATCTAATTTTTTCTTACCCATTGCACGTCTTACTAAATCCGCCCTACCTAGAGAATATCCTGCTAAGTCTCTAACTATCTGCATTACCTGTTCTTGGTATACCATGCAACCATATGTTACATTTAATATTGGCTCTAATGCTGGATGTGTATATTCACTGTGTTCTGGATTTAGTTTATTTTTTATATATCTTGGTATTTGGTCCATTGGCCCTGGTCTATATAATGATACTCCTGCAATTATATCTTCTAATGTATCTGGTTTTAGTTCTTTCATGAAATTTGTCATACCTTGACTTTCAAATTGAAATATTCCAACAGTATTACCAGATTGCCATGTGTTTTCAAATACTTTTGGGTCATTCATATCTTTGTCAAATTCTACATCTATTCCTCTGTTTTGTTTTACAAATTTTATTGTATCTGATATAACAGTTAGTGTTCTTAATCCCAAAAAGTCCATTTTTAATAATCCTAATTCTTCTAGTGTTGTCATTATAAATTGTGCTTCAACTGTTCCTTCATTTACATATAATGGCACATATTCTACTACTGGCTTATCTGTTATTAAAACTCCACATGCGTGTGTAGATGCCTGCCTTGGTAGCCCTTCTAATTTCATTGCTATATCTAATAATTTTTTTGTTGTTTCATCTGTTTCATATAATTCTTTGAATTCTGGATTTTGTTCTAGTGCTTTTTTTATAGTTATATGTAGTTCCATTGGGACCATCTTTGCAAGTTTGTCTGTTTCTGCATATGGAACATCTAATGCCCTTCCTACATCTCTTATTACCATTCTAGCAGACATCGTACCAAATGTTATTATTTGTGATACATGGTCTCTTCCATATTTTCTTGCCACATAGTCTATTACTTCTGGTCTTCTTTCATAACAAAAGTCAATATCAAAATCTGGCATGCTTATTCTTTCTGGATTTAAAAATCTTTCAAATAGTAGATTATATTTTATTGGGTCTATATCTGTTATTCCCATAGCATATGCTGCTATTGAACCTGCTCCTGAGCCACGCCCTGGTCCTACTGATATTCCTTGAGTTTTTGCATAATTAATAAAATCCCACACAATAAGGTAATAGTCTACATAGCCCATGTTTTCTATTACTGAGATTTCATATTCTAATCTATCTTGAATTTCTTTGCTTGGATTTTCTCCATATCTTTTTATTAAACCCTTACGGCAAAGTTCTTTGAAAAATTCGCTATGAGTTTTGTATTCTTTTGGTACTTCGTAATTTGGAAGTTTTATATCCCCGAACACAAAATCAAAATTACATTTTTCTGCTATTTTAACTGTATTTTCTATTGCTTCTGGTATGTTTTTAAAATATTCTGACATTTCTTTTGGAGATTTTACATAGAATTCATCTGCTCCCATTTTCATTCTATCTACGTCATTCATTTTTTTGCCAGTTTGAATACATAATAGCACTTCGTGAATATATGCATCTTCTTTTTTCAAATAATGTGCATCATTTGTTGCTACAAGTGGTATATCTAGCTCTTTTGAAAGTTGAACTAGTTTTTGATTTACTAGAACTTGTTCTGGTAAACCATTGGGTTGTACTTCTAGATAATAATCCTCACCAAATAAATTTTTATGCCATAGAGCTATTTTTCTTGCTTCTTCTATATCTTCTTTTAATATTGCTTTATTTACACTTCCTGCTAAACAAGCACTTAAGCATATAAGTCCTTCATGATATTTTTCTAAAAGCTCTAAATCTATTCTTGGTTTATAATAAAAGCCTTCTGTAAAACCCATTGATACTAGATTTGTTAAGTTTTTATAGCCTGTCTCATTTTTTACAAGTAAAATCAGATGAGAATATTTGTTATCTATATTTGGTTCTTTATCAAATCTTGTACGAGGTGCTACATATACTTCACAACCAATGATTGGTTTTATTCCAACTTTTTTACATTCTTTATAAAAATCAACTACACCAAACATAACGCCATGATCAGTAATTGCCATTGCCTTCATTCCAAGCTCTTTTGCTCTAGCTGGTAACTCTTTTATTTTATTTGCTCCATCTAATAAACTATATTCAGTGTGAGTATGCAAGTGTACAAATTCCATATTTTTCTCCTATCTATTTTGGTGGTCAATTTTAGGTGCATTAAAACCTTCTTGTGATAAAGCTCCTACTGGGCAAACTTTTATAGCTGGACATTTATGGTTTTGTGGGCACTTTTCTACTATTATTTTTAATACTTTTTCCATAATATAATTCTCCAATCTCATATATATTACTATTAATCAATTAGGATTATACCACTCTTGGTGAAAAAAGTATATATTATTTTGACATGTTTTACATTTTTCTTCCAACAACAACAAATCTACCATCTTCTGTATGATATGAGCATGTGGATAATGTAATTAGTTGGTCTCCAAACACTGCTGTTTCCTCTATATTATATAATGATGCTTTTTTAGCATTTCCAATAAATTCATTGTATTCTTCTTGTGTTTTAGCATTTACAAAATAATAATATCTGAATACATTTTTTTCATATTTATAATATACTCTTGATTTAAAAACAGAAATAATAACATATTCTGCATCTTCTTCTGCAGTTGTAAATCTTATTATTGGATGTTCTTTATAAAATTCTTCATTTTCATATTCTAATAGTTCTTCAAACATTGTTCCATTTCTTAAATTATGCCCATAGATTAATAAATTTGTACTTGGAATATTCCAATCATAATCTTTGCTTAAAAAAATAGAACCTTTTTTAGATTTTTCTTTTTTGTAATTATGTGTCATATAATATTCATTATCTGTTCCTTGTAATACAGGGTAATTTATATTCGTATTTTCTATTTCTATCCACCCAATAATATCAGGATTTTCTTTCTGTAGCTTTTTTATTTTCATAATTCTTTCTGCCCCTTTGGAAATTGCTTTAGTATCTCTTGTTTCTGTTTGTATTATTTCATTTTCATTAATCTTTATTGTATTTAACAAATTACTTTCTTCCATTGCTTCTTTTTTTAATGAAAAAAAGTCTATAATATATATAACTGATATAGCAATTAAAAAAATGAAGATACCATTTATAAGAATATATATAATTCTTTTTTTTGTTTTTAATTTTTCTTTCATTAATATCACCCAAATATATTATGTAAGGATAGACATTTTAGCCTATCCCTTTATACCATGTTTTCTTATTAAAAAGATTGATACTGCTGATGATAATGCGACGAATACAGCAATGCCTAAATAATTTGTTACACCAGTTGCTGGTGTCTCATCTTTTGGTTCTTCTGGTATTGGTTGTTCTTCAACTTGCAAAATTTTTACATAAATAGTTGTATCTGTATTTAATACTTCGCTAAAATTAAATTCATTTGTATATTCAGCATCTGTATAGAAACCATCTATTTTTTCATTTCCTTCTAATACGATGTGTGATTTTAATAAATCCGCTGTAACACTTGTACCTTCGTCTACTGTTATCTTATTTGTCTTATCATTAACAATTAAAGTTACTATAACTTTTTTTGCATCAGTATTAGGAGTTGCTTTATCTGGTACAGTTGTTTCAGAAATTACATTGTTATTAGCATCTGTTAAAACTACTTTATTCCCAGCTATAGCAACTTTATTTGTTGTATTTGAAGTGTTAGTTACAGTAAATTCTGTAAGATGACCATTTTCAGCAGCACGAACTACATTTTCATTTGTATCAGATGTTAATGTTCCATTCATTATTAATGTAGGATTATTAGTAGCTGATGCGCCTTTGTCTATTTCTATACCATTGTTAGAAGTTGTGCCATTATATCCTAAGTGTAGTTTTCTAACTTCAAGCTTACCACCATTAACAAGAACCGCTCCATATTTAAATCCTGTTATTGAAACATTGTCTAATATTACAGTTGCACCATCATATGATTGTACACCATATTTAGGTCCATTTACTAAATTTATATTTCTTAGTGTAAGTTTTGCATCTGAAAATTGTGCTGTAAACATTGTTTGGTTTCCTGATGTTGCCGTCCAACTGCTAGAGCCTGTTACAGTATGCCCGTTACCGTTAATTGTAAGTTCTTTAGCTATTACTATTGGTTTACTCACTGTTATATCACCATCTAAAGTAATAGTTGCACCTACATCTGCACTTGATACAGCATTATTTAAAGATTCTTCGTCAGTAATTGGTGTTGCAGCATTACTAAAATTTGGTATTGCTAAACAAATAGTAAGTATTGCTATAAAAAATACTAATAATTTTATCGTATTTTTCATTTTTTCACCTCCTCATAAAAAATATTTTTTCCTTTTTCTTTTTAATTATTTACAAATTTGCTAATAAAAATTTTCCAGTATGTTTTTACAATATTTTACATTTTATTACCATTCAGACTTAAAGACATATAATCCGCTAAAATCAAGATTTATATGTTTTTCATATATTTATCTTTTCTTTTTTACATAATTGTGCTATAATATTTTTAGTTTAATTTAGGAGGAGTTTGCTTTATGAAATTAGCATCTGATAATGAGACTTTAGCCGAAAATAAGGCTTTAATGTTATATTTATTAAACAAAGTTAATAAACCTATGGATAATACTTCTTTTTATAAATTGGTTTTAACTTTTGAAGATATGAATTATTTTTATTTTCAACAATTTCTTTTAGATTTAATTGAGAACAAATATATTTTAAAGGGTGTTTCTGATAGAAATGAAACTATATATGAAATGACTGAAGAAGGCAGGCAAGCTATTAATTTAGTTCAAGATTTAATTCCTGGTTTTACTAGATTTCAAATTGATAATAATTTTAAAGAAGATTTACGTTCTATTGAGGATGAATATTCAATAACAGCTGACTTTATTCCAGAAAGTGAAAATTGTTATAATGTAATATGTAGAATTACTGAAAATGGAAAGGTTACTTTTGAAGTTAAAACTTTTGCAGGTTCACGAGAGCAAGCAAAAACTATTGTTGATAATTGGAGAAAGAATGCAGTTAAGCTTTATCCTAAAATGCTTAAAATGCTTACAAAATGAATAATGTACCTAATTGTTTTAGGTACATTTTTAAAAACTCCGTTAGCTTTGCTGATTTGGATTTTCCGCTTTTCTTATCAATATTAATGGGGTACATTCTCTATTTTGCCCTGCCGGATTATCTTTTATCATTTGTTTTAATTCATTTTCTTGACCTGTTAAGTCATCTGACACTCCTAGAATTTCTTGCCCTAAATCATTTGCATCCACTATCATACAAGTTATTCCTAATGAATTTTTAATTTCATTGCATACTTCATTGGGATTTTCTGGTATTTTTATACCAATATCTTCATATTCTTTCCATACTTTTCCATAAAATCCATCTAGTCCACTTACTTCTTGTCCTACAATTTCATAGAATTTTCCTTTTTTTCCCAATAGTTTTGTTACTGCACTTGCAACACTTGCATATAGTACTTTTCTTAAGCCTACTACATCTATTGCATATTGCATTTTTATTGCGTGCCTTAGATAAGTTGTATCATCTACTAAAATCTCTATGTTTTTGCCTTCATTGGCTTTAAACTCCATCAAAACCTCCATATAATAATATTATTATATATCAGTTTTAATTAAATTAAACTTAAATTTTATATATTTATAAATTTAGACATCATACCTATTTTATTTGGTGTATGTTCTGGTAGTTGATATATATCGTGTCCTGGAAATTCATTTGCTTCAACAAAAACTGGTCCTTTTTTAGAAAAACCTACATCCCATCCTATATATGCCATTTGTGGAACTACTTTTGCCGCTTCTTTGCACATCTTTATTGCTTTGTCCCAATCTGGAAATTGAAAACCTTTAATGGCATTTCCTGTTGCAGGATGTACTTCATATAGATTTTTATTTTTGTCTATTGCTTTATCTGAAACTATTCCTGTTTTTACATCTATTGGTGCTACCATTCCACCACTATTAAAGTTGTCCACAAATGAACCATTTCCAATTCTAAAATATGCACATATTACATTTGTTTTATTGTCTTTTAATATTGTAACTACTCTAGCTGTATTTATGGCATCTGGATATATTGAACTTACTTTTTCATTTTGTTGTATTACTTCTTCTAATATACTATTTGTATGATTATTTTTTAAATAATCATACAATTCATCTGATGAATTGTAGTTTTTTGAATTTATTTTTTCTATTCCTTTTCCACAACCTCCATCTATCGGTTTTGCCATAAATGTGTTATGCTTGCTTATAAATTCCAATATTTGTTCTTTGCTAGAATCTGCTATTTTTAGCCAATCTCTTTTTAAATATTCATTAAACATCTTATTAAATTCATCTTTGTTTTCGAAAATATGAAAATATGCTTTATCATTATATTTAGATATTAGATTATTATTTCTACCTCTTGTTATATAAGTATCTCTTTGCTCATCTGTAAGGTTGTACATTTCGAACAAGTCATAATCCATGTATCCTGCTCCATATTTTCTAGCACACTCTTCCATATCTAAAAATATTGATATTCTAGATTTTCTTGTTTTTTTATGCACTTCATTTATTTTATTTAGCATAGCTTTGTAGTCCATTTTAGATAATCTGCTTAATATATATTTTATATTTCCCATTTTTATCTCCTCTTTTTTTAAGAATTATAATGTTCTTCTCATATCTTCATATTCTTTTAATCTGGCTTCATAAGCCTCTATTGCTGCTTTTTCAAATGGTATTTCTACATCAGGTTGATTTAATATATTATGTATAAAATATTTTGTAAAGATTGGATTTAATACAAGAAGTGGTCCTAATATTGTTGTTCCTATAAAGTTGTTTATTTTTATTCCTTCTAATTTACTCTCTCTATTTAAGCCTGTCCCACGAATTACTTTAGCAAAATAGTTGTTTTCATTATTTCCATATTCGTGTGAAAATTGATCTTTAAATCCTACTATTTTTATTCCTTCAAACTCTCCTAGAAATAATGAATTGTATCTGTTCATCATTTCTCTTTTTGAATATATGTCAAGTATTCCGAAGAGCTTCAATTTTGCTTCCGTCATCATTTTCTATATATTGCCCAAATATTTCAAAACTATTACCAGTAAATAACATTACTGTTCCTACATCAATTTTTTCTTTTATTTTTTCTTTATATGGAGCTAGTTGTTTTATGATTTTTTCTTGTGCTTTTTCAGTCATTGAACCCATATATACTAAATCTATATTTTCGTTTAGAAAAGCTGGCTTTAAATTTAATGCCGTTTCTATGAATTCCGCTTCTGGTAAGCATTTTTTTAGGTATATGATATTGCCAAAATCTCCATATATATTGCTTATTTCTGGAAATAATATTTCTATTTTCATTTATATTTTCAACCTTACTCCTCTCTTAAATTGTCCTTTAATTTTAATGCCACATCATATTTATATATATCATGAAGAATAAATATTGTATCTACATTTTCTTTATCTATAAATTTTGTTGTTTCTAGTTCGTTTTCTACTTTTATTAATTTTTCTTCTGGTACTCCTGCAAATAATAATCTTAAATAATAGTCATTTGCTCTTACTCCCCCAATTATTATTTGTTTTATACCATCTTTATTTAATAATTCAAAATCTGCATCATATAGCCATGTTAAATTTTCAGATGAATTTTTTGCATCATCACAGTCGTCTATTATAAGTATTATTGCTTTATTTCCTGGCTCACTTTGTACATAATCAAATACTCTTGATGCGGCAACTGGATTTTGACCTTTTGTTAAATGTGTTATTACTTTTTTATTATTTATTATTTCTTCACTCATTCTTGTTTCTACTATTTTAATTGTGCCAAGTGATGCTTGTATTTTTTCTTCTGGTACTCCAATTTCTCTTAAAACTGCGATAGCTGCTAGTGTATTATATATATTAAATATACTATCTGCTATCATTGGGTATTTATGTTCCATTTCTTTGTGTTTTATTGTTATTTCTTTATTTTCTTTATCTATTTTTGTTACTAGATAATCACTTTCTGGTGATGCAAAATCACAATTTGGGCAATATGCTTTTCCTATATGATGATATCTTGCATATTTATATTTTAGTTTAGTATCACATATAGGGCATGTTTTTATATCTTTTATTATATTGCTTGTTTCCTCTACATCTGTATCTAATTTATCTATTCCAAAATAAACTTTAGGATTTTCTTTGCCAAGACTACAAGATATTAAATCATCTGCATTTAGTATTAATGTTGTATTTTTTGGTAAACTGCTATTTATAATATTAACTATATAATCTGTATGTGCATTTCTTTTTATAGAATCTCTAAATAGATTTGTACATACAAGGTAGTTTGGTTCTATATATTTATATATTAATTTAGAGCTTCTTTCATCTACTTCAAATACTGCAATATCTTGTTTTATTTTATTATTAAGTTTTGCTTTACTAAGTAACGCTGTTGCCAATCCAGAATTAAGATTTGAGCCTAATCTATTATTTAAAATATTATAACCACTATCAATTAGTATATCATTTATTATGTTACATACCGTTGTTTTTCCATTTGTTCCTGTAACAGCTATTATTTTTTGTGGTTTATCTATATATTTTAAAAATTCTGGGCATATTTTTATTGCTATTTTCCCTGGCATATATGTTGCATTTCTTCTTAATATTCTTAGTGCAATTATTGCAATTTTAGCTGTATAAAATGCTATATAAAATCTTAGTTTCCCCATGTTTTTCCTTTCATTACTTGCAATTTAGCAAGATTTAAGTTTCCTATACATTAAATTTAAATAATACTATGTCTCCATCTTGCATTATATAATCTTTTCCTTCTGAACGTACTAATCCTTTTTCTTTTGCTGCTACCATTCCACCTTCTCTTATTAGGTCATCATATGATACTATTTCTGCTTTAATAAATCCTCTTTGTATATCTGAATGGATTTTTCCAGCTGCTTCTGGAGCTTTTGTTCCTTTTTTTATTGTCCAAGCTCTTACCTCTGGCTCTCCTGCTGTTAAAAATGACATTAGCCCTAATAAATCATAACTTTCTCTAATTACTGTATCTAAGCCAGATTCTTTAAGTCCAAGTGCTTCTAGCATTTCTTTTTTGTCACTATCGTCTAATCCTGATAATTCTTCCTCTATTTTTGCACATAATGGTATGCATTTTGTATTTTCTTGTTTTGCTATTTCTTTCACTTTTTTAACATTTTCATCATTTTCTATGTTTGGCAACTGTTCTTCTTCTACATTTGCTATATATATAATTGGTTTTGATGTTAAAAGGAATAAGTCTTTTACAGTTTCTTTTTCTTCATCTGTAAGCTCTACATTTCTTGCTGGTTTGCCATCTTCTAATAAAGCTTTTATTTTGTTTAATGCATCTATTTCTATTTTATACTTTTTATCTGCTTTTAACATTTTCTCTGCTTTTTGTAATCTTTTATCTACTGTTTCAATATCTGCAAATATTAATTCTAAATTTATTGTTTCAATGTCTCTTTGAGGATTAATATTGCCATCAACATGAACTATATTACTATTTTCAAAACACCTTACAACTTCTGCGATTGCATCTACTTCTCTTATGTGAGATAAGAATTTGTTACCAAGTCCTTCTCCTTTACTTGCTCCTTTTACTAATCCTGCAATATCCACAAATTCTATAACAGCATGAGTTGTTTTTTTAGGATTATACATTTCTGATAATTTATCTAATCTTTCATCTGGAACAGCTACTATTCCAACATTTGGCTCTATTGTGCAAAACGGATAGTTTGCACATTCCGCTCCTGCTTTTGTAATACTATTAAACATTGTGCTTTTACCTACATTTGGTAAACCTACTATTCCTATCTTCATAACTAAAGTCTCCTCTTCTTCTATTTTCTGACAAATATTATATACTATTTTTATGATTAGTTCAATAAAAAAGTAATAATTTTTGCAATATGACATAATAATAGCAAAGTTTATCTATATCCGTAAATAACAAATCTGGTACCCTAAAATAAGGTACCAGATTTGTTTACTACTCTTTTATTCTTCACATCATTAAAATTTTTTGTAATTATATTTCTTTGCTTTTTATATATTTTTCTACTAATTCTATAAGTTCCTCTGCTGTTTTTATTTGATCTTCTGTTGCTATAGGATCCGCCACATATTCATCATCATAATCGCTGTCTTCTCTTATTCTACTTGCTTGTATTATTCTTTTTCCTAGTGTCCTCGGAAATATTTCTAAATTAATATAGTTCTTATTAAAATAAGCTAAAACATCTTTATGTCTTTTAAAGTCTATTGGTTCTAATGCTAAGATAGCTCTAATAGCATGAAATATTGAATAATATGCTCTATTATTAGCTGACAAAAATCGGTTATTGTTATATAATAATTTAGCATCTTCTAATTCGTTTTTTGCTTGTATTAATCTATGATTTGATAAGTCTCTTGAAATTTTAGGACTCACTTAAAACCACCCCTTCTTTTTGAACATTCATATAAAATGGTAAGGCTTCTAACCAATAATTAAATTTATCTATATTCTTTATTAAAGGGGATAATGTTATGTCAAAATTATTTTCCCACTCAATATCATAAGCCATGTCTGAAATTTTAATAAAATATTCATACATTTCCTCTTCCATTAAATCTGTTAGAATCATAATATCTATATCTGAACTCTCATTATAATCTCCTCTAGCATAAGAGCCATATAATATTATCTTCTTAACCCTCTCTCCTAATATTTCATTTACGCCCTGTACAAATTTATCTATGATGTTACTAATATTTATAGGTATATTTGACATATTATGTCCTCCTTGTTTTTACAATCTATAATTAGTATAACATATGTTCTTTTTGTTAGCAATATTTTTTAGAAACTTTAGAATTCCCATAGTTATTAGTCTATTATAATATCTCGCGCCATTATTGTAAAATATCCTAGTGTTGAATCTTTTAAAACTTTTTACACTAACATTTATTGTTCTCCTTATTTTACTAACTCCTTTTCTTCAACTTCTATTTTTTCACAATATATTTTTATTGTTGTTATTGATGATTTTACAATCATAATTCCAACAGGTCTTATATCTTTATAATAATCAAATAATTGTGGTTCATCTGATAACTCATACCAATCTATAATGTCTCCACTCTCATCATGCAACCTTTCCATCCCATTTATTTCGCAAAGTGAAACATTTATAAATTTAAAGTTAATCTCTTTTTTTAAATATTCGCTTACAGTTTTCATAATAATATATTTATCTAAATCGTTATAGATAAATTCTTTTATATTAAAGTCATGTAGATATAAGTCATTTATTTTATTTTTATTATCATAATCAATATAAGTAATTTTTGTATCCATAAAATTTCCTTTCTATAAAAATATGGCAAAGCCCAGTTCCCATATTATTTAATTAACCCTTCGTCAATACATGTCAAAATTCTTTTATATATTTTGTTAAAATCAAAGTGTAGTTCTTCATTTAATTGAAGATATTGCTGATTTTTTTCTTTTATAGGTATATTCTTCTTATTGTAAATTCCTAGTAATCTACGAATAATATAATTTAGATTTTCATCTTTGATTATATCTTGATATCTTCTTAATATTTCTATGCTATTTATTATGTTCTTCTCAAGGTTTGTAAAAAGTTGTACATATATTTCTTTTTTTTCTTCTTCTGAATAAGTATAATAATGATTTTCCATTAAATCTTCAATGTTTCTATTCTTATAGTAATTAATATGAGCATAAATTTGATAATAACTTAGTAATAATAGTTCCCAATTTTCCAACATGTCTTTTCCACAAACATATTCTTTGTGAGAAACTGCTTCTATAATTGGATTATGCATATCAATTTTAAAATCTTTTATTTGATATAATTTTTTAAAATAATCTTTTTCTTTTAAGTCTACAAAGGCATCATCACACAATATGATAATATCTGATTTATAAAATGAAATATGTATTTCATTTTTATCTTCTACCTTATAAATTTCTTCGTATAACCAATACGTATCTTGAATATTACTATTGTGCCTTATTGTGGCATTAACAAATACTAAAGTTGCTTTTCCCCATACTTCTTCATCTAATTCTATCATATAATTTTTATCTTTAAAGTATGCTTTAACAATATGTGCATCATGTCTGTTCTTTAATACTTTTTTTACATTATTAGTTAATTGATTTTCTATTGATTTATAATGCTCTTCATATTTTTTTATTACATTTTCAGCATCATCAATCCAATTATTTACAAAATATTTCATTTTATACCTTCCTTTTTTTATTTCTTATCAAATTTGTCTGTAGAGAAAACAATATTTATTGTTGCTTTAGATTATTTTTGAGTAGCTCTCTATTAATCTCTATTTTTGAGTAATTACCTATAGCAAATATCGTTGGTAAACTAATACCTATCGTAGTATCTGTATAATAACTAAATATGCCGTCATTTGCTTTATCAGCATTGTTAAACATTTCTTTCAATTCTTCGTCTGTATAGTTTTCTAAATATATAGCTATTTCTGGATTAATTTGTCTTTTGAATTCGCTTTTATATGTATCTATAAAATTATCATTTATGTTATATATATCTGTTAATTTTATTTTAGTACCTTCTTTTATGTCTATATTTAATGTATAGAATATATTATTGGGATGAGCTGCTGTAATAGTGTTAGCTAGTCCTGTAAAAGCAATACTAATAAATTCATTATTATAAAAAACAATTTTATAATCTATATCTATCTGTTGTTCAGCCTCTTCATCTTCATTGAATCCACTTAGAGCTGTTTGCCTTATTAATTCATTTACTGATGATAAATTCATTTCATTAGAATTTAATACTGGATATTTAATTAAAACATTGTTTCCATTTAATGTATATGTATATGTTTCGCTGTCAATTTTGTAAATATTATCTTCTATATCTAAATCAAGAATTTCTGTAACTTCTATAAAATCTTTGCCAGACAAATATGTTACTTGTAATTTATTTGCATCAATAAATTCTGCATTGACTAAATCATTATAAGCTACTGCAACAGGAGAAAAGTCACGTTCATATTTTCTATACAGTTTTGACTTATCAAATAAATTTCTAACTATTAATTTTATTTTATCATCTTCAAATGACATATATACAATTTTCTCATTATCAACTAACGTTGGATTTTCATATATGGGTGATGTCATACCATTTTCTGTATCAAAAAATTGATATTGGCTAACATTTCCACTGCCTAGATGAATTTGTATTATATTATTACTGAAATAGGATAAGTTAGGCATTTTATAAGAAGAATTTTTATAAATTGTATTATTCTCATTGTCAAAAATCCAATAATAATATTTTCTAATCTCTCCATCTTTAGAAACAATAATTTTATAATTTTTTGTTTGTTCAATAACTTGAAAATTGAATTTTTCGGAAGTATTCAATTTAATATTCCCATAAACATAGCATATACAAGCAATTAATAATAGAATTAGAAATATAATTATTAAAATATTTTTTTTCATTTTATCACCTACTTATATTTATAAAAATTGCTTTATATACAGATGTCGTTGCTTGTATACTTTATTATATATTTTTTGTTCTGCCTTCAGTTACAACCTTTATTTCTTGCAATCCCGTAGCTAGAATCCATCCATACATTCCATAAGAGGATTGTAGAATATAGTACTTGTATTTTTGTGTTTCTAAAGTGTTGTTTAATTCTTCAATGTTATTAAATATTATCGGCCACCCATAATCTCTTTTTAATAATTCAATGTTATCATTAATAAATTCCTTGCTTGTCCTTTCTTCTATATCCAGAATAATGCTGTTTTTTTGCTGATTTTCAAAAGCACATGTTAAAATATTTTCAAATATTATATCTACTCTTTCTCCGTTTTCGTTTATAGTATTAATAATTATTTTACTGTTTTCAAAATCAACAGAATATTTTATTATTATATTATCGTGTATCTTCTCTAACATTTTCAATTCCTCCTTTGTGGCATTATCGCATTAGCCACATGAATGGCAAATTGTATGATAATTATCAAAAATTGTTTCGTTAGTTATTTAAACTAGCCTAAATCAAGAATATGAATTTCAAGTTCTTTTTCAATACTCATGCTAGCTCCTTCCATATGCTTACTTTAAGTCAATAACTTCTGTAATAATTTCATCACTTGAGTTAATTGGATATGATATTTTTAATTGTGTATTATTATTAATAAATTCTGTTTCGCTATATAAGTCAAGTACTTTTGAGGAGAAATCACGTTTTATCTCTTGATAATAAACTTTTTCATCAAAAATGTTTTGAATAACTAAAATAATACTATTTTCATCATTTTTATGATTTTTTGTAAAATAAGCAATATATTCCCCTGAAATTTCTAATGGTGTAGTATAAAATCTGGAAACACGACTTGTTGATAAATCATAATATCTACATATAAACGCATAAGTTCCAAATCCCATTTTCACACTTAGTATATTGTCTATGCATTCAAATGTAATTTCTCCCGTGCTTATGGGGATGCTTATGGGGACACCTTCCTAAAACAGCTTTTTATTTTGCTCTTAAAATCTCCATTGTTTCTCTTAGAAATTCCAAAGAATTCTGTTTTCTACATACTTTATCATAAACTCACTATTCAAATAAAATATTTTTTATCATATACTAATTCTTCTCTATTTCTAAATAAGTCTCCTAAACTTTTTTCTTCTCTCTTATACATTTGTCCATATATTAGTATAGATAACTTAAATTTATACTAATCTTCCCAACTACTTTTTTTAATTATGCTTCTTTTTTCAAACAAATCAACCTGTTTTTGGAAGGTGTCCCCAAAAGTATCTTTCTCAGCATATTGCCATATTTCTAAATCTTCACCTTCGCGGTATTGAAATCTATATATTACATTTCTTTCCTGTGGTTTTGGTAAATATATTTTCCAATTCATATAAATCACAATTCTTGGATTGTTTAAAAACATCAATATTATACATACTACCGTTAATGTAATTGCTAAACCAATTAGATATTTTTTTCGCATCTCATTCATTCCTCCTGTCAGTAGCAACGGGCAAACTGTCTGATAACTATCAAAAAATGTTCTGTTAGTTATTTAAACTACCCTAAATTAAGGATATGAATTTCAAGTAAGCAATTTTCAGACAGTCTGCCGTCTCCGTGTCTATTTTTTAATTTAAAGTTTTTTAAAATTTTCGCAATAAAAATTGACAAATCTAAATTATCTGTGTATAATAAAAATAGGAAATGAAACACAGAAATGTGTTGTCACATATATTTACGTAAAGACACTACATTGCCTGCCAAAGCATAATGTAGTGTCTTTGTTTATTCCTTATTTGTCCAAAGTATGTATATAACTGTTAATAAGGCTACGTTTATAGTTATTGATATCATAAATCCTATAATTAGGAATAGTAAAAATTCTACCATAAACACCACCTCACTTTCTCATAGTTAAAAACTATGAAGTTTAGTGGCAACACTCACATCTGCTTTATTCTCATTTCCTATGATAAACACTATATAACATATTTTGCCAAAAAGCAAGCGAACATAGCAAAATTTTACAAATTTTTGTTTTCTAGAGTACCATAAACATTTACTAATACCTCAAACATAAAAATAGACATTGGGACGGAGTTTTTGTCTGTATGATTTGCAGGTAGACACAGTCACTGAGTTTTTTTGTATAGTTTAATGTTATTACACGTTTAGTATCAATAAAGATAGATTGCATAAAATAATTAATGTTTCTTTATTATAATATTATATTTTTTTATGCTCTAAAACCCTATAGACACAAACCCAGTCCCCGTGTCTACTTTGTCGATGGCAAAACTCGGTTTTCATATTATTTAATTAATCCTTCATAAATACAGTCTAAAATCCTTTTATATATTCTATTAAAATCAATATTCATATCATAAGTTATTTGCTTATGGGGACACCCTCCTAAAACAGCTTTTTATTTTGCTCTTGAAATCTCCATTGTTTCTCTTAGAAATTCCAAAGAATTCTGTTTTCTACATACTTTATCATAAACTCACTATTCAAATAAAATATTTTTTATCATATACTAATTCTTCTCTATTTCTAAATAAGTCTCCTAAACTTTTTTCTTCTCTCTTATACATTTGTCCATATATTAGTATAGATAACTTAAATTTATACTAATCTTCCCAACTACTTTTTTTAATTATGCTTCTTTTTTCAAACAAATCAACCTGTTTTTGGAAGGTGTCCCCAAAAGTAAATCAACCTGTTTTTGGAAGGTGTCCCCAAAAGTAAAGGTATACCTATTTTTTTGATGTTTTAACAAATTTTACTACTTCACCTATTAAATTATATTCTTTTCTAAGTACCTTTCCTAGCGTTAATAGTCTAATATCTGATATTTTATCTTGTATTTCATTGGGAAGTAGCATTTTTGTGTTATGTAAATATGTCTTAAAAATTTCTTCATATGATTCTTCTTCATATCCATTTGGTAGGAGATGTTTCATTTTATTAAATGTATTTTTATATTCTTTAAGAAAAACATCTTCTGTTTTTAAAATCTCATTATCATCAATAACTTCTAATTTAAGTGGAAAATAGTTTTTTTCTACATTATCATACCATTCTTTTTGCCATGCTTTTCTTTCTTCCAATGTTTTTTTATATTTTCTCATATATTTTTTAATAATTTTCTTTTCATTTTCTTCTAAAACATTATATAATGTTTTGTTCTCAGCAAGTTCAAGCAGGGTAATTAACCATGTATCACATTTTGTTTCGTGCTTCTCTTTTATTGCTTTTCTTATACTGTAGAAATAACTACTATGTATTAAATCTGCAGGCATAGTTTTTATTCTATTATATATAATTTCAAATCCAGGCCAGTTTTCATCTTGTAGCCATTCAAATAAGAACATGTCATATTCACTCAAAATTTCATCTGGCTTCTGTGCTATAATTCTTGCACAATTTTCCCAACTACTTTTTTCACCAATAGGTTGCATAAGGAAATGTAGATTTTTTATTTTTTTCCCTTCTTCAATTCCTAATTTTTGTATCTTTTCATCATTGTCACTGCTTAACATTTTAAATAACTCATTAATTTCTATTCTCATCTTACTTCATCCCGTCCCATCTAATTACTACTGATTTAACTGCTTGTGTCCAAATTGAATTTGGTCCCGCTTTTCCCCAAGTTTCTACAGATGCACCAACTGGTTTTACACTAACATGTCCTGGTCTATCATGAACTGCATATACAATACCCGTTGAATTTATGGCTTTAATTGTTGTTACAACTGCTTTGCAATTAGCCCTCGGTGGTATAGTAGAAAATGATAGCCCATCTTTATAGTCTTTTATTCTTGGAGTTAGATTTCCAGGATTAGCTCCACCATACCTATATATAACCATATCTTTAGGTTTCGTTCTTGTTGTTGTTACTGGCTCTGATTTGGCTTTAGAACTTTCATTATCCTTAATATTATCAATGATAGTTCCACCAATTGCAATTCCTCCTGCAAATCCTACTGCAGCTAATATAAAATCTTTAATGCCTCCTACAATGAAAGGTATTGCAAAAGCTATATCTCCATCTGGATCATAGTTGTTTATTGGATTATTCAAGCAATATGCATATATATTGTGAGTTAAAATTCCTCCTATTTGTCCACCATAGCCATCTCCATTCAAGAACCTACCCCACTCTGGGTTATAATACCTGCTCTGCAAATAATATAATCCTGTCTCTGTATCATATCTATAACTACGATACCTATATGGGTTTATTATTCCTATGTGTGTTGTGTCTGTTATCTCGTTTCCATTCGCATCTTTTATGCTGATTGGGTTGCCCCAGCTGTCATATGTATATTGTACTATTTGTTGTAAGTTATTGTCAAGTATTCCTATTATATCTCCTTGTAAGTTTTTGATATAGTAGTATTCTGTGTTGTTGTATTTTAGTCCTACTATGTTTCCATTTTCATCATAGCTGTAGTATATTATATCATTACTTCCGTCTTTTTTCTCGTATATTACATTTGTTCCTTCTAAGTGATATCGTGTTGTTACTCCATTTACTGTTTTTGATGTTCTAATTCCATCGTCGTTATAGTTATAACTTATACTTAATCCTTCTTCTGTATTTGTTATTCCTGCTAATTCTCTTCCATTTTGCCATGTGTATGTGTTTCCATTATATGTTAGTGGATTTCCTATTGCGTCATATGTTATTGATTGTCCATTATAGCTTGTTAATTGGTCTTTCCAGTTTGTATTTGTATAGCTATAATTTGTTGTTTTTGTTGCTGTACCTAATTCTCCTGTTGTATATGGATATTCTGTTTTGGCTGTTATGTTTCCTCCTTGGTCGTATGTGTATGTAATTGTTTTATTTAGTTCTACATTGTCTTCTCTTATTAGTTGATTTAGTTCATCATAATGGTATGTTGCTTTTAGTGCATTTCCTTCTGTTATTGTTTCAATGTTTCCTAGTTCGTCATATGTGTAGCTTATGCTGTTTGTTCCGTTCGTTACACTTGCTATGCTTGTTGTTGTTCTGTTGTTTCCTAGGTTTTCATATATGTATTGTGTTGTGAATGTGTTTGTTCCTACTTTTAGCTGTTTGTTTGATATTCTTGATAGTGTATCATAGTTTGTTACTATATTTGTATTGTTATTTAATTTTACATTTGTTATTCTGTTATTTTTATCAAATGTATATTGTATTTCGTTTGATTGGTTATTTAATGTGTATTTTGCACTGTCTATATTGCTATTTGCATCATATGTATAACTTGTTGTAAAATTATTTGATGTGTCATTTACTTTTGCTAATCTATCTGCTAAGTCGTATGTATAATAGGTTGTTGTCCCTTCTGGTGTTTTTGTATATGCTAAGTTGGATTTTGCATCATATACATATTGATATGTTCCTTGTGCTTTTGTTTGTGTTATCATTCTATCAAATCTATCATATGTGTATGATATTTGTGCATTATTTCCATATTTTACACTGGTTAAGTTTCCATTGTTTGCTGCATAGTTGTTTGTTATTAATGTTTGATTTCCTACTTTTACTTGGCTTGTGTTTCCAAATTTATCATATACGAAGCTATAGTTAAATCCATTATGTGTTATTGTGTTTAGTTTATCGTTTGCATATGTGTATGTGTTCTGATAGTTTTTATTATTTGCTGTTTTGCTTACTGTACTTACTCTGTTTAAATTATCATATGTGTAGTTTGTTTCTGTATTTTTGCTATCAGTTACTTTTGTTAGTGTTCCTGATGTTTGGTTATATGTGTAATTTGTTTCATTTCCTTTTTCATCTGTTAATTTTGTTAAGTAGTTTCCATTTGTTGAATATTCCGCTTCTGTTTCTATATATTGTTGGTCTGTGCCATTAGCTATTTTTGCAGTTGTTGCCTGTCCATATTGATTGTATTCAAAATTATAGTTTACTCCTGTTCCGCTTATTGCTTTTACTAACCTGTGCTTATGTGTATTATCATATTCATATTCAAATGTTCCGCCTTTTGGGTTTGTACTTTTTATTAAGTTATCATTTCCATCATATTCAAATGTGTTGTTTTGTTTTGCTAAGTCTTGGGATTTTATTAAATTTCCCTCTGAGTCGTATTGATAACTTTGTCCGAATTCGTCTTTGAATAAGGATACATTTGTTATATATGCTTCATTTACATTTTCATAGAAGCAGAAATATATCTCTATTCTTTTATATGCCCTTTGTGCTACAAATTCAGTTTGTACAAATTGCCATCTGTCACTTGGATTTATTGCCACTGATGACCATTGCTCTTCATTGTTATTTCCTACTACATTTATAGCTATTGTTGTACATACATTGCCTCTATTTCTAGTTCCTCCTGCAAATACCCATGCAGATACACTAAATGTATCTCCTGTTTGTCCACTTGTTATTACTTGTTGCCTTACCCATTTTACCTTGGATGTATCACCATAAAGTCTAAATAAATTATGTCCTGCTGTTGTTGCTACGCTATCCCAGATAGACGTTCCGTTAAGAACTTCCCAGTTTTTATCTGTATCTCCAGGATAATCAAATGCCGAATTTTCTACCATGTTGTATGGATTAGCTATTGTTCCTTCTTCTAGTTGTATGTTATCATAATATATTGTACCTTTACTTCCCATTAGCCCAACACATACAAATAAGTCAGATGTTGCATTTGCTGGATATGTAAAAGTAAAAGTATATTCTTCCCAACCGTCAGTATATTTTATGTATTCAGATTGTGGCCTAACTAGTTGTCCGATTACTATCGTTATAGTATATAAATAGCTGTCCTCCTTCTATCCCTTCTATATTCACTGCTTTTGCTTTTACTGATAGTGTATAAGTTTTCCCTTTTTGTGCTGATATTTGTTGAGTGTAAAAAGTATAGTAACTACCACTGTCAGGATTAGTTATTTTTAAACTTCTATTTCCGCTGTATTTATCTTCTGTAGTCATGCTATATGTTCCTTGATTTAACCCCCAATTAGCTCCTACCCAATGTCCATCATATTCTCCACTTCCATTTAAAAGTAAATTATTCACGCTCTTTGTTAGATTTCCATCTAGTGTTAACTTATTTTTGCTTCCTCCACTTGTTCCATAGTTATATACTTTACCATATGCACTAGCCAGGTCTTGGGTTCCTTTTCCAAAGTCTGCTACACTTATCGCTTGTCCCCAATCATTGAATGTTATGTTATTACTATATCCTTTATTGTCTGTAAATGTTGTTAAGTTATTGCTATATACTATGCTTAAACTATTTCCAATTGTCACTGCATCATTTGCACATTCTGATATTGTTTTTACTCTTTTGGTTTTATCTGGATAGTATTGATATTTTACTAATGAACCATCTACTTTTTGTACAGCATTTAATACATTAGATGAAAAATCATAATATGTTTTTTTCCATCTGGATATTTTATATTATCTAATATACCACTACTACCATATGTATATTCTATAGTTTTGCCATCTGGACCTATTAATTTTGATAAATAATAACCACTATATTGGAAGGTTATTGTTTGTCCTGCTGCATCTTTTATATTTTGTATTATAAATTGATCTGTTATTGTACTTAAAAAATTTATTATTGCTTTATTTCCCTCTGAATCTTCTATTTCTTTTAAGTGCCATAAGTATTCTCCAGCAACTGTTCTTCTTTCAAATCTTAGTATGTTATCTCCTTTGTCTTTCATTGTGAACATTGCTGTGCTTGCATTTAGTGTTAATTCTAATCCCAGACCATCTTCATCTTTATATGTATTTGTTGATTCTTTTGTAAAATAATGCCTTGTTCCATCTTCATCTGTATATTCCGCATATTCTGCTCCGCCTATTGTTACTAGTTTTATTGTTTGCATTATATTTAGTCTTATTCCATTTCCAAATCGAGATGTTACATCTTTATCATTTGTGTTATATACGTGCCTAATTGTTACAGGCATTCTTTCTCCTGGAGTTGTTAAATCATCATGTACCCATACTAAGTTTCCATTGTAGTCGTTTGTATATACTGTTCCTGCTCTTCCTAAATCTTGTACATGGTAGCTCAAATAATCTTCTATTCCTGTTTGATTTCTATATATTATTTGTGCTACTGGTCTTCCTTCATACCAAGCTGAATTTGTATCTGCTGAAATAAAATATGCATTATTACCTGATACATTATTTGCCTCTGCATGCTCTTTTATCATTATTCCATAATTGTTTCCTGTTGTATACCATTCTTTTGCTATAGAGGTTATATCAAAATCGTATTGTTTACATTGGTTGTTATAGTCAAATTGATAAATTATGTAGTCTTCTATTTTAGAAGCATAATTGCTATTTGTATTACTCCAAATAGCTGTAGATTCATTCCAATCGCTTGTCATTTTATGAACATCTAGTTGAATTTGCCTTGTTGGTGGTGTCCATTCACTTGTTTTTGGATAACTAAATATACTTAAATATGCTCCTATTACTTGGTCACCTGCTTTTAATTCTGGTAAGTTAAATTTTATTAAACTCCTAATCGGTACACTTCCAGCATTTCCTGCTCTTATTATATGTGCATTGCCTTTTGGTTCACTTCCTTGTGTTGAATATATAAATGTATCTTGTATATCTTGGTAGTATCTTGATGTTATTATACTTGGGTCTATTGTTACTGGATATACTCTTTCTGTCGCCTCTAGCCATTCTTTATTTGGTAATAATGTTACTATATATTCACCATTTTGTTCTTGTAGAGTTACTTCAATATTATTACTAAATTGCAAGTTTCCGTCATACATAAATGGCGTTTCTATTGTAAATATTACATTATCTTCTGTTTGGTCATATACTATTATATCTTTTGTTTCTAATAATTTCATTTCTAATGAACCTACATCATATGTAAATTTTAGTTCATTGTTTATTGCTGATTTATTCTTTAGTATAATATTTTCTTTAACATGTTCTGGTTCTACTGAATATTCTATGTTGATATTTTCTAGTATGCCTTCATATTCTACTTTTGTTTGTGGTATGTTTATTTTTATTTCATCTGCTTTTTTACCCGCTATTTGATTTTGTTCTGTATTTACATTATTTATTTTTACATCTGATGCTTTTGAATTTGCTAAACTCCAAGATATTGTATGTCCATCACTTTCCATGCTTCCTAAATTATAGCCACTTGTTTTATTAGTAAAGTTTATTTTTGCATTTCCTGTTTTATTTTTGTATACTTTTGTTTCTTTTTTGCTTTCTTCTTCTAATTTTATGTCTATTTTTTTGTCTGTATCTATTTTTTGCATTTCTTCTAAGGTATTATCTAATGTTATTTGTTCATTTTGAATTAAGTTTTTGTCTATCTTCTTTAGAGTTTCTTTTGTATCAGTTACTTCTTCTAAAGTATTATCTGCATCTACTAATTTTCCATTTTCTTCATAATGAATATTACTTGGAAAAATTGTTGCAGTTATTGTACCATCTGACATTAAAAAGTGTTTTTCATTTAGTGTTCTTTGCTCTTCTAATTCGCCTACTACTACTGGCGCTTCTGCTTCTTTTGCTTCTTCTGTTTCTTTAATGTGCTTTTCTAAGCTTTCAATTGTTTTGTCGTTTTTTGTCATATCGTTAACCGCTATAACAATGTTGGGCATAAATTGAAAGACCATCACAAACAATAGCATTGTTGCAATGGTCTTTTTCAAGATTTTGTTTTTTGTATACTTGCACCTATACATCAAACCACCCTCCCTTTTTTGACATAATTATACAACATAAATGTATTTTTTGTTTTTTTAAAGCATTTTGTTTTGTATTAAAAAAGTATTAAAATATTTCATACTTTCGTTAAAATTATGTCTCTAACTCTGAGTAATAACATATTAAAATAAAATTTTTGATAAAAAAATTGACAAATCCTTTAAAGTTGAGTATAATATTAATAGGAAATAAGTAACCACAAACGTGGTTGCCCTATTGTATTATATGTAAAAACACATCTGACTGGGCAAGTTACAGATGTGTTTTTCATTGCCTATTTGCTAAAAATTATAACTAATATAACTAAGGCAAATACTATAAGAGTTTCGACAACTAATGTAAATAAAAGTAGGTATATTATTTCTAATAAAACTGCTTCTATCATAGCACCACCTCCATTCTCACAACTAGAAGTTGTGGATAAAAAGTGGCAACCCATCTGCAATTAATCTTATTTCCTATGTTAATACTATACTATAGATTTGGCTAAATAGCAAGTATATTATGGGTTTTTTATTATATTTTCGTTTTTTTGAATATTTATTAATATTAACATTGTGTCATTCCAACGAAGCACGGACGAGCACCGCTCGTCCCTACATATATTGATATATTCTTTTATTTTAGTCTGAATGGTAACATATGTTCAAATTTTTATGCTAATCTTGCTATAGTCTGAACTTTTTCTCCTTCATCCAAACAAACTTATTTGGTTACTTTGGCTCATTCCATCTAAGCATCCAAATTTCCCTAATAACTCTACCATTGATTTTCCTATTTTTGCTTTTACTTGTAAATCATCTATGCACATGAATTTTCCTTCTTTTTTTGCTGCTTCGTAAATTCCTTCTGCTGCAACTTCTCCAAGTCCTGCTATACTTGATAATGGTGGTCTTATTTTTCCATCTTCTATTCTAAATTTAGTACTGTGTGATTTATATAAGTCTATAGGTAAAAACTCAAATCCTCTTTCATACATTTCTAATACTAATTCTAGTATTGTATACATAGATTTATCTTTTGCACTTATGTTGTTTCCTTGCCCTTCTAGTTCTTTCATTTTTGTTTTTACTTTTTCTTTTCCATATATCATATATTCACTATCAAATTCTGTTGCTCTTATTGAGAAAAACGTTGCATAATATGCTAATGGATAATGTACTTTAAACCAAGCTATTCTAAAAGCCATTGTTACATATGCTACTGCATGTGCTTTTGGGAACATATATTTTATTTTTTTACATGATTCTATATACCATTCTGGAACATTGTTTGCTCTCATTATTTCTTCTTGGTCTGGTTTTAGTCCTTTTCCTTTACGCACACTTTCCATTATTTTAAATGCTTTATCTGGTGGTAGACCTTGTTTTATTAAATATATCATTATATCATCTCTTGTACATATTGCTTCACTTAATGTTGCTATGTTGTTTTGTATTAATGTTTGCGCATTGTTTAGCCATACATCTGTACCATGTGATAATCCTGATATTCTTATTAGCTCTTCAAATGTAGTTGGTTTTGTATCTACTAGCATGTCTCTTACAAATTTTGTTCCAAACTCTGGTACTCCAAATGAGCCTACTTGTGAGTTTATCTGTTCTGGTGTAACTCCCAATGCCTTTGTTGAAGTAAATATAGACATTGTTTCTTTATCATCTAGTGGTATTGTTTTTGGGTCTATTCCTGTTAAATCTTGTAACATTCTTATAACTGTTGGGTCATCATGACCTAGCATGTCTAGTTTTAATAAATTTTTATCTATTGAGTGATAATCAAAATGTGTTGTTATTATGTCTGAGTTAGGGTCATCTGCAGGATGTTGAACTGGGCAGAATTCATATATTTCCCTTCCGTGTGGTACTACTATAATTCCTCCTGGGTGTTGTCCAGTAGTTCTTTTTATTCCCACTACACCTTCTACTAATCTTGATATTTCTGCATTTGTTATTGGTATGTTTCTTTCTTCGTAATATTTTTTTACATATCCAAATGCTGTTTTTTCTGCCATTGTACCTACTGTTCCTGCTTTAAATGTTTTTCCTTTTCCAAATATTACTTCTGCATATTTATGTATTTTCCCCTGATATTCACCTGAAAAGTTTAAGTCTATATCTGGTTCTTTATCTCCATTAAATCCTAAGAAAGTTTCGAATGGTATATCCATTCCATCTTTAAATAATTTTGCTCCGCATTTTGGGCAGTTTTTATCTGGTAAATCCACACCGTTTTTTATTCCATAATCTGTGAAATCTGAATACTGGCAATTTGGACATCTATAATGTGGTGGAAGTGAGTTTACTTCTGTTATTCCAAGCATATTTGCTACAAATGATGAACCGAACAGAACCTCTTGAACCTACTAAATACCCATCTTCATTAGATTTCAATACTAGTCTTTGTGCTATTATGTATAATGTTGAAAATCCGTTTTTTATAATTGAATCTAGCTCACGTTTTAATCTTGATTGTACTATTTCTGGTAATGGGTCTCCATATAGTTCCTTTGCTTTTTTCTCACAAATTTCTTTTATTTCTTCTTCTGCTCCTGGTATTACTGGTGGGCATTTTTCTTTTGAAATAGGACATACATTTTCACATAAATCTGCTATTTTATTTGTGTTCGTAACTACTACTTCATATGCTTTTTCTGAACCTAAATAATCAAATTCTGCAAGCATTTCTTCTGTTGTTCTAAAGTATAGTGGTGCTTGATTATCACAATCTGAAAATCCTTGTCCTGCCATTAATATTCTTCTATATATTTCATCTTGTGGATCCATAAAGTGAACATCACATGTTGCTACTACTAATTTGCCAAATTTTTCTCCTAGTTCTACTATTTTTCTGTTTATATTTTTTAATGCTTCTCTATCTGGAACGATTCCATCTCTTATCATAAATTCATCATTTCCAAGTGGCTGTATTTCTAGATAGTCGTAATATTGAACTATTTTCTCTATTTTCTCTTCTGACTTTCCTTGTAAAATTGCTTTATATAGTTCTCCTTGTTCACAAGCACTTCCTAAAATTAAACCTTCTCTGTATTTTTCAAATACACTTTGTAAAATTCTTGGTCTTTTATGGAAGTATTGTATATGTGATATTGATATTAATTCATATAAATTTCTTAATCCTTTTTGATTTTTAGTTAAAATTATTGCATGATATGGTTTTATCTTTTTCCAGCCCGCTTCTCCCTCTGGTATTTCGTCATCTGGAACAAAGTATGCTTCTACCCCATATAATACTTTTATGTCTAATCCTAAGTCATCTACTGCATGTTTTGCTTCTGGGAATGCTTGTACTACACCATGGTCTGTGATAGCAATTGATTTCATTCCCCATGAAGCTGCTCGTTTTATTAAGTCTTTTGCAGATGTTACTGCATCCATCTGGCTCATTTGAGTATGCAAATGCAATTCTACACGCTTGTTCAAACTATTATCTTTTCGTTTAATTTCTTCTTGCTTTGGTAATTCTATTATTATATTTGCAATAACACTTAATTCTTTTGCAAAATTATCATATCCGAACATTGCCTTGTAATTTTATTCTAGTTTTTGGTTTAAGTCTTGACATTACTTTTTCTACTTTATCAGGTTCAACAAATGATTTACAAGTAATTGTGCTTGTCCCATCATATACATCAAACATTACTAATGTTTTACCATTTCTTAGTTCTCTTGAATCTGTTCTTATGATTTTACCTTGTAAAGCTATTCTGCCATAATCTGCTGTAAGGTCTTTTATTTTTACAATTTGTTCTTTTATATTTGCTACTCTTCCTAATATTAACGGTGTTTCTTCTGTCTGTTCTTCTTGTTCCTTTTTCTTTGTTTGAATTTCTACTTTTTTCTTTTCTTCTGTTGCGAATGCCATATTATTTATCAAATTTTTACATACACTATCTTGAATTTTTTCTAGAAGGTTTTTTTGTTCCTCGATATCTTCTTCTGTAATGTTTTCTTCATATGTTACTCTATATTTTCTTCCATAAACATTCATAAATAGTTTTTCTAAACTTAAATCTACTGAATATGCATGTAAGAACTCAGAGCTTTTGCTTTTTAAGTGTATGATAATATTGTTTCCTTCTATTTTTGGTGTACTTCCTTTTAAAATCGCTTTTGTAATTGGGAATTTAGTTGCAATATATTTTGTAATTTCATTCCAATCTTGTTCTATGGTATGAATTAGAGTTATTTCAGGATATTTTACATCTATAATTATAGTCTTTATTGAAAATCTTTCTGATAAATACGTTTCAAAATCAGCTAATTCTTCTACACTTAGCTGATTTTGAGAAAATATTTCTATTTCTAATTTGTTGCTTTTTTTGTATAAATTAATTTTTTGTATAGTGGCATTTACAATATTGTTTTCTTTTTTATAATCTTGAAATACGTCTTTTATTTCCTTTTGCATTTTATGTTCCCTCTTTTCCTTATATACCGTGCTGATATTATATCATATTTTGTAAAAAATGGAACAATATTTTTTAGTTTTTTTTTAGTTATTTTTTATCGCTTGTTCTGCATACTTGTTATTTACTACTTTTGAGTAATCTGCTCTTTTATCTAATTCTCCTGCTTCTTCCATTACGTCTTGTAATCTATTAAATGACTCTTCTGTTAATACTGGTGTTTGATTCCAAGCATCTATATCTTTATATCTTTGTATTGAGCTTTCTAACATATCTAAATCTGTATCTGGGAAAAAGTCTTGTATTAATTCTGCTATTTCTCTTGCTGAATGAGTTTCGGTCCATTGCTGTCCTTTATATATTGCGTCTGTAAAATCTTGTATTAATTGTTCATTTTGTTCTATATAACTTTTCTTTGCAAAATATGCTGTGTATGGTATTTCTCCTGATTCTTCTCCTACTGATGCTACTATATATCCTACTCCTTGTGCTTCTGTCATTGATGCTGTAGGTTCGAATAGTGTTACATATTCTGCATTTCCTCCTGCAAATGCTCCTGCCATTAAGTCGAATTTTATACTATCATCTAATACCAAATCGTTGGCTGGGTCTAATCCATTTTGTTTTAGCACATGCTCAAATGTCATATATGGAACTCCACCTTTTCTTCCTGGTATTACTGTTTTCCCTCTTAAATCGTCCCAGCTGAAGTTTTCTGTTTTTGTTTTACTTACTAAAAATGAACCATCTCTTTTTGTAAGCTGTGCAAAAACTTGTGCATAATCTGATTTACCTTCATTATATATATATATTGAAGCTTCAGGTCCTGCAAATCCTATATCGCTTTGGCCTGCTAGAACTGCCGTCATAACTTTATCCGCTCCTTGACCGGTTGTTAATTCTATTTCTATTCCCTTTTCGCTAAAATATCCTAATTTAATTGCTACATATTGTGGGGAATAAAATACTGACCTTGCGACTTCATTTAATCTTACTACTGTTACTCCATCATCTTGAGCATTGTTGTTTTTGTTAATAGATATAACAACTGCTGTTATTACACCTATTATCGCAGCTATTATAATTACTGCTATTATGATTTTCTTCAATTCGTCTCCTCCTAATTATCCAAATTTATGAGTTCTTAGTAGCATTTTTTCTAATAAAACTACTGAACCATATAATATAGTTGCTACAGCTGCCAAGATTATTACTCCTGTCATTACTAAGTCTAATTGAAATACTTGACCTCCGTAAACTATTAAGTATCCTAAACCTGCTTTTGATACTAAAAATTCACCTGTTATAACTCCTACTAGTGATAATCCTATATTAATTTTTAAGGAATTTATAAATGTTGATATATTTGCAGGAATTATTATTTTTGTTAATAATTGAAATTTGTTGCAATTAAATGTTTGTGCCATCTTTATTTTTTCTTTGTCTGTTTCTAAGAAGCCATTTAGTATTTCCATTATTGTTACAATAAGAGAAATTGCTAATCCCATTGTTATTATTGCTCCTTTTCCTGCTCCAACCCATATTATTATTACTGGTCCGTAATGCTACTTTAGGTAAGCTATTTAATACAACTAAAAATGGTTCTGAAACTTTACTTAAAAAGTCTGACCACCAAAGAATTATTGCTACAAGAATACCTAAAGCAACTCCCAGTCCAAACCCTATAAGTGTTTCCTCGCAGGTTACCCATAGATGCATTAATAGCTGGTTTTTAGATAAGTTTATTAAAGTTTCCCATATTCTACTTGGTTGGCTTGTTATAAAACTATCAATTATTTCTTTATTAGCACATATTTCCCAAATAGCAATAAAAGCTATAACTATGCCTAATTGTGTTAAAATTATTGCTGCTTTTTTTATTGCTATTTTTCTTAAGTATTTCTGTCTATCTTTTGAGATGTTTTTTTTATGCATTTACATCTAACTCCTTCCAAATGCTGTCAAAATATTTGCTGAATTTAGGACTTTCTCTAACACTTAATGGATTTCTATCTTCTATTTCAAATTCTATATTATGAATAGATTTTACTGTTGCTGGTCTTGTAGTTAACACTACTATTCTATCAGACATACTTATTGCTTCTGAAATATCATGTGTTACCATTAGTGTTGTTACATTTTCATTTTTTATAATTGTATATATATCTTTTGTAACCATTAATCTTGTTTGATAATCTAATGCAGAAAATGCCTCATCTAATAACAGTATTTTCGGTTTTATCGCCAAAGTTCTAATTAAAGCAACTCTCTGACGCATTCCTCCTGATAATTGAGATGGATATTTGTCTTTAAATTCATATAGATGGTATTTTTTTAAAAGTTCTTCTACATATCTCCTATTTTCAGGAGTATTTATTTTCCTTATTTCTAGGCCTAATATAACATTTTTGTATATACTTCTCCATTCTAATAAGCTATCCTTTTGTAACATATATCCTATCTTAGGTGATATGCCTATACTTTCTTCTCCATCTATGTAGAGAGTTCCATGATTTTTATCCTCAAGTCCCGCAATTATTGATAGAAGTGTTGATTTACCACATCCACTAGGTCCTATTATGCTTACAAATTCTCCTTGTTTAACTGTAAAGCTTATATCTTTTAAAGCTTCTATCTCTCCATTTTTTGCTTGATATATCTTAGATATATTCTCAATCTTTAGTAATTCTTTCAATTTAATTCCTCCTATAAACTTATCTAGTTATAGTATATTCCAATCTACTTTTAAGCGTGAAAATGTCCTAAGTAAAATATAGTACTTCTGTCCTACATACAGTTATAATTATTACATATACTATAAAATAGTATATGTTAATATGTAGTATTGACGTACGTATAAGCGTATGTTATAATATAATGTATAGAAAGGAAGTGAAAGAAATGACTAATATTAATATAACAAGTTTTAGGAAAGATATATATAATCTATTAGAGCAAACCATCAAATATAATGAGCCGATTAATATTTCCACAAAGAATGGAAATGCAGTTGTATTATCTGAAGAAGATTATAATAGTATAATGGAAACATTGTATATTATGTCTGTACCTAATTTAAAAGATGAAATAATCAAAAGGGCTACTGATGACAATGAAGAATACGTCAACGAGAGTGAGGTTGACTGGTAATATATGTATAAAATAGAATATCATAAAAAAGCTGTAAAAGAAATATCAAAATTAAAAGAAAATAAACTTGATATAAAAGCTAAAAAGCTGATAGAATTACTAAAAGAAAATCCATATCAAACTCCACCACCTTACGAAAAATTAACAGGAGATTTAAAAGGTTTGTATTCACGTAGAATAAATATACAACATAGATTAATATATAAAGTGAATGAAGATGAAAAAGTTGTGAGAATATTATCTTTATGGTCACATTATGAAAACGTATAAATGTTAAAAAAATTAAAGACCTGTAAGTCAATATTTATAGTACTTACAAGTCTTTTATATTCTATTTTTACCCTTGTGTATATGGTAATATTGCAATATGTCTTGCTCTTTTTACGGCTCTAGTTATTTCTCTTTGATGTTTTGCGCAAGCTCCTGTTGCTCTTCTTGGTAGAATTTTCCCTTTTTCATTTACAAATTTTTTCATTTGGTCATAGTTTTTATAATCTAAAACTAATTCCTTATTCGCACACATACTGCATACTTTTTTTCTTACTTTTCTGAATTTTGGATTGAATTCTTCATCGCCGTTGTTATTAAATCT
>CALXPS010000007.1 GCA_944390405.1 uncultured Clostridia bacterium | reverse complement strand
ATTCCAAGAGGAACAATGGATTCTTTAAAAACAAAATAAAAAGTTAAAACTGTTTTAGGAAGGTGTCCCCATAAACAAAAAGTTAAAACTGTTTTAGGAAGGTGTCCCCATAAACAAAACTGTTTTAGGAAGGTGTCCCCATAAACATCCCCATAAACAAAAACAGAACTTCTTGCAGAGATAGCACCTATATTAGGACAATATTGTCAAGATATGACGGAAAAAGATATAAGTAGTATAATTAAGCAGGTAAGAGGAATCGAAAAATCTATATTTAGCTATAATAATGAATATCCGAATATAGAAGTGAATATTGAATCAAAAATACTAAAGGTTAAAGGTTTTCCGATAAAGTTTAAAAAAGGTGATAATGTAAATGAGATAGTAGAACAAAAAATAAAAAATGATATTTAATATATAAGTAGAATTTTTAAATAGAGAGGAGGAGTTTAATGGACAATGAAATTATGAATCAAGATAACAATAAAATATTAATATATACTTCTGATGATGGGCAAGTTAAAATAGAAGTAAGACTTGAAGACGAAAATGTCTGGCTTACACAAAATGCTATGGCAGAATTATTTGATACAACAAAGCAAAATATAAGTTTACATATAAAAAATATTTTTGCAGAAAACGAACTGAATGAAAATTCAGTTGTCAAGGAAAACTTGACAACTGCTTCAGATGGTAAAAATTACAAAACAAAATTTTACAATTTAGATTTAATTATATCAGTTGGATATCGTGTGAAGTCAATTCGTGGTACTCAATTTAGAATATGGGCAAATAAATTGATAAAGGAGTATCTAATAAAAGGATATAATTTGAATGTAGATAGATTCAAAAATAATGGTGGAGGAGTATATTTTGAAGAAGTATTAGAAAAAATTAGAGATATTCGTTCATCAGAAAAAGTATTTTGGAGGAAAATTTTAGATATTTATGCTACAAGTATTGATTATGATGCAAAAGATGAAAAAACAAAAGAATTTTTTAAAACAGTTCAAAACAAGATGCACTATGCAGTACATGGAAATACTGCAGCAGAAGTAATTTTTAATAGAGTAGATAGTGAAAAAGAGAATATAGGATTAACTAATTTTAAAGGAAATATGCCTACAAAATTTGAAACAGAAATAGCTAAGAATTATTTATCAGAAAAAGAGATAGACATGTTGAATAGAATGGTGTCAGCATACTTAGATGTCGCAGAAATTAATGCACTGAATATGCATCCAATGACAATGAAAGATTGGATAAAAGAATTAGATGGATTTTTAACTATGACACATAAAGAAATATTGGAAGGTGCAGGGAAAATATCTCATGAAAAGGCATTGAAAAAAGCACATGAAGAATATGATAAATATATGAAATCCCATTTAACTCAAGCAGAAAAAGATTACTTAGAAATCATGGGAGAAGATATAAAAAAACTGAAATAGAAAGCACAGAAAAAATCATATATAGATTTAGAAAGAAAATAAGAAAAGACAAGGATTATTTCGCAAATTTGGTGTGCAGAGCTGGATATTTCAGAGGAAGATAGATATAGTAAGCAAATTAAAAATATGCTTACGGCGACAAACAATCCAAAGGATGACAAAAAACTATAGGGGAAGGTATATATTTTTACCACAAAAATGAGTAATCTCTTATAAATGTAAGAAAATATTGATTTTTTAAATACTTACAAAACAAAAACTTTGGCGAATTGAAATATACTTCAAAAGCGTTATTATCAAATATTTAAACCAGTAGTGACAGGGTACACAATTATGTGCGGTTAAATAGAAAAATTCCAGAGGAAATTAGATATTATAACCACAATCAAGAAAAACCAGATATACCAATGGATTTGAAGGCTATTAAAGAAGAAAAACCTCAAGTAAAAAGAATAGAAAATAAAGAAGATTACATAGACTTACTTTTAGAAGCAGATCCACCGAAAACTAGTATTATGAACTACTTGAAGGATTCAGATATGTATGGATTAAAATTAAATGATGAAATTATTTCTTTGGCAGTAATTTTGCACATTGATAATAAAACATTAGAATTAAAAAATTTAGTAACAAAAAAAGAATACAGAAATAAAGGGTATGCAAAAAGATTATTAAAGCACTTATGTGGTAATTATAAACAAAAATATGATAAGATGTTAGTTGGAACAACAGAAAATAATATTCCTTTCTATGTAAAACAAGGTTTTGATAAATATGAAAAGACAATTAAAAATTATTTTATAGATAATTACAATGAAGAAATTAGAGATGGAGATTTAATTTGTACTGATATGATATATTATTCAAAAGATTTAAAAAAGAAAATGAAAGATAACTAGTAATTTATGGAGGAGGTAAAAGTGAAAATTGCAAAGATTATATTATCAATAGTTACAATGCTATTTGCATTACTAGGATTATTAAAAGTTATATCTTTTGATATTGCAAATCCAATAATGTTTTTAGCATTAGCTACTTTATTAGTATTGAGAAGTATTGAGTATAAGAAAAGTAGAGAAAATAGTAGTTTTATACTAACTGTTATTACAGCAGTATTTTTATATGTTGTAGTTATTTATAATGTTTTTATAGCATAATAAATTACAATTTATAGTTTAGATATGATAGTAGTAGGATGTTGGTAAACTCAAAAGAAACAACATACTATTTAGATAAACAAGATTCAGTTAGTAAGGAGTTACTGCTAACTATTGTAAAATGCAAAAACAGAAAGGAGAATTTAATTGAACAATAAACTAATAGGAAATGAGAATAATATAATTTTTTATAATGATGCAGAGGGACAAACAAAAATAGAAGTTATATTGCAAAATGAAAATGTATGGCTAAATATAGATTCTTTAACTAAACTATTTAAGATAGATCGAACAGGTATAACTAGACATATAAACAATATATATAAGGATGAAGAATTAGATAAAGAAAGCACATGTGCAAAAATTGCACATGTGGGAAATGACAATAAACAACAGTATTTTACGAGCTATTATAATCTTGATATGATTATTTCCATTGGATTTAGAGTAAATTCAAAACCAGCAATTAAATTTAGAACATGGGCCAATGCAATTATAAAGGATTATCGGATGTAACAATTGCTAAGAATTACTTGTCTGAAGCTGAATTAAAAAATCTAAATAATATTGCAAATATTTTTCTTGACATTGCAGAAGATAATGCCGAAAGAAATATTTCAATGCACATGAAAGATTGGAAAGAAGAAGTAGATAATGTTTTAAAAATGAGACATTATAAAATTCTGGATGGCAAAGGAAAAATTTCTAAACTAGATGCTGATACAAAAGCTTCAAAAGAATATGAGAAATTTAAAGTAAAACAAGATAAAAATTACATATCAGATTTTGATAAATTACTTTTAGAAACAAAACAAATAAAAGAAAAAAAGTGAACAATGAAGTTATATATAATAGGGTAAATCAAGAGGAAGGAATGAATTATAAATATGTTAGGAATTTTTATTTTATTAATTATATCAATGTTGCTAGTAGTAAAATTTTGTAAGAAAACATTAAAAATAGTATTATCTATCATAATTATTTTAGTAACATTATATTGTATTGTCATATCTATTGAGATAAATAGAGTAGAAAGTTTTAGAGAGCCTGTATTTGCAATAGTTAAGAAAGAAGATGATTTAACTATGAAAACAATAGTGTATAAAGGCTTAGGCTATGAGGTTAGAATGGTTAAAGATTTAACAACTGATAAAATAATACAGATAGAAATGTATATGTTTGACAAAGTGATAGCAGGAGCTATAGAATAAAGAGTAATAAAAATTATAATTTATATTAGATAATCATAAAAGGAGGAAAACAATTGGAAAACCTAGTTTTAATAGATGGTAATAGCATATTAAATAGAGCATTCTATGGTACAATGGCTACAAAAATGTTAATGACAGAAGATGGAACATATACAAATGCAATATATGGTTTTTTGAACATAATGTTTAAAATAATAGAAGATATAAAGCCAGAGTATATGGTAGTAACATTTGATTTAAAAGCCCCAACACATAGACATAAGCTATATAGTGAATATAAAGCCAATAGAAAAGGTATGCCAAATGAGCTTGCAAGTCAAATGCCTATATTAAAAGAAATACTACAAGCAATGAATATAAAAATAATAGAAAAAGAAGGATATGAAGCTGATGATATAATAGGTACACTTGCAAAATGGGGACAACGTAAAAACTTAGAAGTAACAATACTAACAGGAGATAGAGATAGTTTCCAATTAATAGATGAGCACATAAAGGTAAGAATACCACATACAACACAAGGCAAAACAGAAACAGAAGATTTTAATGTAGAAAAAGTAATAGAAAAATATGGACTTCCACCAAAAAGTTTAATAGAAATAAAGGGATTGGCAGGTGATTCATCTGATAATATTCCAGGAGTTCCAGGAGTAGGAGAAAAAACAGCCATAACTTTAATTAAAGATTATAAAAATATAGAAGGTGTATATAAACATATAGATAAATTAAAAGGAAAACTAAAGGAAAAAATAGAACAAAATAAAGAACAAGCATATTTATCAAGAACACTAGGAACAATTGACGTGCATGCTCCAATTGAAAAAAAACTACCAGATATGAAAGTAATAGAATGGGATAAACCAAAAGTAGTAGAAATATTTACAAGATTAAGACTTAACAGATTTATAGAAAGATTTGGATTAGAAAAACAACAAGTTGAAACAAATGTATTAGATATACAATGTGAAGAAATAACAGAAGAAAACATTTTAAAATTAGAAAAAGAAATAGAAAATAGCAAAAAAATATACTATTATATAATAGAAAAACAAGAAGAAGGATATGGAATATTAAATAAATCAATAGATGGAATAACAATATATTCAGAAAAAGAAGATAAGGTATATTTAATAAAAGACATTACAAAATTAAAAAATATATTTGAAAGTAAAGACATACTAAAAATAGGATATAAACAAAAAAAAGACTATATATTATTAAAACAAATAGGCGTGCAAACAAAAAACCTTATGTTTGATATAGAAATAGCAGGTTATTTATTAAATTCAAATATAAATAAATATACATTAGAATATTTATCAGAAGAATACTTAAAACTAGATATAGCAACATATTTAAAAAATACTGAACCAGAAGAAAAACAACTAACAATATTCGAACAATATGAAAACCAAGAAAATACTATAAGTAAAAAGAATTATATATATGCATATTTAATATATAAATTATATAGCACATTAACAGCTAAAATGCAGGAAACAGACACCTTACAATTGTTCAATCAAATAGAAATGCCACTAATAGAAGTATTAGCAGATATGCAATATCAAGGAATGAGCATAGATAGGAAAAAATTATTAAAATTTGGTGATGAATTAAAAACTAGATTACATGAATTAACAAAAGAAATATATGAACTTGCAGGTGAAGAATTTAACATTAATTCACCAAAACAATTAGGAGAAATTCTATTCGAAAAATTAAAATTGCCAATGGCAAAAAAGAACAAAACAGGATATTCTACAGGAGTAGAAATACTAGAAAAACTAAAAACAACACATCCAATAATAGAAAAACTACTAGAGTATAGACAAATAGGAAGGCTAAATTCCACATATGTGGAAGGATTAATTCCATACATTAATAGTAAAACAAATAGAATTCATTCAAGTTTTCACCAAACAGTAACTGCTACAGGAAGAATAAGCTCAACAGACCCAAATTTACAAAACATACCAACAAGATATGAATTAGGTAAAAACTTAAGAAAAGTATTTAAACCAGAACGAGGCAGGATATTTATAGATGCAGACTATTCACAAATAGAATTAAGGGTACTAGCACATATTTCAAATGATGAACATATGATAGAAGCTTTTAAACATGATGAAGATATACACAAACAAGTAGCCTCAAAAGTATTTAATGTGCCAATTGAAAAAGTAACAAAAGAACAAAGAAGTAGAGCAAAGGCTGTAAATTTTGGAATTGTGTATGGAATTACAGATTTTGGTTTAGCAGAACAAATAGGAATACCAAGAAAAGAAGCTAAAAAATATATAGAGCAATATTTAGAAAAATATCAAGGTATAAAACAGTTTATGGAAGAAATTGTAGAAAAGGCTAAAAAAGACAACTATGTTGAAACATTATTCCATAGAAGAAGATATGTTCCAGAAATAAATTCAAATAACTATATGGTAAGACAATTTGGAAATAGAATAGCAATGAATACACCAATTCAAGGTACAGCGGCAGATATAATGAAATTAGCAATGATAAATATATATAATAGACTAAATGAAAGAAATTTAAAATCAAAAATAATATTACAAGTACATGATGAATTATTAATAGAAGCAGAGCCAGAAGAAAAAGAAGAATTAGAAGAAATATTAAAACAAGAAATGGAAAATATAATAAAGCTAAAAGTACCTTTAAAAATAGATATAGAAGAAGGTAAAAATCTATATGATGCAAAATAAAAAAATCAAAGGAGAAAATATTGAAAAAATTAATAATAATATTTATAATATTAATAGCAATACTTGTACTTTTAAGAGTACAAGTATTACAAATAATTTATCCACAAAAATACAGTGAATATGTGGAAAAATATGCAATAGAACATGAACTTGATCCACTTTTAATATATAGCATAATAAAAGCAGAAAGTAATTTTAAAAACACAGCAAAATCAAATAGTGGAGCAATAGGTTTAATGCAAGTAATGCTATCAACTGCACAGGAGATAGGAATTAAACTAGAAATAGAGAATATTACAGAGGAAAAATTATATGAGCCTGAAACAAATATAAGAATAGGAACAACGTATTTTAAAGGCTTATTAGAAAAATATAACAATTACAATTTAGCATTAATAGCATACAATGCTGGAATGGGAAATTTAGATAGTTGGTTAGAACAAGGAATTATAGATGACCAAGGAGAAAATATAGATAACATACCATTTCCAGAAACTAAAAATTATGTTAAAAAGATATTGCAGAATTATCAGGTATATCAGGAAATATATTAGATGAGAAGTGAGATATGAGAAGTGAGAGGTGAGAGGTTTATGAGTAGGATTTTGGTTACTGGGGGAGCGGGATTTATTGGTAGTCATGCGGTTGTGGAACTGTTGAATAGTGGAGAAGATGTAGTTATTGTGGATAATTTTGTAAATAGTTCTCCAGAAGTTTTAGAAAGAGTAAAGAAAATAACTGGTAAAGAATTTGGGTTTTATGAGGTAGATTTATTAAATGAAGAAAAGTTGGAAAAAGTTTTTGCAGAAAATGAGATAGAAGCGGTTATTCATTTTGCTGGGTTAAAAGCAGTTGGAGAATCTGTCCAAAAACCAATAGAGTATTATCATAATAATGTAACTGGTACATTAATATTACTAAAAGTTATGAAAAAATATGGATGTAAAAGAATTGTATTTAGCTCATCTGCAACAGTGTATGGAAATCCCAAAGAATTGCCAATAAAAGAAGGTTTTCCATTATCAACAACAAATCCATATGGAAGTACAAAACTCATGATAGAGCAAATTTTAGGAGATGTAGCAGTTGCTGATAAAGATTTTAGTATAGCAATTCTAAGATATTTTAACCCAATAGGAGCACATGAAAGTGGACTAATAGGGGAATCACCCAATGGCATACCTAATAACATAATGCCATATATAATGGGTGTAGCAACAGGAAAATATGAAGAACTAACAGTGTTTGGAGCAGATTATCCAACAAGTGATGGCACAGGAGTTAGGGATTATATACATGTTGTTGATTTGGCAAAAGGTCATTTAAAAGCTCTAGAAAAAATAAGAAAAGATAAAGGAGTACAAATATACAATTTAGGAACAGGGAAAGGATATTCAGTATTAGAGTTAGTAAAAACATTTGAAAAAGTAAATAATATAAAAGTAAAATACAAAATAGGAACAAGAAGACCAGGTGACATACCAGCATGCTATGCAGACCCAAGTAAGGCAGAAAAAGAATTAAATTGGAAAGCAGAAAAAGGAATTGAAGAAATGTGTAGAGACAGCTGGAATTTTGCATTAACAAATAATAATATGGAGGGAAAATGAAAAAAGTATTACTAGGAATGAGTGGCGGAGTTGATAGTAGCGTTGCAGCTATTGTACTACAAGAACAAGGATATGAAGTGATTGGTGCTACAATGAAACTATGGAATCAAAACTCACAAGATAATGATATTATAGATGATGCTAAAAAATTATGTGATAAACTAGGAATATCTCACTATACGTTAAATTTTGAAGAAGAATTTAAAAAATGTGTGATAGATAATTTTATACAAGCATATTCTAATGGAATAACACCAAATCCATGTATAGAATGTAACAAATTTTTAAAGTTCAATTATTTTTTTAAAAAAGCAATGGAATTAGAGTGTGATTATATTGCAACAGGGCATTATGCAAAAACGGAATTTAGTGAAAAATATAATCAATATGTACTAAAGAAATCAAATGCAGGGCAAAAGGATCAAAGTTATGTTTTATATAATATTCCAAAAGAAATGATATCAAAAATATTATTCCCATTAGGTACTTTCGAAAATAAAGAAGAAATAAGAAAAATAGCAGAAAAATATGGATTATCTACAGCAAAAAAACCAGATAGCCAAGAAATATGCTTTATACCAGATAATGATTATGCAGGTTTTTTAATAAAAAGTGGAAAAGTAAAATCAGAAAAAGGTAATATTATAAATAAAGACGGAAAAGTACTAGGTATACATAATGGACTAATTCATTATACAATAGGACAACGAAAAGGACTAGGCATATCAAATGAAACACCATTATATGTAATAGACTTAGATATTAAAAATAACAATCTAATAGTTGGAGAAGAAAAAGATATATATTCTAAAGTGCTTTATGCAAACAATTTAAATTATACAGTAGATATAGATATGAGTAAGCCAATAGAAGTTGACGCAAAAATAAGATATAGTGCGAAAGAAGCAAGTGCAATATTATATCCAACAAAAAATGGTATTGTAAAACTTGAATTTGTTAATCCACAAAGAGCGATAACAAGAGGACAATCAGTAGTATTTTACATTGATGATGTATTAATAGGCGGTGGAAAAATAATATAAATAGTCATAAATATACTTATCCTAAATATAATGTTTTAGGTGATTATTTATGGTAATGTATGTAAAACAATCAGAAGAAATTAAATTTTTACATAAAATTTTTAATATATTTAGAGTGGAAAAGCCTGATGATAAAACAATAATATACTTGCCCATAAACGAAAAAAGCAATAACAAAAAAATAAAAAAAGTTATTCAAAAATTAAGTGAATATTTATATAATAATAATATAAAAGCTATCGCATTAGAACAAAACTTAATGAAAAATGAAGATATTAAAAATATTATTTATCAACATAACATAAATATATTAGATGGAACAAAACTAGACAAATTTTTAGTATATAATATCATTCAAAAGATATATCAATATAAGAGAACTAACATACAAGCAGGAGAAATTACATTATTAATAAATGAAAATGATGATGTAAATTTAGAAACAATAATAATGCTTGCTAAAGATATAAAAAGATTAAACATAATAACAAATGACATAAAAAAATTTAGAAAAATAGTAGATTATCTATATAAAGAATTAGGAATACTAATAAAACTATCAAATAATATTAAAACAAATCTAAGAAGTTCAGATGTATTAGTAAATATAGACTTTCCAGAAGAAATGATAAATAAATTAGAAATACCAAACAATGCTATAATTTTAAATATACCAAAAAATATTAATATAAAATCAAAGAAATTTTCAGGCATTAATATAAAAGGCTGGGAAATAGAAGTACCAGAAAAATATATACTAGAAGGCTTTAAATCATCTATTATATATGAAGCAAATCTATATACAAAACCAGTCATGAAAATATTCGAACAGATACAAAATGATGACATAAAAATAAAAAAATTAATAGGCTTAAATGGAGTAATAAGTGCAAAAGAATTTATTTAAATTTTATAGAATTTTACTTGACAAAATGTATTTTGTAGAGTAAGATTAAGAAACTATGATATATAAATAAAGGGGTAATGAGAAATGGAAGAAAAAGAAATTTTATTAACACAAGAAGGATATGATAATTTAGAAAAACAATTAGAATATCTAAAAACAGAAAAAAGAGCTGAAATTTCAGAACGTATCAAAGTAGCATTAGGATTTGGAGATTTATCTGAAAATTCAGAATATGACGAAGCAAAAAATGCCCAGGCAGAAAATGAAATAAAAATAGTAGATTTAGAAAATAAATTAAGATATGCAAGAATTATAGATGAATCAGAAATAAATACAAAAACAGTACAAGTAGGAAATACTGTAAAAATATTAGATATTGAATTTAATGAAGAGCTAGAATATACTATAGTTGGTTCAACAGAAGTAGACTTAAGCAAAAATAGAATTTCAAATGTATCACCAATCGGAGCAGCACTTATTGGCGCAAAAAAAGATGAAATAGTTGAAGCAAATACTCCAGGTGGAATAGCTAAATATAAAGTTTTAGAAATAAAAAAATAGTGACTACACAAGAAAAATATTATAAAAATAACAAAAATTGACATAATTTTACCATTTTATGTAGACAAATTCAAAAAAACGTAGTATAATAAAAGATGTCTGGAAAAAGACTAGTCTAAAAGTGTAAATTATAAAATAACTTATAGACGAAAAAAAGGAGGAAATAAAATTGGTTACAAATTATTCACAAAACAACTATATTTTATTAGTTGGTAAAGTTACAAGCGAGAAAAAATTTAGTCACGAAATTTACGGAGAAAGTTTTTATACTTTCAATTTAGAAATACCACGTTTAAGTGGAGTATCAGATATTATACCAATAACAATATCTGAAAGATTAATTGCAAACTTTGATTTAAACATAGGTAAACAAGTTGTAATAGAAGGACAATTTAGATCATATAATACTTATGAAGACACAAAGAGCAGATTAATATTAACAGTCTTTGTAAAAGAAATCAGAGAAAAAGGTGAAGAAGAAGACATAAAAGTTCCTAATGAAGTAAAATTAGTTGGACATATATGTAGAAAACCAATCTACAGAAAAACACCTTTTGGAAGAGAAATTGCAGACATATTAGTAGCTGTAAACAGAGCTTATAATAAATCAGATTACATACCATGTATTACATGGGGAAGAAATGCAAGATTCTGTGAAGATATGCCAATAGGAACAGAACTTAGACTAGTAGGAAGAGTTCAATCAAGACCATATGAAAAGAAACATGAAGATGGAACAGTTGAATCAAGAGTAGCATATGAAGTATCTATTAGTAGCTTAGAGTTTGTAAATAAAGATGAAGAAAATAATAATGAGGAAGAAATAACAACTACAGAAGAAGCAATGTAAAGGAGTAAAAAATGGATTATTTGTATATATTACAACAAGCACTATTAGGCATAATTACAATATTCTGGTTATACAACATTGCAATAAGTGTTTGTTCATTAATAAAATTCAAAGAAAAACCATTACTAATAAATAAAACGCACAAATTTATGGCAATAATTCCTGCACATAATGAGGAAAAGGTTGTAAGAAATTTAATAGAAAGCTTGAAAGAACAAAATTATCCTAAAGAATATTTGGATATATATGTAATAGCGGATAATTGTACTGATAATACTGCAAAAATTGCAAAAGAAGCAGGTGCTATTGTATATGAAAGAAATGATCCAGAAAAGAAAACAAAAGGATATGCAATGCAATGGTTCTTAGCAAAAATGAAAGAACAAAATGTCGATTATGATGCACTATGTGTTTTTGATGCAGATAATATAGTTGACAAAGAATTTATGAATGCAATGAATAAAAAACTTTGCCAAGGAGAAGAAATAGTACAAGGATATAGAGACATAAAAAATCCAGATGACACATGGATAACAGCTGGATACGCACTTTTCTATTGGACAATGCATAGATTTTATCATTTAGCAAGATATAATGTAGGATTATCTCCATTACTAAATGGAACAGGTTTTATGGTAAAATATGATTTAATAAAAGAAGAAGGTTGGAATACAAAAACCTTAACAGAAGATATAGAATTTTCATTAATAAACATAGCAAAAGGAAGAGCTCTAGGATGGGCAACAGATGCAAAAGTTTACGATGAACAGCCTTTAGGTTTTAAACAATCATGGACACAAAGAACCAGATGGTCTGTAGGACATATACAATGTTTCAAATACTATCTAAAAGATTTAGCAGCAGGAGTTGTAAGAAATCGTAGAATAATGAATTTTGATGGACTACTATATCTTATGGGAATGCCTATATTAATAGTAACATTGGCTATACTAGTAATAAACCTTATAATATATATAGGAGATGGAATGACACTAGCAGGACTAATCTGGAACTATGCAAAATATATGGTAGCAACATTTATAATACCACCACTTACAGCAATACTTACATTATTATTAGATAAAAGACCAATAAAGCCAATGCTAAAAGGAATAATATGTTATCCATTATTCTTAGGTTCATGGATATTAATAAATATAAAAGCATTAATAAAACCAAACACAAAATGGGAAAAAATAGAGCATGTAAGAGATATAAAATTAAAAGAAAACTAAACAAAAACGATTATCAATGGAATAGCTCTCATTGATAGTCGTTTTTGCTTATGGAAAACATATCTCAGGGTCTAAAAAATAGCGAAAAAAATAAAAAAATATTCAAATAAACTTGCTATTTTTCCCAGAATATTGTATGATATTATAAGTGAAAAAAGTAACTTGAATGGAGGTATAAAATGAAGAAAACGATTGCAATAGTATTAATAGTTTTATGCATATTATCAATAAATACAGTATTTGCAACAAATAATACAATAGAAGAGACAACTCAAAATGGAGTGCTAGAAGTAAAAGACGACATGGAACAGAAAAAACAAGAATATACTGAAAAATATGGAGATGAGGCATACTGGTTTGCAGGATATGTGATTGAGGAAATTGTACAACCATACAGTATACCTTTATGTTTCTTGGGGATTGCAGTAGGACTAGTATTTCAATATGTAATGGGAACTAGAAGAATGGATTACAAACACAGAGGATTTGGGTTAGTAATAGCATTTGTAACAATCCTAGTAATTTGTCAATTATTACCATTTATTTATGCACTTGTAGTAACAGGTTGGAGGGGTTAAACATATGAAAATCTTATTTGCAGTAAATAATGATAATGTTTCAGAAGCAATTGTAAAAAAATATCAAAAAGATTATAAAGAAATATTATCTTACAAAAATGTATATTATTTTAATGCAATATATAGAGAATTACAAAAAGATAAAAGTTATAGTAGAATAGTAATAAGCGAAGATTTAGAGCCATTTGCTAATAATAACTATAATTCAATAGACAATTTTTTATTAGAAAAATATAATAACATTAGTGATGAAGCTAAAACTCCTAATAACGAACCAATAGATATAATATTGGTTTGTGCTGATAGAAGGAAAAAAACAGATGATCTTTTAGCAAAAATATATAAAAAAGGAATATATAATGCAATAATTGGACAAGACAGGAGTATAGATGAAATATGCAGATTAATAAACCAACCAAGGGATAAGGAAGAAGCAAAAAGATATTATGGCATATATGAGAGTGAATTAGGAGACACAGAAAGCGAAACTAGTGTTAGTGAGGCAGAAGTAGAGAATATTAGAGCACATTACGCAAGACTTGGAAAAAATGAAGACAAATATGTAGATAGCTTTAATAATATAGTTGCACAATACACAGACACACAACTAAAAATAATTATAAAATATTTACCAATGCATGTTAAAGCAGTATTAGAAGAACGTTCACCAAAATATCAACAATTGGTGATGAATTCTTCTTCTATTAATGATGTAGATGTTAAGAAAAAAACAGCTAGTTATAAAGAACAAATACGAAACAAACCAGATGTTGAAGATGATAACGAACCAGATGTTATAGAACAATTAATTAAACCAAAAAAAATAAAATCTGTTGTTATACCATCAAATATCACGGTTAACAATGTTCAAAAAGTTGTAGTTCCAAAAATAAATAAACCAGAAATTAGTACAGAAAACTTAATAAATCCTATTATTATGAATGAATCAAAAAAAGATGATGAAATATTACCAGAAGCAACAGAAACATCATCAGATACAAACATTTTTGAACAGCCAGATACAAATATACAAGAACCACAAATAGAGATTCAACCACAAAAAAAAGGTAGGGGAAGACCAAGAAAAAATCCATTACCTGATGAACAAGAACAAAAACCAAAACGTGGTAGAGGAAGACCAAAGAAAAATCCAGTAGAAAATCAAACAATACAAGAAAGTGGACAAAATAATAACAATAATAATACAGAAGTTAATTTATTCGATATGGAAGAAGAAATTAATGAGCCAGAACAAGAAGTAGATTTATTTAACATGGAAGAAGAACCAGAAGTAGACTTATTCAATATGGAGGCAGATACAACCCCAGTAGAACCAACACCAGTGCAACCACAAAATAATATACCACAAATGGAAAACTTAAATAAACAAACTATGCAGCAAACATATCAAGCACCAACAATCCAACAAATTCCTTCACAAAATAATGTGGAAAACAATAACTGTATAGCAAACACAAATAGTAGTACAAATTCAAACTTTAATACATTGCTTACAGGTGACAAAAAAATAGTAGCATTTGTAGGAACAACAAAAAATGGAACATCATTTATAGTAAACAATACAGCAGAGATGCTTGCATCAATGGGAATAGAAACAGCAATATTAGATATGACAAAAACAAAAAATGCATATTATATATATACAAATAATGAAGAAAGCCTAAGAATTACAGCAAAAAATTGCATGGAAAATCTTCAAAAAGGCATGAATGAAGGGATAAAAGTAAAGAAAAACCTAACTGTTTATACAGAAATGCCAGGAGATGAAAAACCATATCAAATAGAAACAATTTTAGCAACACTGCTAAAACAATATTCAGCAATACTTATAGACACTGATTTTGATACATCTCCAGAAATATTTGAAAAAGCACAGGAAATATATTTAGTACAAACAATGGATGTTCTAACAATACAACCATTAACAGCATTTTTACGAGACTTAAAATCAAAGAATATTTTAAAACCAGAAAAACTAAAAATAGTAATAAATAAAGCAATAAAAGTAAGAAGCCTAAATATAAAAACATTAATTGGAGGAATGTCATGTTATAATGCACCGAGCATGACATATATGACAGAACTATTTAATAAAGACAATATACGATATTGTGAAATACCATTTGAAGTTCAAAACTATGTAAAATATTTAGATTCTTTAGTAAACTGTTCAGTATCTCTAAATGGATATACGAAGCAATTTATGATGGCATTGAGAGAATTAGCAAATATGGTATACCCATTAGTAAGCAGACAAGCATATTCTCCTATGACAGAAAAACGAGATCTTTTCTCAAGTCAAGTAAATGACACATTAAACAAAATGAGAAGTAAATACTAAAAAGAGGTGAAAAAAATGAGTGCAGGATTAATAGCTGTTATAATAGTTCTAGTAATAGTTGTTATTTGCTTAATAATATATAATTTTTCAATATATAAAAAAGTAAAAGGTCTAAGCAATACTAATGAGAAAATAGCTAACTTAAGAGTATTACAAGACTTTATGGATACAATTGGAAAAGATACTTCAGCAGAAAACAAAATAAAAATTATTAATGATATCCTGATAGAAAAATATAATATTAAGTATTCAAGTATTGTAGTGTTTAATGGGGCAGAATATGTTTTAAAAGCATCAAATGTTGATGAAAGATTATGGGATACAATTACAAACCTTCATACAGATGAATTATTTAAAGACAGTATAGCAAATGCAATGCCAAAATATGTAACAGTAAACAACAGTAATGAAAAATTAAGTTATCAGAAAACAGATATGACAAGAGCTAAATCTGCAATGTTTTTTCCTTTATATATTGATAATATATATATAGGATATTGGATTATAGAAAGTGACTTAGCACATGCATTTGATAGAATGGATACAGGAATACTAGAAGTAATAAGAGAAAATATTATATCAGTATTAAAAACAATATCATATCAAAACACTATTGAAAATATATATAGAACAGATAAATTTACAGGATTAAATTCAGCAGAATATTTATATGGAAAAGGTAAAAGAACAATTGATAAGTATGCAAAAAGTACAATATGCATGTTTTCAATAAACAACATTGAAGAAATAAATGAAAACTTTGGACGAAAGATAGGAACACAAATGATAGTGCAAGTAGCTAATACAGTAAAATCAAATATTTCTTCAGAATATGTATTTGTTAGATATATGGGACCAAAATTTGCTATAGCATTTTCAGGAATAGAAGTTGAAGAAACAATAGAATTTGTATCAAAAATAAAGCAAAGTATTGAAAGTATAACAATAACTCTAAACAATAAGAAAAATAAAAATGAAACAAAAATACAGCCAAATACTAACTTTATTTTAGGAACATATTATAAAGGTACAGGAATTGAAGAAGTTACAAAAAAACTTGAAGAATATTTAGACAATGCAGAAAAGACAGAAAGTGAAATAAATTGTATTTAAGGAGGTAAAAAAATGGCAAGTGATAAGACGATGAGTTTTAGAGTAGAAAAAGACAAAAACTTAAAAACAAAAGAAATATTAAAAGAGGTGTATAAAGCACTAGAAGAAAAAGGATATAATCCAGTAAACCAAATAGTTGGATATATATTATCAGGAGATCCAACATATATAACTAGCCATAAAGAAGCTAGAAATATAATAAGAATGATTGAAAGAGACGAACTTTTAGAAAAGATGGTAAAAAATTATATAGGAATAGAAGAATAATATGAGGATATTAGGAATAGATTATGGAGATACAAGAGTAGGTACAGCAATAACAGATGAACTAGGTATTACAGCACAAGGACTAGAAACTATTATAAATAATGGAAATGATAAGTCTGTATTAGCAAGGCTAGACGATATTATGAAAGAATATGAGATTTCCATTATAGTTGTGGGCATGCCATTAAACATGGATGGCTCAAAATCAGAAAGAATAGAAAAAACTGAAAAATTCATTCATAAACTAAAGTGCAAATATAATAAAGTAAAAATAGAAACTGTTGATGAAAGACTAACAACAGTTCAAGCTCATAAAACTATGAATGAACTTAGAATAAAACCTAAAAACAAAAAAAATCTTGTAGATACTATATCTGCTGTTTATATATTAGAAACTTACATAAATAAATAATACCCCTGCAATATAAATGTGTGGGGGCACATTATTATAGAACACAATAATGGAGGAACCATGAAATTATACCCAAAACTTTATTTGAATAATTTAAAAGAAATAACAATAGAATTATTAAGAAAAAACAATATAAAAGGCTTAATATTAGATATAGATAATACATTAATAGATTTTGACAAAAAATTATTAGAAGGATGCGAAGAATGGTGTGATAATTTAAAAGCACAAGGAATAAAAATGTGTATACTATCTAATACAAATAAACAATATAAAGTAAAAAAAGTAGCAGACATATTAAACTTAGAATATCTATATTTTGCACATAAACCGAACAAAAAAGGATTTAAAAAAGCAAAGGAACTACTAAATTTAGAACCACAAAATATAGCAGTAGTAGGAGACCAAATTTTCACAGATGTACTAGGTGGAAATAGAAGTAAAATGTTTACAATACTTACTAAACCAATAGATACTAGAGACATATGGCTTACAAGACTTAAAAGACCATTTGAAAAACCCATATTAAAAAGATATTTAAGGAAAAAGGAGAACAATAATGAATATATGGCATGATATTAGCGAAGATAGAATAAAACAAGATGATTTTATATCAGTGATTGAAATAACAAAAGGCGGAAAAAACAAATACGAACTAGATAAAGAAACAGGAATGTTAAAATTAGATAGAGTTCTTTATACAGCAACACATTATCCAGCTAATTATGGATTTATACCAAGAACATATGCTGATGATAATGACCCATTAGATGTTCTTGTTTTATGTCAAGAAAATATAGCTTCCATGACACTGGTAGAAACTTATCCAATAGGAGTTTTAATAATGATTGATTCTGATCAAAAAGATGAGAAAATAATAGCAGTAGCTAAAAAAGATCCATTTTTAAATATGTATAAAGATGTATCAGAATTACCAAATCATATATCGTGTGAAATTAAACATTTCTTTGAAGTATATAAACAATTAGAATATAGAGAAACTGTTGTAGAAAAAATATTAGGAAGACAGGAAGCAGAAAAAATAATAAAAAAAGCAAAAGAAAACTATGAAAAAAAATTTGGGAACAAGAAATAGATAATTACTACGAAGAAAGGGATGATAGCTCTAATGATAGGTCAAATCATATTCACAATAGTTGCTTTTGTGTTCTTTATATGTATTCTATTATTAAAACTAATAAAGAAAAATGACACAACATATTTAATAATATTAGGTATACAAGCAATAGGAATATTACTAAATTTAATAAAAATAACATTTGATATTTTCGACCGGAATATTTAGTACTATAATATTATATTTATTTTGCATAATTGTGCCAATTGCAGTATTTGTGCTAGAAGCAAAAAATATAAATGTATCCGAAATATTAAGTGTTATGATGGCACAGATTCATATATGGATGGGAAATCTAAAAAAAGCAAAAAAGATACTAATCAACCTTGTAAGTAAATATAAAGGAAGTTACATAGGACATAAAATGTTAGCACATATGTATGAAAAAGAAGGCGGAATGAGAAAAGCAATAGATGAATATGTTCAAGTATTAGATATAAAGAAAAATGATTATGACTCATACTATAGAATATCAGTTCTACTAAATGAATTAGGTAAAAAATCAGAAGCAGCAGAAATGTTAAGAACATTACTTAAAAACAGACCACAAACATATGGAGCTGTGAAATTATTAGGAGAAATATATTTAAAGCAAAAAGAATTTAAAAAAGCAATAGAAGTATATACAAATGCAATAAAATATTTCCCAGAAAAATATGAAATATATTATAATTTAGGAGTATGCTATTCAAGAATAAATGTATTTGATATTGCAAGAAAATGTTTTCAAAAAACAGTAGAAATAAATGATGATATCTATTTAGCTTACTATAGACTAGGGCAAATTGCATTATTATATAGAGATTTTGAAGCAGCAGAAGAAAACTTTGCCAAGAGTTTATATAATGAAAAAGAAGCAAAAGCATATTTTGAATTAGCAAAAATACATGTTATGAAGAACAAAAAAGAAAAAGCAGTCTTAGATATAAACAATGCAATGAAAATTGACTCTAGTTATTACGAACTTTCACAAAAAGAGCCAGTACTATTTCCAATAAAACAATTAATAGTAAAACCTCAAAATGAAATAAAACCTGAGTATGAAGAAACAGAAGAAGAAAAGGAAATAGAAGCATATCTAAATGATACTTATAATTTAACAAAAATATTAAATAGCCAAAAAGAAGGGAAAAAAGGTATAGCTAGGAAAAAAAGAACATAAATTTATTATGAAAGGGGAAAACAATGCAAATATACCAATCTATAGTTTTAGGAATTGTACAGGGACTAACAGAACTATTACCAATATCAAGTTCTGCACATTTATTTTTAATACCATGGTTCTTCAATTGGCAAATACCAGAATCATTTGATGTTGCTTTACATTTTGGTACATTATTAGCAATAGGGATATTCTTTTTTAAAGATTGGATAGAACTTATAAAAGGTGGATTAAAAACAATTACAAAAAAAGAAAAAAGTACAGAGGGAAGATTATTTTGGTACATAGTAATTGCAACAGTACCAGGAGGAATAATAGGATTTATATTAGATAAATATGCAGAAGGAATACTTACACAGCCATTAATAATAGCAATTGCATTAATAGTAATGGGAATTATTCTATATATTGTAGACAAAAATGCAAAAAACAAAACAGATTATGAAAATTTAAGTTTTAAACAAACTTTTATAATAGGCTTATCTCAAGCATTGGCATTCATACCAGGAGTATCAAGATCAGGAATAACAATGACTACAGGAAGACTAATGGGAGTAAAAAGAGAAGCTGCTGCAAAATATTCATTCATGCTATCTGCTCCAATAGTGCTTGCAGCAACAGTATTTAAACTAAACGAATTTATAGAATACTTTGCAATAGCAAATATTACTGGAATAATAGCATTTATTATGGGAGTTTTAGCAAGTTTTATAGTTGGAATACTTGTAATAAAATTCTTATTAGAATTTTTAAGAAACAGGAGCTTTAAAGTCTTTGCAATATACAGAATAGTTATAGGGATACTAGTAATTGTTGCTTTTGTTTTAAGATAGTGAAGACAACATAAAACCGTAACAAAAATGTAACAAATTTGTAATATAAATGTAATATAAAAACTATTGTACTTTGTAAAAAAAAAATGTATAATAATATAAGAAGGTTAAAATACACATAAGCAAAGGGAGGGGAGTTTACAATGCTATTTTTTAACAAACAAAAACGAGGCATAGTAAACGTAAAAATGATAATAACAGAAGAGAAAATTTTATCGAATATAGATAAAGTAGAAAAGCTAATAAATCCAAACAGCAAAAAACAGATTGTCCAATTAGAAGAAGATGCATATTTCAAAGACTTAATCGATTCAATAAAAGTATATTTAATTGAATATCCAAATAAAAAGAATTTCCCAGGAAGTGTTTATAAAGCAGCTCATGAACTAGTAGAATATGCAACAAATCAATTTGAATATAATACAAAACAAATAGAAGTACTAATTAGACAAAGAGAAAATAATATAAATGTGGCAAATGAATTGAAATTAGTATTAGAAGCTGTTCAAAATAAAGACAAAGAATGGAAGAATAAAGTAAGAGGAATATCTGAATTAGTTTCAGAAGATATAATAGAAGCACTAACAATAATAGGAAAAACAAAAACCAGAATACCAGAAAATTATGAAGATGCTGTAAAATTAGTAAATGCAAGAATAAATAATTTAGAAACGAATTTACATATAGAAATAGACATGGAAAGAATTGAAGATAGGTCTAAAGCTCTAAGTTACATAGGAATTGAGATAGCAGAAGCATTAAGAGGAATACCAACACCAATATTTGAAGAAAAAGAAGAAAAAGTATCAAAAGCAGAGGTAGCAAGCACTGAAGAAGAAAAACTTTCTGAATTTGTTGAAGAAACTAGATTTGAAATAAAACCATCATTATGGGAAAGAATAAAACAAAGTAAATTTGTACAAGCAATAAAACGAATAACAAAAATAAGAATAGTACTAGATGTACCAGCACTTCCAGAAGGCAGAAATAAATAATAAAAATAATAAAGTGGACACAAGTACAAAGTGTCTACTTTTTTGGAAATTTAAATATAAAAGTATAGAAAGGATATCATATATGAGAATAGTAGAACCAGTTGTTGAAATTGAAAAAGTAGATTATAATAAAATAATGAAAAATTTAGAAAGAGCATCTAGAACATGTTATCGTTCAGAAGATAAAATAACAGAAGAAAGCTATAAAACATTATTGAAAAATTGTATAAATAGAGGTCATGAATCAATTTTAGAACATGAAAAAATTACAATAAGAATGGTTTGTGATATCGGCGTATATAAAGATTTAACAAGACATAGACACGCATCTTTTTCAATAGAAAGTACAAGATATTGTAATTACGGAAAAGATAAATTTGATAATGAAATTAAATTTATAGCACCTGTAAATATAGAAAAAGGAACAAAACTATATCAAGAGTGGCAAACTAGTTGTGAAGAAATAGAAAAACATTATATAAAAATGGTAGAACTTGGTGCAACACCAGATCAAATGAGAATGATATTGCCACATTCAACAGCTGCTGTAGTTACAATGACAGCCAATATAAGAGAATGGAAACACATATTGAGTCTAAGATGTACAAAACATGCACATCCAGCAGTAGAACAAGTAATGATACCATTATTACTTCACTTTAAAGAAAATATGCCAGAAATATTTGGAAACATAGAATATGATGAAGAATTTATAAAAAATAGATATGCAAAAATAGTAGAAATGGAATAGAAAAAATTTACTTTTTTTCGACATTATGTTATAATAATAAGAGAGAATAGAGAATAAGGATGTGAGATTAGTATGTTTAAAAGTAAATATAGTATAGTCTTAACTATTTTTTTAGTAATTCTTATAATTGCAATAATAATTATTATAACAATCATAGGTATAAATGCATATAAAAATTACAAAGATGAAAAAGAAAGAAGTAAGATAATAGCGGATTTACAAGAAGAAAATATAACGGATGAGAACGAAATAGATAATAACAACATATCTGATGAAAATATACTTACAGGAGAGATAGATGGCAATAATACTGGAGGAAATACAACAGGTGGAGGCTCAAGTTCAAGACCTAAAACAAAATTCTATAAAGAATATCCAATGATTGGAACAATTGAAATACCGAAAACAGGAATAAAATATCCAATATTATTAGATATATCACCAAAAGCATTAGAAACATCAGTTGGAGTGATGTATCCAAGTAACCCAAAATTGAATGAGCCAGGCAATGTTGTAATAATAGGACATAATTATAGAAATGGAAAATTCTTTTCAGATAATAAAAACTTGGTAATAGGTGATAAAATAAGAATAACAGATTTAACAGGAAGGACATTAACATATACAATATATGAAATAAATCAAACATCAAAAACTGATACAGAATATATAACAAGACAAAGAAACGAGGAAAGTATAGAAATTTCATTATCTACATGTACAGATGATGGTAAGGGAAGACTAGTAATATTAGCTAAAGTAGTATAGAAATAATAAGAAAAGTGACAAAGCCACATGAGCATTGCTAACGCGGGTCTTTTATATGTTACTTTTCTTGTTGTATACGGAAAAATCTTATATAAAGCTAAGATAAAAGACGATTTTTCCTATACAATAAGAAAAGTGGCTTCGCCACATGTGCATTTTGCTTCGCAAATATGCACAGACTAAGGAAACTTAACATTGTTGTATATGCAAAAATTTTCGATTTTCTATACAATAAAAAATGCTACAAAGAAGTAGCATTTTTTTATTGTATAGAAAATTAAAAAAATAATATATACAATTTATTAAAAAGTTATATATGAAAATACAAAATATGCGCCAAACACAATAAATGATAAAACAAATAATACTAAAAGAAAATAATTATGTTTTGTTTTTTTTACTTCACCATTGTGAGTAACTTTTTTAGATACTTTATCATTTTTCATTAGCTTAAAATCTCCTTTCAATTTTAATAATATATATTTTATAATATTTATAACATAAAATCAAGTATAAAAATAATAAAATCTATTGTAAACAAACATAAAATGATGATATAATAATTATGATGTAGTAATTTGATAAAAAAATAGTAAACTAAAGAACATACAATGAACCAAAGAATTATAATAAAAAATTATGAGGGGGTTGTATTATGTTTAAGTATGAAGACTATGAAAACAGTGCAGAATTTATAAGAGAAAGGATGAAAGGTTTAAAACCAAAAATTGCAATTATTTTAGGTTCAGGGTTAGGTGTATTAAGCGAAGAAATAAAAGACAAAATTGTTATAAAATATAGTGAAATACCAAACTTTCCAATTTCAACTGTTGCAGGACATGCAGGAGAATTAATTATAGGAAAAATAGGGGAAAAAACAATAATTGCAATGAATGGAAGATTCCATTTTTATGAAGGATATGATTTAAAAGAAGTTACATTTCCAATAAGAGTATTTAAACTATTAGGAGTAGAAACATTAATACTTACAAATGCAGCAGGAGGAATAAATGTAGAATACAAACCAGGAGATTTTATGGTAGTAAATGATTACTTAAGCTTCTTCACAGAATCAGTATTAAGAGGAAAAAACTTAGATGAATTTGGAGAAAGATTCATAGATATGAGTGAAACTTTTAATAAAGAGCTAACTCAAAAATTGAAGAAAATAATAGATAAACATACAGGGAGAGCTCAAGAAGGAGTATATGCATATATGAAAGGACCTACATATGAAACACCAGCAGAAATTAGAGCTTTGAGAGTATTAGGTGCAAATGCAGTAGGAATGTCTACTGTTCCAGAAGCTATAATAGCACATCATTGTAATATAAATACAGTTGCAGTAGCATGTATTACAAATATGGCAGCAGGAGTATTAGATGAAAAATTATCACATGAAGAAGTTAAAAATACAGCAGAAAAAGTTAAATACACATTTAAAGAAATAATAAAAGATTTTATAGAAGAAATTTAAATACGGAGGTCAGAAGTCGGAAATCGGAGGTCAGACCTCCGATTTCCATTTTCCGACCTCCGACCTCCGACCTCTGACTTCCGTCAAATAATACTTCTTATTTTTTCAATAATCATATTAAGTGCAACATGATTATAGCCACCTTCTGGAACAATAATATCTGCATATTTTTTACTAGGTTCAACAAATTGTTCATGCATTGGCTTTACAGTAGTTTTGTATTGCTCAATAACAGAATCAATAGTACGACCTCTATCTCTAACATCACGAATTAATCTTCTAATAAAACGAATATCAGCATCAGTATCAACAAATATCTTAATATCCATCATATCTCGTAATTCTTTATTCTCAAATATTAAAATACCATCCAATAAAATAACTTTTTTAGGAATTACTTCAAAAGTCTGTTCTTCTCTTATATGGTCAACAAACGAATAATTAGGTCTATAAATAATTTCACCTTTTTTTAGTTTAGTTAAATGCTCAATAAGTAAATCTGTATCAAAAGCATCTGGATGATCAAAATTTAATTTTTTTCTTTCGTCAAAAGAAAGTTCAGAATGACTCTTATAGTAAAAATCATGAGAAAGCATAGTAATATTATCTGCAAATTCTTTTCTGATATTATCAGCTAAAGTACTTTTACCAGAGCCAGTCCCACCTGCAATTCCAATAATAATAGGATTGAGTTCCATCACAAAAACCTCCATAAAATATACTAATATATATTGTAAACCAAAAATAGAAGAAAATCAACAAAAAACGACAGAAATATTGACAAAAATAGCGAATATGATAAAATATGAGTTGCTTGGAGGTAATTTATGAAATTATATGGAAAAATTACGAGTGGACTTGGAACAGCAAAAATGTGGGTAGGAAAAATTGAGAGTGTTTTTGAAGAAAAAACCAAAATAAAGTTGTTTCATGGAACTTTAAATATAAAATTGGAAAATGACTATATAATAGACCCAGACTGGATTATAAAACCAGAAGAATATGGTGGAACCCAAAATGTTCTGGTAAAAAAATGTAAAGTATTAGGGCATATTGCATATGCTGTACGAGCAGAGAAGAATCAAATAGGTAAAGGAGACCATGACCTAAAAATTTTGGAAATAGTATCAGACATAAACTTTCGAAAAGAGTATAATTTAAAAGATGGCACATCTGTAACAGTTGAAACTAAAATATAGTTTTTTCATAAAAGTTAGTTCTAAAATAAATATTTCTAGCATATATATTTAAGAGTAGTAATTGTAAGGAGTATATATGTTAGAAATATTTCAGTTTTTTTCTAGAAAAATTTCCCAAATATTAAAAGAAAATTTAAGAGGACAACCAATTGAGGAATTAGAAGAAATAAGAATAAGAAGCAATGGAAGTATAGCACTTAAATTCACAAAAAAACAAGAAATATTAGAGAAAAGAGTAACATATCAAGATATATTAGAAACAATACAAATAATGTGTGATAATTCAATATATTCATATCAAAATGAAATATGTAATGGATACATAACTGTAAAAGGTGGGCATAGAGTTGGTATAAGTGGTAATTGTGTAGTAGAAAATGGCAAAGTTATAAATATAAATTATATATCAAGCATAAATTTTAGAATAGCAAAACAAATTATAGGATGTAGTAATAGACCACTACAATTTATTTTAAAAGTAAAAGAAAATACAATTTACAATACTCTTATTGTATCTCCACCAGGTGTTCGGAAAGACTACTCTATTAAGAGATATAATAAGAAACATAAGTGATGGAATAGAAACAATAAGATTTAATGGAATGAATGTAGGATTAGTAGATGAAAGAGGAGAAATCGCTGCACTATATAGAGGCACTCCACAAAATGATATTGGGATAAGAACAGATGTATTAGAAAATGTTCCGAAATCAATAGGAATAAAAATGTTAATAAGAACAATGGCACCTCAAATAGTGGCGGCAGATGAAATAGGTACAGAAAAAGATGTTGAAGCAATCAAAGAAGCGGTATGTTGTGGAGTAAAAGGCATTTTTACAGCACATGGAGATAGTAAACAAGAGTTAATGAAAAATCCAACATTAAGAGAATTAGTAGATAAGCAAATAATAGAAAGAATAATTTTTTTAAAGAAAAATAGAGAATTTTATGTTGAAGAGCAAAGCGAAAGGAATGATAATAAAGTATGCTTATAATGAGAATATTAATTTATAGTTGTATATTCTTAACTTGTTCAGCAATTGGAATATTAAAATCGCAAAAATATATACATAGGGTAGATGAATTGAAAGAATTTAAAAATGCACTTAATATGTTTAAAGCAAAAATAAAATTTACATATGAACCATTACCAGAAATTTTTAGCCAGATATCTGGCAATATAAACCCTTGCATAGGGAGTATATTTAAAATTGCAAGTTATAATATGAACTTTTTTACCGCAGGAGATGCGTGGAGTAAAGCAATAGATACAGATATATTAAATATTAATTTAGAAGACAAAAACATATTAAAAAACTTAAGCAAACTACTTGGAGCAACAGATTTAGCAGGGCAAATAAGCCAAATAGATGTTACTTCTAACTTTTTAGATGAGCAGATAAAAAAAGCAGAGAGAGAAAGAGAAAAGAATGAAGCAATGTATAGAAAATTAGGAATGGTAATAGGTTTGGGAATAGTTATAATATTAATATAAATAATTAATCATAGCGAAAACTCTCGGAATATAAACTAAAATAAGAAAGGTAAGGTAATTATGGAAATAGATTTATTATTTAAGATTGCTGCTATAGGAATACTTGTAGCAGTTCTTCACCAAGTTTTAGTAAGAGCAGGACGCGAAGACCAAGCAATGATGACAACTCTAGCAGGAGTAGTAATAGTTTTATCTATAGTAATAAAAGAAATAAGCACATTATTTAATAATGTTAGAGTAATATTCAATCTATAAAGGGGAAGATTGTAAATGGACATAGTAAAAATTATTGGTGTTGGGCTTATTGCCCTCATAATTATAGTTGTTATAAGACAGTACAAGCCAGAATTTACAATGTATGTATCTATTATAGCTGGAGCAATCATATTATTTTTAGTATTAGATAAAGTAACAGGAATAATAACGTTACTTACAAGTTTAAGTAAAAAAACGGGGATAAATTCAGAGTACTTAAGTATATTACTAAAAATAACAGGGATAGCAATACTTACAGAATTTGCAGTAAGCATATGTAAAGATGCAGGAGAAACTGCAATAGCTAGTAAAGTAGATCTTGGAGGGAAAATAATAATTATAAGCATGTCAATACCAATAATTTCTGCACTTTTAGAAATCATAATGAAAATAATCCCGTAGGGGGAAATATGAAAAAAATATTAATCTTAGTATTGTTATTAATTTTAATTCCAAATAATAGCATAGCAACAGAACAGATTATAAATGACCAAATGGAAGCACTAAATTTATCATCTTTTATAACAGAAGGAGAAAAATATACAAAAGAAACATTTCCAGATTTAAATGTTGAAGAGTTAATAACAAATAGTCTGACAGGGCAAATAGATAATAGTATATTATATAAAGCACTTTTAAAGTTATTAGGAAAAGAAGTTGTAACAAGTATTACAATGCTTGGAAGTATTTTAGTAATTATAGTTATACATAGTATTTTAAAAAGTATAGGAGAAAATTTAGGGAATGATAGTGTTTCAAAAATTGCATATTTTATAGAATATATATTAATTATAACAATAATAATGAGTAATTTTGCAACAATTATTTCAAGCATACAGAATACAATATCAAATTTAGTAGGTTTTATGAACACATTAGTTCCAATGCTTATTGCACTAATAATTGCCACAGGACAAGTTGCCTCAGGAGCACTTATACAACCAATATTAATTTTTGCAATAGTGTTTATAGGTAATATTATTAATCTAATAATATTACCTATAATAACAGTAGCAATGGTATTAAGCATAGTATCAAATATATCAGATAAAATTCAAATAGGAAACTTAGCAAAATTTTTTAAATCAAGTGTAACTTGGTTTTTAGGATTTGTAATTACAATATTTGTAGGACTTTTATCACTAGAGGGCACATTAACAAGTAGTGTAGATGGGTTAACAATAAAAGGAATAAAAACAGCAGCTTCTACATTTATACCAGTTGTAGGAAAAGCATTAGGAGATTCAGTAGACACAGTATTAGGAGCAACTTCGCTTATTAAAAACTCAATTGGTTTTGTGGGAATAATAATAGTAATTGGCATATGTGTTCTTCCAATAATAAAGTTAACAGTATTATGTGTAATGTATAGTTTTGCAGGAGCAATTAGTGAACCTCTTGCTGATAAAAAAATAGTAAATGTTATAAATCAGATGGCAGGAGTTTTTAAAATATTATTAGGAATAATGTTTTTTATAGCAGTTCTTTTAATAGTAGGAATTGCACTAACATTGAAAATATCAAATGCAAGCCTAATGTATAGGTAATAATAAATTGGAGGTTTTATATGGTTAGCTTTATAAGTTCATGGGTGCAAGGAATTATTATAGCAGTAATTATAAGTACTATAATTGAAATGATTTTACCAGATGGTAATATTAAAAAATATGTAAGAACTGTAATAGGTACTTTTATAGTTTTTGTTATAATTTCTCCAATTATAACAAAAATAACAGGGAAAGAAATTAGCTTAAATTCATATGAAATGCCAGAAATTGAACAATATAAAGAAATTAAAATAGATACAAATTCATATATAGAAAGTACATACATAAAAAATATAGAACAAGACATAATAGAAAATATAGAAGGAAAAGGATATGAAGTTCAAGAAATATCAATAGATATAGATAAAACCGAGGAAAGTTATGGAGCAATCCATAGAATTAATCTCTACATAGCAAAAGGAAAAACAAATGATGTAGAACCAATAGAAATAAATATAAATAGTGAGCCGAAACAAGATGAGAGTATTACAGAAGAAGAAACAAAAGAAATAAAAGATTTTTTAAAAGAAAACTATGCGGCAGAAGCAATTACTATTAATGGAATGTAAGTTTAAAAGATATAATTAGGAGGAGAATATATGTTAAAAGAAAAATTTAAAAGTCTAGTTGAGAAAAAAACTAGTGGAAATAATAAAAAAACAATTGAAAATCTAATAGTATTTTTAGTGTTATTAATTATAACAATCGTATCAATAAACTTAATATGGGGAAAATCACAAGAAGAAAATTATGAAAATCCAGCAGAAGATGACTATAAAGTTCTAGCAGAAAATTCAAATGAAAGTAATATTTCACAAACTCAGGAATATAATTTAGAAGAAGAACTTGAAGACATTTTATCAAAAATATCAGGTGTAGGAAAAGTACAAGTATTAATTACATATTCTGAAACAAGTGAAGTTGTAGCAATGCAGAATGAAAATAAAAATACAAGTAAAACCGAAGAAAGCGACTCAAATCGGCGGAACAAGAATAATAGAATCAGTAGATGAAAATAAAGAGATAATAGTAGATTCAGAAAACAACCCAATAACAGAAAAAATAGTCATGCCTAAAATAGAAGGGGCAATAATAATAGCAGAAGGCGGAGATAATGCAGTAATAAAAACCAATATAATTCAAGCAGTATCAGCAGTTACAGGACTATCCACACATAAAATACAGGTATTTAAGATGTCAAAGTAAATACATAATTTAAACTTTATTAAGAAAGGTAAGTGAAAAAATGAAAATTTTAAAGAAAAATCAATTAATTATATTAGTAATATCACTAATGCTTGTAACAGCGGGATATTTAAACTTTACAACCACAGATAATAACCAGTCAAGTGTAAATACTGTAGCTGAATTAGGTGATGCAACTTTAGTAAGTAGCAATGATGTAGAAAATCAAAACAATATTGTAGAAAATACAGAAGAAGATTATGAAAAAGAAAGTAATGAAACTGTAGAAAATAACGAAGTTGCTTCTTCAGAAACATCTTCAGTAGAAAATGAAACACAAACAACTGCACAAGAAGATACATATTTTACAACATCAAAATTAGAAAGGGAAAATATATACTCACAAATGTTAGAAACATATCAGGAAATATATAATAATACGAATTCGACTAGCGAACAAAAAACTACAGCAATAGAAGAAATAGCCAAAATAAATAAAACTAAAAATGCAATAATGATAGCAGAAAATTTAGTAATAGCAAAAGGATTTAAAAACATAGTAATATTTGCAAATGACAATAGTGTAAGTGTAATAATAGAAGCGGAAGCATTAGAACCAGAACAAATAGCACAAATACAAAACATAGTATCAAGAGAATTAGAAGTAGGAGCAGAACTTATAAACATAAGTACAAAATAAACTAGAAAAAATTGTAAAATAATGAAGGAAAAAAACAAAAAAGGGAGAATAATATATTAGTACATCATAATGTACAATAAAAACTTTGGAAGGCGGTGCACATACATGCAAATAACAGACGTACGTTTAAGAAAAGTAAACTCAGAAAACAGAATGAAAGCTGTTGCTTCTGTAACATTCGATAATGAATTCGTAATTCACGATATCAAAGTTATCGAAAGTCAAAATGGATTATTCATAGCTATGCCTAGCAGAAAAACTCCAAACGGAGAATTCAAAGATATAGCTCATCCAATCAATGCTGAAACAAGAGAGAAAATTCAAAATGCTATTTTAGAAGCATATAACTCTCCTGATGCTGAAACAGCTGAATAATGATAAATAAGAAACACCTTCGGGTGTTTTTTTATTATACAAAAAATATTTAACAACTAACAACTATTATTTGTTACTGTTTAGACTAAATTAATTAATAGCACTTTCTAGCCAAAAGCAGTAATTATATGTTCTTTTCGAAAGAAAATAATCAAACAGCCTGCTGCTCAACTCGTGACCCGCATAGACCTTTTGATTTTTTCTTGAGAAAAGAACATATAATTACTGCTTTTGGCGGATTATATATCTTTAAGTCTGAATGGTAACAATTATTTTGAAAATTTTACAAAAAACTATATTAATCTTCCCAATTTTTTGATATACTATTATGGAAAAAAATAAGGAGAAAAAACATATGAAAGTAAAAATACAAAAAAGAAAATTTATAAGAAATATAATAATTGGCATAATAGCCTTGCTTGTAGTAGCATTTATAATAAACATCGCACCAGGATATAAAAGAAATAAGTATCAAGATGTAACAAACCTAGTTATAGGTGACGAAAATGTTACAGAAACACTACATAATCCAATTTATAAAGATGAAAATGGAGTAGTATATATATCGCAAGAAGATGTGAAACAATTCTTGGATAAAACTATTTATTATGATGAAGAAAATAATATGGTTATTGCAACATCAGAAGTATCTGTTGCTAGTATGGAAATAGGTGAAAAAACAATAAATATCAACGGTGTTGATAATGATACGTTGGATACTATAATATATCATAATAATATTATATATATACCAATAGAAGAAATGGAAATAGTGTATAATCTTGAAACTAAATATTTAAAAGATGATGACATTGTTATAATAGATAAGCTAAATGAAGGAATGATAAAAGCAGAAGCTGCAGAAGATACAAAAATAAGATTTAGACCAAGAGGATTATCAAAAAAAGTAGGAACATTGGAAACTGGAGAAGTTGTAAGTGCATTTTATACAACAAGTAAAGGCTGGAGGTTAATTAGAACAGAAGATGGAATAGTTGGATATGTAAAAGCAAATACATTAACAAATGAATATATATTAAGACAAGATATGGGTCAAAAAACTGAAACTAGTAAAATATCAGCAAATACTCAAGATGGTGCAGTGTTAAATATAGAAGGCAATAGCGTTATAATAAAAGACTGGCTAAAAATTACAGATGAAGGCATATTACTAAAAAATACCGAATTTACAAATGAAAATTCAGCAGTAATATGGTCTAATTTGGAGATAGAAAATGCCGATATAAGTAATTATGATAATAGAACAAAATTGATAAAAAACATTGTAAGCATGGTAATGAAAAATAATATAAAAGGAATTAATATTTCTGTAACAAGTGATGACAAAAATCTAGAACGTTTTATTATAGAATTAGCTCCAAGGTTAAAAGAAATAGGAGTTTCAACAAATATAGTTGTGCAAGATAGTATAAATGAAGAACCATATACAAATATAGTAAATTACATAATAACTAAAGTGAATTAATGGAGGAAAATGTATGAAAAAAATAATAATTATAGTAGTGGCGGTTATCTTAATTTTAATAATAGCAATGATAGCAACATATAAAATACTTACAATGCCAGTAAGTAAAAACATAGAAGAAAAAGAAATAGAAATACCAATGGGAAGTGGAACTGAGCAAATTGCAGAAATGCTAAAAAACAATAATTTAATAAAAAGTGAGCTAGCTTTTAAAATATATGTAAAAATACACAATGTATCTAACTTCCAAGCAGGTACATATTATTTGAAGGAAAGCATGGATATAAAAGAAATAACAGAAATGCTACAAACTGGAATAATGTTTGATCCAAACCAAATAACAATAACATATCTAGAAGGAAAGCCAATGTGGTGGCTAGCAGAGGCAATCGCAGAAAAAACAAACAATACAGAAGAAGAAGTATATGCAGTTTTAGAAAACGAGGAATATATAGATACATTAATAGAAAAATATTGGTTTTTAACAGATGAAATAAAAAATGAAGATATATATTATCCACTAGAAGGATATTTGTTCCCAGATACTTATTCAATATCAAATAAGGATGCAACAGTAGAAGAAATATTTGAAAAGATGTTAGACAAAATGGGAGAAGTATTAGAAGAATATAGAGCAGAAATAGAAGAAAGTGATTATACAGTACATGAATTACTAACACTTGCTTCAATTATAGAGACAGAAGGAATGAATGATAGCGATAGAAAAAATGTAGCTAGTGTATTTTATAATAGATTAGATTTAGGTATGTCACTAGGTAGTGATGTTACAACATACTATTCAGTAAAAGTAGACATGGGAGATAGAGACTTATATCAATCAGAAATAGACAGCTATAATCCATATAATACAAGAGGACCAAACATGGAAGGGAAATTGCCAGTAGGTCCAATATCTTCAATAGGAAGAGCAAGTGTAGAAGCAGCAATAGAGCCAAATACAACAGATTACTTATTCTTTGTAGCAGATAAAAATGGAAAACTATATTTTACAAAAACGAATGAAGAACATGTGCAAGTAATAAATGAATTACAAAGTAATGGACAATGGTATGAATATTAAATAGGAGGTTTAAATTTAAGTAAAATTGTGTTAAAATAATATAGGTGTGTAAAAGCTAAACCCAAAAGGAAGGAGTTTAAATAATGCTAGAATTAAAAAATATATGCTTTACAAGAGACAATAAAAAAATATTAGATAATATAAGCTTAGAACTAGAAGATAATAAATTCTATGTAATTACTGGGCCAAATGGGTCAGGCAAATCAACACTTGCAAAAATAATTATGGGAATAAACAATCAAGATGAAGGACAAGTTGTTTTTAACGGTAAAGATATAAGTAATCTACCAATAAATGAAAGAGCAAACTTAGGAATGGGTTTTGCATTTCAACAACCAGTTAAATTCAAAGGAATTACAGTATATGATTTAATAAAACTATCTGCCAAAAAAAATATTTCAAAAAAAGAAGCATGTGATATACTTTCAAAAGTAGGTCTATGTGCAAAAGAATATGTAGATAGAGAAATAAATTCATCACTTTCAGGAGGAGAGTTAAAAAGGATAGAAATTGCAACAGTGGCAGTAAAAAATTCGAAACTTACAATATTTGATGAGCCTGAAGCAGGAATTGATTTATGGAGTTTCAATAATTTAATAAAAATATTTGAAGACATGAGAAAATTAACTAAAGGTACAACTATTATAATCTCACATCAAGAAAGAATCTTAAATATAGCAGATAAAATAATACTATTAAATGAAGGAAAGATTGATAAAGTAGGCGAAGCAAAAGAAATAGTAGGCACAATCCTAGCGAAGTCAAATTGTTGCAAGTTAGGAGGCGAAGTCTAAATGGAAAATATAGATGTAGAATTATTAAAAGAAATATCAGATATAGATGGTAATATAGAAGGAGCATATAATATTAGAAAAAACGGGCAAGGAATAGAAAGAAAAATAACAGAAAATGTTAATATTCTAACAAAAACAGACAAGCAAGGAATAGATATATATGTAAAAGAAAACACAAAATTTGAATTTGTACATATACCAGTAATAATCACAGAAAGTGGATTAAAAGATGTAGTGTACAATGATTTCCATATAGGAAAAAATGCAAATGTAGTAATAATTGCAGGTTGTGGAATACACAACGATCATCATAAAGACTCTGAACATGATGGAATTCATAGATTTTTCCTAGAAGAAGGAGCAAGAGTAAAATATATAGAAAAACACTATGGTGAAGGTTATGGAACAGGAAAAAGAATACTAAATCCAGTAACTGAAATTTATCAAAAAGATGGAAGTAGTTTGGAAATGGAAACAGTACAAATAAAAGGAGTAGATTCAACCATAAGAACTACAAAAGGTGTTTTAGAAAATGATACAAACTTAGTAATATCAGAAAAAATAATGACACATGGTGAGCAATTTGCAAAAACTATATTCACAGTAGACTTAAATGGAGAAAATTCCAGTACAAAAGTAACATCAAGGTCAGTAGCAACAGAAAAATCAGTTCAACAATTTGAATCACATGTAACAGGAAATGCAAAATGTTTTGGACATGTAGAATGTGATGCAATAATAAAAGATGACGCAAAAGTAATAGCAATACCATCAATAACAGCAAATGATATAGATGCAAACTTAGTGCATGAAGCAACAATAGGGAAAATTGCAGGAGAACAATTAATAAAATTAATGACTTTAGGATTAGATGAAAAACAAGCAGAACAAGAAATAATAAATGGATTTTTAAGATAAAAAGGAGGAAGACAGATGACAGTATTCGAGGACTTAAAATGGAGAGGACTTATAAAAGATATCTCAAGTCCAGAACTAGAAGAGAAATTAAATAAAGGAGGAATGACATTCTATATAGGAACAGACCCAACTGCAGATAGCTTACATGTAGGACATTTATCAAGTTTTTTAATTTCTAAAAGATTAAAAGATGCAGGACATCACCCTATTTTATTAGTAGGCGGAGGAACTGGAATGATAGGAGATCCAAGACCTACAACAGAAAGGGCAATGATTACAAAAGAACAAGTAAGTAAAAACATAGAAGGACTAAAAGAACAAGTAGAAAAATTATTTGGATTTGAAGTTGTAAATAATTATGACTGGATAAAAGATATAAATGTACTAGACTTCTTAAGAGATTATGGAAAATATTTTAATATTAATTACATGCTAGATAAAGACATTATCAAAAGAAGACTAGATACAGGAATTACATATACAGAATTTTCATACATGATATTACAAGCACTAGATTTTAAGTATCTACATGAACATAAAAATGTAAATCTACAATGTGCAGGTTCAGACCAATGGGGCAATATCACAGCAGGAATAGACTTAATAAGAAAATCAACAGGAGATGAAGTATATGGCTTCACAATGCCACTTGTAACAGACTCTCAAGGAAGAAAATTTGGAAAAAGTGAAGGAAATGCTTTATGGCTAGACAAAGAAAAAACATCTAGCTACGAACTATATCAATTCTTTGTAAATGTAGAAGATTGTATGGTTATAGACTATTTAAAAATATATACATTCTTATCAAAAGAAGAAATAGAAGAATTAGAAATTAAACATAAAGAACATCCTGAATTAAGGGAAGCACATAAAGCTTTAGCAAGAGAAATAATTACATTCTTACATGGCAAAGAAGAATACGATAAAGCTGTTGATTTAGCAGAACACTTATTTAATAATAAATTCAATGACTTATCAAAAAAAGATATTGAAGAACTATTTAAAAATGCGAATATAAACGAAGTAGAAGCAAACCAAAATATAGTAGATTTTATTATCAATTTAGGAATTGCTAAAAGTAAGAGAGAAGCAAGAGAATTTATAGAAGCAGGAGCAATATCAATAAACGGAGAGAAAGTAATAAATATAGAAACTATAATAGATAAAACTATGTTTATAGAAAATACATATATTGTAGTAAGAAGAGGTAAGAAAAATTATTATATAGGGAAAATTAAATAATAAAATAATTGTCAATGAGTATGGAACTCATTGACAATTATTTTATTGTATAGGAAAAATCAACATATATCTTAACATTAAAATAGGTTTAGAGCACGAAAACTGTAAAAAATTTACAAAAATAGTCTGATTTTATTGCTAAAAGTACACAAAAGTGATACAATTATAAGAATTAAATATATTATAAAAAAACACAATAAGTCAATTACTAGGAAACAAAAAAATCAAGAAATGTCGCCAAAAGAAATATAATTTTTTTTGCTTTTTTATTTTTAAAATATTAAAATAATTAAAAAATGAAACTAAATACAAAATAAGTTTAGTTTATATTATTTAAAACTTAAGGAGGTATAAATTATGATTGTAGGAACAATAAACGAAGTACTGAATAATGCAGTAAAAAAATATGGTAAGAATATTGCATTAAAATTTGAAGAAAAAACCTTAACTTATAAAGAACTTGATATTTTGGCAAACAAAAAAGCAAATTATTTAATCCACAAAGGAGTAAAAAAAGAAGATTTTATAGGAATTATTTGTGAACACAATTTAGATTTGATAGTAAACATTTTAGCAGTAATTAAATCAGGTGCAGCATATATTCCAATGGAACCAACATTTCCTAAGGAGAGGATTAATTATATAATAGAACAAGCGCCTATTAAATTTGTTATTACACAATCTAAATATTTTGATATTATAAAAAATAAAAACATTATAATCCATAATGATATTGATATTTCAAAATATTCAGAATTATCTCCACAAAATGTAAATTGCGAAAACAATGCTTTATATGTTTTATATACTTCTGGAACTACTGGAACTCCAAAAGGTGTTGTTGTAGAACATAGAAATGTTGTCAACTATATATGTGCATTTGAAAAAGAGTTTAATATATCAGAACAAGATAAAATGCTTCAAAATTCAGTTGTTACATTTGACATATTTACAGAAGAGTTGTTTCCAGTATTAGCAAATGGCGGAACATTAGTAATTGTACCACAAGACTATGTTAATGATGCAAAAAAAATAATGAATTTTATTGACAAAGAAAAAATCTCCTTTATGTCTAGCTTCCCATACTTAATATCTGATATTAATAAACTAGTGGGGGAAGGAGTAAAATTTCCAAAATCTTTAAGAGTTATAATAAGCGGAGGAGATACTTTAAGAAAGGAACATTGCAATAATCTAATCAATAGAACTAGTGTATATAATACTTATGGACCGACAGAAACTACAGTAGCATGCTCGTATTATCATTATACAGATGAAAATGTTGATTCGAAAACAGTGCCAATAGGAACTAGTATATATGGAACAAAGATGATAGTGTTAGATGATAAATTTAATAAAGTAAAACAAGGAGATATTGGGCAAATTTGTATACTCGGAAATGGAGTAAGTAGAGGATATCTAAATAAACCTGAAGAAACAGCAGAAAATTTTGTAGAGAATCCATTCAAACAAGGAGAAAGAATGTACTTATCCGGGGACTTAGGTGTACTAAAAGAAGATGGAAATATAGAGTTTGTAAAAAGAAAAGACGAACAGGTAATGATTCGAGGCAAAAGAGTGGAACCATTAGAAGTTGAAAATGTACTCTATAAACTAAAAGAAATTGATATAGCAGTGGTAAAGCCATATCAGGATAATGAGGGGTATTCATATTTGGTGGGATATGTTAAGATTAGCAATAATAATATTACGATTAATTCCTTGAAAAAGCATCTTCTCCAGTATGTTCCAGATTTCATGGTACCTGAATTTTGGGTTAAAATAAATGAATTTGGCAAAACTCTAAATGGAAAGATTGATAGAAAAATATTGCCAGTAGTATTAAAATAGGAGGGAAATATGGCAGAAATAGAACAATTAATTCAAATTAGAAAAGCAAAGGAAGAAAAAATAAAAGAGTATGGTATGAAGATAAGACCAGATAGATTTAAATATAACTATACATTACAACAAGCAGAAACATTAAAAGATGGACTAGAAAATATCTCTTTAGCTGGCAGAATTATGGCTAAAAGACGAATGGGGAAAATTACCTTTTTAGATATTCAAGATATAGAAGGAAAGATACAGGCAGTAATAAAAAAGGGAGATATAGGAGAAGACGAATACTCAAAATTGCAAGAAATTATTGATATTGGAGATTTTATTGGCGTAAGAGGATCTATATTTACTACACAAGCAGGGCAAAAGTCAATAAAAGTTGACTCTTATAATTTTTTAGGTAAAGCATATAGACCATTACCGGAAAAATTTCATGGTTTGAATTCTGTTGAACAACAATATAGAGAAAGACACTTGGATTTGATAATGAATCAAAAAACAAGAAAAAGATTTTTACTACGTTCAAAATTTCTGAAATTATTTAGAAAATATATGGATGAACATGGATTTATTGAAGTTGAAACGCCTGTTTTGCAAAACAAAGCATCCGGCGCATTAGCTAAACCATTTATAGCTCACCATAATGCACATGATATAGATGTATATTTAAGAATTGCCCCAGAATTAACTTTAAAAAAATTAATTGTTGGAGGATTTACTAATATCTATGAAGTAGCTAGAAATTTTAGAAACGAAGGTATAGATGCTAATCATCTGCAAGATTTTACAATGATTGAAGGGTATTCAGCATTTTGGAATTATAAAGACAGTATGCAGTTTATTGAAGGAATGATTAAATATATAATTAAAGGATTATATGGGAGTACAAATATTAAAATAGGAATGCACGATGTGGAATTTGGAAAAGAGTGGAATGTAGTAACTTTTAGGGAATTAATTATGGAAGATACTGGGATAGATATAAATAAGTTTAAGGATGCAAAATCTTTATTATGCGAAATAAAGAAGAGGAATATAAAACTTGATGTTGAAAATTTAGAATCATTGGGAAGAGGTAATTTAATAGACCAATTATATAAAAAAGTTAGTAGACCTAATATAATAGGACCAATATATTTAACAGAACACCCAGCAGATTTATCACCACTAGCAAGAAGCAATGATGAAAATTCAGATATTACCGACAGATTTCAGCTGATTGTAAATGGTCAAGAAATATTAAATGGATATTCAGAATTAGTCGATGCACAAGAGCAAGAAAAAAGACTATTAGAACAAAGTAAATTGAAATTATCTGGTGATGAAGAGGCAATGGAAGTGGATTATGAGTATATACAAGCAATGGAATACGGAATGCCACCAATTTCAGGCTGGGGGTTAGGCGTAGATAGATTTATGCAGTTTTTAACGAATAGAGAAAATATTAGAGATGTTGTTTTATATCCATTAATGAAACCTAGAGAAAAAACTAATGGAATGTGCTAAATAGTAGCAAGAAATAATTCAAGAAAAGCATTTGATAACATGAAGAATATCTATAATATTCATGATATGAAAAAATGGGGTAAATGGAGAAATATTTAGGTAACAACAGACACAAGATATTATAAAAATAAATGTTCCAATATATAGAGAAATAGCATCTTGAAAAGTGAAAAATATAAATATAAAAAGCAAAAAATATTAAAAATTTTCTAATTTGCCACGAGAAATGTGTAAAAACAACTAAAAATATTGCAAAAAAGTGTGTAACAAAAAATAACCCACCTACATAATATATACAAAATTATGTAGGAGGTTTATTTTTATGGATTATGAAATAATGATGAACGGTATTGTAAAAATAGGACAATTTGCCCCAGAATTTGAAGCAATTTCTACTAATGGAAAAATAAGTTTAAATGATTATAAAGGAAAATGGATAGTGTTATTCTCGCATCCACGGAGACTAATCGCAATACACCAAAAGACCAACATTAAGAAATGTTAGTCTTTTGGTAATTTAAAGAATGTAATCGATATTTAAATTGTCATTATTTACAATGATTTTTTTTATAAAAGCTTTACAGATTTGTTTTTTTGTATCAAAATCATAATTTATAATTTTTTCTGGAACTTTTAAGTATTCACGAATATCTGCAAGTTGATCATATTTAGAATAAGTATTATAAATTTCAGAATCTATTTTTGCAAGTTCTATTTTAAAATCAGAGATTTTATTATCAATATCTTCAATAGTTTTTTGAATATAGCTATTTGCAACAGAATGACCCTCAGAAACAATTTTTAGTAAGTTTTGTATCTCATTATTGCTTTTACTAATATTTGCCTCTAAAAGGTGTTTTTTGTTTATTAGAGCCACATCAATTTCTTTTGTTTCTTTTATTTTAGATAATCGTGTATAGACGTTATTTTTTTGAAGATGTTTTATAAGGTGAGTAATAACTGCATTTTCTAATTCTTTAATAGAATGTAATTTTGAATTACATACAGTATAACCACGGTTTTTTTTAGTATTACAACATATATATGAATATTGTTTTCCTTTTTTATTTTGTATTTTACTAGACATGCTATAGCCACAATGTCCACAAAAAAGCAAACCAGACAAAAAACAAGTTTTGCTTTGCCCAGTGCGAGGTGCAATTTGTTTATTATGTTTCATCTTATTTTGTACATTTAACCATGTAGTGCTATCAATTACAGGAGGCATGTCTACAGTTACAAGAAATTGTTCTGAAATATCAATGTATTTTCTATATTGGCCTTTGCCAGTTTCTTTGCCTATTATTGTTAAACTTTTATTTCCATCGAAATTTTCAAGAGAATCAATAATATTGATATTAGTATTCGCATAATAATTGTAAATTTCTGGGCTATTACTAGTATATAAAGGTCTTGTAAGTATTCTACTTATTTGATTTGCGGACCAAAGGCGATTATTTCTAGGTTTTATTTTTAAATTATTAAGTTTTACTACAACACTTCTTATACTACTTTTGTTATCTAAATACCAGTTATAGATATTTTTTACAATTGTCATTTCATCGTTATTGATTTCTAAAACAGATTTCTTCTTTCCGTCTTGTCCAATTATTCTCTTACTTGTAAAGCCATATGGAATCCCGCCACCCATAAATAAACCTTGTTTGGCTCTAAAGTAATAGTTATCTGTAATACGTTCGGCGATTGTTTCTCTTTCTAGCTGTGCAAATACCATAATTATATATATCATGGCACGTCCTAAGGGAGAAGAAGTGTCAAAATTTTCTGTAGCTGATATAAATGTTACATCATATTTTTCAAAAAAATTAAGAAGGTTTGCAAAGTCAGTAATACTTCTACTGATACGATCTAATCTGTATACTATTACCTTTTTGATGTAACCATGTTCTATATCTTTCAATAATTTTTGAAATTCAGGCCTATTAATATCTTTCCCAGAATATCCTTTGTCGTAATATTCTTTGTATATGTTCCAATTGTTAGCAACACATACAGCACGACCTTTCTCAAGTTGTGCCTCAATACTTACACTATCTTTTTTGTCAAGAGATTGTCTACCGTAAAGAGCGGTGTCGTTTAGTGTAATATTTAATTCGATTGATAAGTTTTTATTCATTTTTGGCTCCATTTATATTTTATAATTTTTTTAATATAACTCTTTCGTTTAATATATCTGAAGTATGGTATTGTATAAACGTAGCAAATAATATGTTAAGCTTCATAATCATAAGTCCATCTAATGAAGAATTTTTTAAATCTTCTAAAAAATTTTTAGATAATTGATATAAATCCCATTTATTTTGTAAAATTTGTAAATTATCGGTTTCTAAGCGAGAAAAATATATTGTCATTACTTTTTTTAATTTTTCTTTATCATTATCTGGGATATTGGCAGATTGCAAATCTAGTATTTTAGACAACGCACAACTGGCTATGTAATTAGAATCAGTATTGCTGTACTTTAATAATAGTATTTGGTTGCACACATATATATGGTACACATAATATAATGTTTGTGAAAATAAATTTGATTCGATTATTGCATTATCTTTATAATCTTCAAAAAAACTTTGTTCGTTAACAGTCAAAACACTTAAAATTATGTCAGCATATTCTTCATGGGAAACTATTAATTTGCCAAAAATATTTTTCTTCATATTATTTTCCTTTCTATTTTTTTCAGCAGAATGAGTTCCGGCTATTACTAACATAAGAAGTCCTAAAATAAAACAAATAAGTCCTTCGAAACATAAGCAAACAGCTATAGCTTCTAGCCAGTATACTCCACTAATCATTAATCCAAAGCTAATAAATAAAGCTAACCATGCAGTAGAAAAACCTCTTTGTTGACCTGATAAAATTCCTACTAAATGTTCAAAAATAACAAACCCCATACCAATATAAAGAAGGGTTAAGCTGTCATTAAAAAAACCATATATACCTAGTCCTGCAAATATACTAGTAACAATCCCTAAAATCATGACAATCCTCCTATTTTTTTATTATTTTCTTTTTCCCAAACTTCTATAAGGGAATCTATTGTTTTTCTTTGTTCTTTAGTTAATTTGTTGTATTTTTCAGCAAATTTAGATTTTAATAAATTCTTTTCAAAATCTTCTTGCGATATAGGCTGTCTAATGTCTGTTTTGCCAAGTAAAAAATCAGTTGATACTTGAAAATATTCTGATATTTTTATCAATAGTTCGTCACTAGGCTCTCTATAATCTCTTTCATACATTCCTATAGCACTAGGAGAAACAGAAAGCAATTGAGCCAATTCTTCTTGTTTTAATCCTTTTTCTTCTCTTAATTGTTTTAATCTAATACCTTTCATACAAATTATACTCCTAATATCTTTAATATAGTTAATATTAACACACAAAATGTGAAAAGTAAACATAATTCACCAAATGTGAAGAAAAAGAAAAAAATTTTAAAAAAACTATTGACAATTCACAAAATGTGTTTTATAATCAATTCACAAAATGTGAGGAGGTGCAAAATAATGAAATGCTTGAAAGAGTTTCGAATATCTTTAGGCTATACAATACAACAGTTTGCAATTAGTATGGGGGTTTCAAAATCTTTATACGAAAAAGTAGAAATGGGCTTTAGGAAGCCTAGCAGTTCTTTTATTTCAAAACTTAAAAAAACATATCCTCAATTTGATATAAATATTTTTTTTATCAAATAAAAACACGAAACGTGAAAAAATAATAAGTGTATTGTACGTGAACAAAAGAAAAAATGAGAAAAAACAAAAATAAGATAGGTTTATTATAGGAAAATTGATTAGCGAAGACAAGTTAACACGTACAAGCATTCTGAATATAGATTAATTTGAAGAGGTGTTGCATATGGATACGATTAAAGTAGGTAAGTATACAGTAACTGGCAGAATGGCCACAGATGTTACTGAAAAAGACAAAGAAAACAGTTTAAAACTTTTAAAAGAGGCAATCTGGGGGCAAATACAAATAGATAGAAAAAAATAGCAATTGTATATTAACATAAAAATGTAATTGAAAATAAAATATTTAAAGAAAGGACAAGTGTATGATTAGTTATTGGTTAGATGTAATTTTATGTAGTTTAGTAGTAATAACAAAGGTAATAGAAGTAATAGGAATAGCATTACTAGTACAATTTATTTTTTATAAAGTTTTTAAAATTAACTTATATAAAAAATTTTGGATTTTTTCAGATAAGCTAGACAAAAGGATTAATGAAATATTTTAGAAAAGAGCAATAGAAAGGATAAAAAATGGAAGAAAAAAACAATCAAAATCCTAATGGGTTAAGTTGGTTTGCTTTAGGGTTTGCAATAGCTTCTTTAATAGCTTCTTTAATTAAATAAGAGAACTTAAGTTATTAACTTTTTATATAGATAAAATAAAAAGAAGGGAAGTGAGAATATGAATATAAAAAAAGTAAAGATTTTGGCAACAGAATATGATGTTGAAGAAGTTGAACAGATAGACAAATATACTAGGCTATTGGGACAAATAGAGTATACAGAACAAAAAATAAAGATAGATAAAAATATTTCAGAAGATTTAAAGAGAGAAGTTTTACTGCATGAAATACTGCACGGTATATTTGAAAAATTAAATTATGAAGGAATTAATAATGATGAACAAAAGGTACATAGCATTGCAAGTACTATGTACCTAGTGTTAAAAGAAAACAATCTAATTAATGTTTGGTAGGGTCAATCAGATTATATTTTTCTCCAGATTTTCTAGTCGGTGGTAGTGGTTCTCCTTTGGTAACAGTTCTTTCTATCCCTGTTTTACCGCCTCTAGGACCAACTATTTCATACTGCCCAGATTTGGGAGCAATTTCACCAGGTTTAAAACTTTTTTTACCCATTGCAAACACCTCGCTTTCGAGGATATTATACAAAAAATAATAAATTTTGTAAAGGAGAGGAGGGTGAATAAAAAAATGAATGAAAGAGATAGAAAAGACGCAAATGATTATCATTATCAAAATTATAAAGATATCTTAATAGCATTAAACAGTAATGATGAAGCAGAAGCAAAAGCTATTTGCGTAAGAGAAATGAACATTATAGACGAAGATAGCTTTATAGAAAATGACGAAGAAGGAAAAATAATAGAGTTAGCTGACGTCGAAAATAACAACTAACTCAAAAAAACATTAACAAATGAAGTTTTATCTATAATATCATAAACAAATTAAAAAATCAAGAATTTATAAAATTATTTAAGAAGGTTTGAGAAAAATGAGTATAGATTATAGTAATTTTGCATTCCCAAAATGTAAACCAAAAATAAAAAAGAAATGTAAAATGAAGAAAAAGTCGAGCAAATTAGCTTATAAAGAAAGAAAAAGAGTGAGTATTTTGACAGACGACACAAACAGATGCTTTATTTGTGGGATGCAAAAATGTGATATTCATGAAATTTTTGGAGGAAGCAATAGACAGAAAAGTATGGAATATGGGCTAGTAATTCCAATATGCAGAAAGGAACATAGCAATATAAAGAATTTTGAAAATTGGTTGCATAGACTAGGACAAAAGAAATTTGAAGAAACACATACAAGGGAAGAATTTATAAAAGAATTTGGGAAAAGTTACATCTAAGGCTAGACATATGCTTTAGATGTTTTTAGAAGGGAGGCAATATGTTAGATGGGTGGATTTCAATACATAGAAAGCTGCAAGATCATTGGATATGGAAAAATAATGAAGTATTTGACAAAAGAAGTGCGTGGATAGATTTATTACTATTAGTAAATCATTATAATGAAAAGATATATTTTGAAGGAAAATTACTAGAAGTAGAACGAGGACAAAAAATTACATCTGTTGATAAATTGGCAAAACGTTGGAAATGGTCAAGGCATAAAGTAACGGATTTTTTAGATAGATTAGAAAAGGATGGAATGATAGTAAGAATAAGTGATAGTAAAAGAACTTTAATAAGTATAGAAAATTATGAAAAGTATCAATTTACAAAAAATGATGAAAAAATGAAGGACAGCACTTTAAAGGCTGAAAGTACTGAAATGAATAGTGAAAGCGAAGACGGGCAAAAAAAATGGGACATGTCCGGGACACAAAAAGGACAGGTGTTCGGACATCAAAAAGGACACAAAAAGGACACAACTTTGGCACTGGAAAGTCTTGAAACAAAAGGAGAAGAAGGAACAGGCAAAAAAAATGGGACACAAAAAGGACAACAAAAAGGACAGCAGTTGGGACAAAAATGGGACACAAACAATAATATAACAAATATTTCTTTATTTAATTTATTAATAAAAAAATATAACGAAAATCCTCCAGCGAATTTTAAAGAAAAAATTATTAAAATTGGAGAGATAAAAAAAAGTACAGAATTTAATCAGCTAAGTTTTGGGGATCAAGACAAATTGTTTAATAAACTTATGTCTTTAAAAAGCGAAAGGTGGCGATAAAATTGGGAAATTTATTAAAAGTTTGTGAAAATTGCGATTTTAGAATAGAACAGTTTGATATAAAAGGGAATACAGAAAATGTATGTATTTTAAACAATAAAACTATTGGATTATTGTGTTATTGCGAAAAATACAAACGAAAAACTGGAGAGCATATAACACAAAGCTAGAGGAGGAAACTATGAATTTTGTAGAACCGATACGAGACAAAGCAATAATTGAGGATATTTACAACGACTTGAAAGAAAAGAATAAAAGAGATTCATTGATGTTTTTAATGGGAATCTATACAGGGCTAAGAATTTCAGATATTTTGCTATTTAAAATAAAAGATTTAACGAAGAGCTACTACAACATACGAGAAAAGAAGACAGGAAAACAAAAAAGTTATGAATGGAACCCATATCTGAAACGAGCCATAGAAGAATATATAAAGGATAAAGATGCAGAAGAATATGCTTTTAGGAGTAGACAAACATTAAGGCCGATTACAAGACAACGAGCATATCAAATCATAAAAAATGTTTGTGCAAAGCACGGAATTTATAATACCGGCACACACACGCTAAGAAAAACATTCGGATATTTTTTATATAAAAGTAGTGGGAAAGATGTGGGAATGGTAATGGATATATTAAATCATTCAAATCAAGAAACTACGCTAAAATACATAGGAATTACTCAAATAAGAAATAACAAAAAAATGCAAGAATTAAAGTATTTTTAATATAAAAAATAAGCCAAGTTTTACATATTTAGAAAAAGTAAACTGCAATTCATAAAAACGATAAAATGCTTAATACAGTAAGAAAAGATAAAAAATAATGAGTTTTACAAAATATAAGATATGTCCAACTCGTGTCAAAAAGACAGTAACACAGGAAAAGGGCTAAACAAATGCCTTTTGCGGGTTTTGGCACACAAAAATAAAAAATATTAAAAAAACGGCTGTAAGTATCTAAACAAATGCCTATACAGGGTTTTAAAAAGCAAGAAAAGAGGTGAAAAAATGAAACAAATTGACAAATACATAGAAAAACAGAAACAAGAAGAACAAGAAATAAAGACAATGTTAAAAATTCAAACAATAATAACAATTATTGTAATTGCAATAATATTAATTATAATTTTTAAAGTATTAGCACAAGGATTTGAAATAATAAACTTACAAAAAGAAAATGAAAATTTAACAAACTTAATAGAGATTCAGCAAAAAACAAACGACAGATTAAATAGGCAAATAGAATATTATAAATCCGTAGTTATGGATTTAGAAGAGAATTTACGTAAAGGAGAAAGTGAAGATGTTTGATTTTTTTGAAGAATTAATAGAAAAATTAGGAGTTAAATTAGTTAGTAATTTTACAGACAAATTATGCAATTGGATAAAAAATATAAAGGAAAGTGACGTTGGGAGCAATAATGATAATGGACGAGATTACACACAAATAGGAGCAAGTGGAGATTACACACAAATAGGAGCAAGTGGAAATTACACACAAATAGGAGCAAGTGGAAATTACACACAAATAGGGGCAAGTGGAGATTACACAAAAATAGGAGCAAGTGGAGATTACACAGAAATAGGAGCAAGTGGAGATTGCACGCAAATAGGAGCAAGAGGAAATCGCACAAAAATAGGAGCAAGTGGAGATTACACAGAAATAGGAGCAAGTGGAGATTACACACAAATAGGAGCAAGTGGAGATTGCACGCAAATAGGAGCAAGAGGAAATCGCACAAAAATAGGAGCAAGTGGAGATTACACAGAAATAGGAGCAAGTGGAGATTACACACAAATAGGAGCAAGTGGAGATTGCACGCAAATAGAAATAAGTGGAAACAATTCAGTAGGATTTGCTTGTGGATATAAAACTATAATAAAAGCTAAAAGAGGAACATGGATATCTCTTGCAGAATACATAAGAAACGATGAAGGAAATATTATACCAATTTTTGCAAAATCAGCACAAATAGAAAATAAAGAATACAAAGACCATAACGGAAATATGCTTAAATCTAATACATATTACACTTTATATAAAAAAGAATTTTATACAGTTGATAATTATGATAATATAACCACAATAAGATTATCAGAAAAGAAAAGAGACAACATAACGATAATAAAAGCAATTGATATGAGTAGTATACTAAATGATAAAGTTGAAGAAATATATATCGCTAAAGATGGAAAGCTAACAGCACATGGATATACAGTAAGAGAAGCAGTAGAAGATTTAACATTAAAAAAATTAGGTAATGTAAATGTAGATGAGATAGTAGCACAAATAAAAAAGACAGGAAAAGTAACAAGAAGTCAGTACAGAAAAATAACAGGGGCATGTTCATTTGGAACAAATAAGTTTTGTGAAGAGCATAACATACAAGACTTAGAAGAGATAGAAGTATCAGAGCTAAGAAAGATATTGATAAATGATTATGGAGCAGACAAGTTCTGGAGTTTAATAGATAATACAAATTAAACATCAAAGGCTAGACATAAACAGTCTAGCCAGAATAGGAGGATAAAATGAGTATAGAGGAAGATATAATGAGTGAAGAAGCATTTAACGAATTAATAGATAATTTTGAAGTGGTAGAAAAAATAACTATGTTTGGCAGAAAATCAATAAAATATTATGTCAAAAAAATACAAGCAGAGCGAGAGCAAGATAAAAAGAGAATACAAGAGCTAGAAAAAGAAAAACAAAGATATAAAATTGCATTTAATCAACAATTAGAAGTATTAAAAGATACAGTTAAGAAACTAAACGATAGCATACCAACTCAAAAAGTAATAGATAAAATAAAAGAAATAAAAGAAGATAAAGATAGCAAATATTATCATAAATTTTTACATGAGAGAGATATAGAAAACGCAATAGAAACTTTACAAGAACTTTTATAAGGAGAAAAATAATGAATTGGAAAGATGAATTAGCAGAAGAAATGGGCTATACAATATGTCCAATATGTTTTCCAGAGTATGTATATTGTGATGAAGATTGTGAACATTGCAACGAATATATTGAATTTAAACAATTCTATGAAGAAAAGGAGAAAAATAGAAATGTGTGAGTATTGTGAAAAAGAAGAATTTGAAAAGAAATATAAAAATGAATTATATAAATCTTTTCCAATTGTAGATGATTATTCAGAAAAATTAATCGATATAAATAAAGGTGACACACCAATACAATATATAAGAAAACACAATAATGAATATGAATTAGTTACAGAATTAGTTAATGAAGATGGAGATGTAATATCAGCAGAAATAAACTATTGCCCAATGTGTGGAAGAAAGTTGGAGATGATAAAAGATGAGTGAAGCGGATAAATTATTTGAAGAATTAGGATACGAAGTTAGCAATAGTGAATTTGTAGAAGAATTAAATACAACTACAAACACAGTAGTTGATAATGGATATATACAAATAATTTTTTATAATAATAAAACAATATATATAGATGCAGACGATATATTAAATATGCAAGAACTAAAAGCAATAAACCTAAAATGTAAAGAATTAGGTTGGATAGAGGAGTGATTTAATTGGATAAAGAAGAAATAGAAAAAATGAGAATATCGCCAATAACAACGGTACAACTAGAAAGAATTTTGAATTACTTAGCTAAAAATGAAGAATATTCAGCCAAGCTTAATAATCTTGAAATCAGATATCAAGGCTATTATGAAGAAAAAGAAGGGAATATTGAAATGTTTACAATATATAGAAAGGAGGAGGAATAACTATGTTATCAGAAGAAGAAAAGAAAGCTATTGAATTTATAAAATTTTATCAACAACATTGTTTAAAAAAAGAAAAAGAAAACATGAAACAATATGAAACAGTAAATGATGAGGAATTTGTTTCAAAAAATTTAGATACAGTTTTAAACCTTATAACTAAACTACAAAAAGAAAATGAACTAGCAAAAGAACAACTAAAAAAACAATGTGAGATTGCTGATGAAAGAAATGATTTATTAGTAAAAGTTCAAGAACT
>CALXPS010000006.1 GCA_944390405.1 uncultured Clostridia bacterium | reverse complement strand
TAAAAAAATGGGAATATTTTATTTGTAACATGATTTGAAAAAATACATAAAGTAAACTAGGGGGCAGTATGTCAGTAGGTTGTTGGTTAATTATTATAGCTATAACTGTTGCATTTATAATTTTGATACTATTTGTTAGTAAAAAAATGTGTGATATGGCAATAAAAGCAGAGGTAGCAAAAAAGTATTCTATGCTAATATTTACGCCAGAACAAAAGGAAGTTATGGATAAAACAGATTTAGAAGCCATAAAATGGCTGGAACAAAATGCAACAGAAGTAGAGATAATTTCAAGAGATGGACTAAAATTAAAAGGCTATGAAATAAAATCAAAGCAAAAATCTAATATATGGGTAATTATAGTACATGGTTATATGGGTAGAGGTTCTGATATGGTAAAATATTTACCAAACATTACAAATAATAGCACATTCAATATTTTAATAATAGACTTAAGAGCACATGGGAAAAGCGAAGGAGAATATATAGGAATGGGGTGGAAGGATCGTTATGATTTAGAATTATGGATTGATAAAATATTACAGTACAATCAAGATTCAAAAATTATATTGTATGGAATATCGATGGGAGCTGCAACTGTAACAATGGCAACAGGAGATGAATTACCAAAACAAGTGAAACTGGCAATAGCAGATTGCGGATATACATCTGTATGGGAAGAATTTAAAGTTCATTTAAAGAAAATTTTACACATTCTTCCATTTCCATTACTATATACAGCAAGTATTATGTCTAAAATTTATGCAGGATATGGTTTTAAAGAGGCATCAACAATAAAACAAGTTAAAAAGTCAAAAACACCAACATTGTTTATACATGGTACAAAGGATAAATTTGTCCCTTTTTATATGTTAAACAAAATATATAAAAATGCAAATTGTAAAAAAGAAAAACTAGAGATTGAAGAAGCAGCACATGCAGAAAGTTGTAGTATAGATCCAGAGAAATACTGGGGAACAATTCAAAGATTTATTAGACAATATATATAAAAACAAGGAGGGAAATATGCTAGAAAAAATAGAAATATATATAATGTTATTTGCAATATATTCAGTAATAGGTTGGATAATGGAAATAACACTAGGATTTATAGAAAAACGCAAATTTGTAAATAGAGGATTTTTAATAGGCCCATATTGCCCAATATATGGGTTTGGAGGAGTTGCAATTACAATATTACTTAGAAATTTTATGATAACAATAGATGCAGTAAGTTTAGTAGATAGTATATGGATTTCAACAATAGTAATAATGTGTATATGTGGAATTTTAGAATATATCACAAGTTATGTAATGGAAAAATTATTTCATGCGAGATGGTGGGATTACAATAATTTTAAATTCAATATAAACGGAAGAATATGTTTAGAAACATTAATACCATTTACGATAATAGGACAAATTATATTAAGGTATGCTAGCCCGGCATTCATAAATATATTAAGCAATATACCAGAAATATGGCTACATATATTAACTGGAGCTTTTCTTGTAATATTTATAACAGATATATCTATATCATATAATATTATACGTTCATTCAAAAAAATATCTAATGAAGCAAAAGATAATACAGAAGAAATTACAAAGAAAGTAAAAGAAATTATAAGCAAAACTTGGAGAGGAAAAAGATTAGTATCAGCTTTTCCAAATCTTGACATTGAAGTAATAAGAAAAAAAATAAAACAAAAAGTAGAAGAAAGTAAGAAAAAAATAGGAAAGAAGAAAAAAGAAATAGAAACTATAGTAGAAAATATTAACAAAGCTAAATAATAATTTTCCAGTCATTAACATACTGGGGATTATTATTTAACTCTACAATTATTTTTCCTGTTTTTTAAATCAAATGGAATATGTATACAAATACAGATTAAAAGTAAAGCAAAAAATGTAAACACTAAATAAGGAATAGTTCCATAATTTAACTGAATATTATGCAATAAAGGCATATCTGGAGCAGTAACCAAAAATAGATAATTTTGGTCAAAAGCTAAATCTACACATAAAGCTAAAGTAGCAATTATAAGAAATAAAGCAAAAACTTTAGGAAATCTTTTTAGTGTAGGTTTATAATCAGTAGTAATTAGTATAGAAATAGGTACAAAAATTAGTAATCCATGATAGAGAAATGTTTGCAAAGTCTGAAAATGCCAAAGAGGATAAGCACCAGCTACACCTGAAGGGAAAATTATAGCAAAAATTCCACCTAAAATAGAACTTGCAAATACAAAATCCTTAAAAACTAAAATTTTTGTAAATACAGCCAAAGGAATAAAATACATTTGCAAGCCACAAAGATGTAGAGATAAAAGCTGTGGGAGAGTAGCATTAGCATATATATATAGCCAAATATTATGAGAAAGCTCTAAAACAGGTACGAAAATAGCACAAATTTTTATAATAATATTTTGAGATTTGATAGATGATTTTTTTAAAACTCGTAAACAAAAATATATAAAAGCAAAAATTATAACTATACTAATTATATGTTCAAGTCCAAAATTTTTAAATGCATATTCTTTAGGAATTTGAGTATAAAAATCAAAAAAGTTATACATAAAAATCTCCTTTATAAACAATATTTGACAAATTAATACTTATTATAACATATAAATAAATAAAAATATAGACAAATTTTTTAAAATGATATATAATATAATTTGAAGAGAGGTAGAGTATGGAGATAATAATTGGTATAATAATATTAATATTTATAATAGTGTTAATTCAATATAACACATTAATAAAAAAAAGGAAGATAGTGGAACAAGAATTGGCAACTATAGATGTTTATTTAACACAGAGATTTGACTTGATTCCAAATCTAGTTGAATGTGTAAAGGCTTATACAAAACATGAAAGTGAAATATTTAAAACAATAACTCAGATGAGAACACAATATATGAATACAAAAGATTTGGAAGAAGGAAAAAAATTAAATAACGAATGTAACAAATTAATAGCATATATAGAGAATTATCCAGATTTAAAGGCAAGTGAACAATACTTGTTATTACAAAAAAAATTATCTAAGATAGAAAGTCAACTGCAAGCTGCAAGAAGATTATATAATAGTGCGGTAACAACATACAACACAAAAATTTCAGTTGTTCCAATAAATATAATAGCAAAAATCTTTAAATTTAAAGAAGCAAAATTGTTTGAAATAGCTGAATCAGAAGTAAAAGAAAACGTAAATATTGAATTGAATTAATAGGAGAGATAATGAAAAATTTTGATGAAATTTATAAAGAAATATATAATAAAAACTTTAATGAATTAGAATATTTAAGAAAAGCTAAGATAAAAAAGTTTGCAATAACAATTGTAATATCAATTATTGTTATTTTATTAGCAGCACAAAGTGTAGCGGTTTTTATACCATATATTTTCATAATTATAATGATGATACTGGTTTTTAGTATGGCATTTGGAAATGGCAAATATAAGAAAAAATTTAAGAAAACAGTAATAGCTTCATTTATTAAAAACTTAGATGAAAATTTAAATTATTATCCAGAAAAGAAAATGGATTCAGCATTGTATACACAAGGAGAATTTGAAAGTTATGACAATTATTATTCTGAGGATACAATAGAAGGACTATTAGATGGTAAATATAGAATTAGAATGTCAGAAGTGCGTACAGAAGATGAAAGTACAGACTCAGATGGAGATACTCACACATATACCGTATTCCATGGGATTTTTGGATATATAGAATGCCCTAAAAATATAACAGAAACATTAAAAATTCGTTCAGATAAAGGTATATTAGGTAAGTTATTTGCAGGAAAAACGAAATTAGAAATGGACTCATCAGAATTTGAAAAGTATTTTGATATAAACACAAAAAATAAAATTATTGCTATGCAAATATTAACTTCAGATGTAATGACAATGATGATAGAATTTATTAAAGAACATAAAATAAAATATGAATTAACAATAAAAGTAAATCATATATACATACGCTTTCACACAGGAGAAGTTTTTGAACCAAGAATGTTTAAAAAATCACTAGATTATGATACATTGAAAAAATATTATGATATAATAGATTTTGTATTTAAAGTAAGTAGAGAAATGAACAAAGTTATAGAAAATACAGAAATTTAAAAAAGAAATTGTTTTGCACATTTACAAAACAATTTCTTTTTTATTTAAATAATTCAAAATTCCACTATCAGTTGTAAAATCAAAAATCAATTTGTACGAAATTAAATCTTGAGTTTTTTTGTTAAACTTTTTATTAATCTCATTTCTTCCGTATTTCCCATCGCCAATAATAGGTAGTCCAACATGAGCAAGATGTGCTCTGATTTGATGAGTTCTACCAGAATATTCTAAAAGAACCTCTAAGGTAGAAGTATTAGTCTCTTTATTAACATCTAAAACTTTATAAGATGTAATAATTTTCTTGTAACCAATTTTAGGTGTATCAGATATATATACCATAGATTTTTTACTGTCTTTAAACAAATAACCTATCAAAGTAGAAGATTGTTTTTTAGGTATACCATAAACTGTACATTTATAGTATTTTTTAATTTCTTTATTTTTAAACTTTTCTAATAAGATATCTAAAGAAGCTTTATTTTTTGCAAATAAAATAAGTCCAGAAGTATTTCTATCTAATCTATGACAAGGTTCAACAAAGTCATACTTTCTCTTTAAAATAGAAGTTAGACATTCTTCAGAATTACTAGAAACAACTTCAATTCCAATTGGCTTGTTTACAATTAAAATATTATCATCTTCAAAAATAATATCTAAATCCACCTTCTTAAAAAGAAATTCATCAGAAATATATATAGTAACTTCATCATTTTCAGACAAAACAACATTATCTTTAACACGCACCCCATTAATACGGATATCTTTTTTGCGAAGAGCTCTATTAAGAATATTTAATGAAAGATCTGGAAAAGAAGCTAATATAAAACTATTTAATTTTTTATTATCATATTTTTTACTAACAATTAAAGTCCTCATAATTTAAATCAAGACAAGGGGACTAAAAGTTTTTGCCTTGTACCTTTCAAAATATTTTTTTAAATTTGTGCAATCTTTTCACAAGACAAAAACTTTTAGCCCCCTTGTCTTGGAATTTAAGCATTTATTAAATCATTCATATTGTAAAGACCGGCAGGTTTGCCAATTATAAATTCAGCAGCTTTCAAAGCACCATTTGCAAAAACAGCTCTTGAAGTTACAGTATGACTTATTTCTAAACTTTCATTTTCTCCAAAGAAAAATACAGAATGTTTACCAACTTCAGTACCACCTCTTAAAGAATGAATACCGATTTCACTTTTATCACGTTTAACTTTTTTACTATGTCTATCAAATTCATAATGCATAGAATTATCCAAAGCGTTATTAATGCTATCAGCAAGCATTAAAGCTGTGCCACTAGGACTATCAATTTTTTGATTATGATGAATTTCAACGATTTCAATATCTGAATTATGTAGTTCTTTAGCAATTTTTGAAACTAAAGAAATCATAAGATTAGTTTCATAAGACATATTTGCAGACTTGAAAATAGGAATTACTTTTGAATATTCTTCTATCAATATATTTTCATTTTCAGAAAAACCAGTTGTTGCAATTACAACAGGTACATTATTTGCTACTGCAAATTCAAGTATAGAAAGTGTAGCAATAGGAGTAGAAAAATCTATAATTACATCTGGAAGTGTTTTGATTTTAGTAATATCATAGCCTTTATCAATGCCACCAATATAATTAAACTTATCAGAAGCTTCGATTTGCTTAAAGAGCATTTTACCCATTTTGCCTTCACAGCCATTTATTAAGACATTAATCATTAACTATGCACCTCCAATCCAAAAGAGGTTAAGGCTTTTCTTAATCTATTTTTACCACAATCAGACATTTCAATTAATGGCAATCTAGGAATTCCAACATTATAGCCAAGCATATTTAAAGCAGCCTTTACTGGAATAGGGTTGACTTCACAAAATAAACTTGAAGTAAGTTCAAGACTATCTAATTGAAGTTTAATAGCATTTTCTATATTGCCTTCAAAGAAGTCGTATGCCATTTTATGAACAATATCTGGTATAACATTAGAAAGTACTGAAATAACACCAATTCCACCTAAAGAAAGAATAGGTAATATTTGATCATCATTACCAGAATAAATATGTAAGTTATCTCTGCAAAGTGCAGAAATTTCAGCTACTTGTGAAAGATTGCCACTTGCTTCTTTAATTGCTACAATATTTTCTAATTTGGAAAGTTCTAAACATGTAGAAGGTAAAATATTAAGACCAGTTCTACTTGGTACATTATACATAATAATAGGTAATTTTGTAGAATGAGCAATAGCAGTATAGTGTGCAACTAATCCGGCTTGTGTAGTTTTGTTATAGTAAGGTGTAACAATTAAAACTGCATCTGCACCAGCATTTTCTGCAAATTTGGTAAGACTAATAACAGAAGCAGTACAATTGCCTCCAGTTCCGGCAATAACAGGAATTCGTTTGTTTACAGTTTTAATAGTAAATTCAATAGCAGATTTTTTTTCTTCTAATGACATAGTAGAAGATTCACCAGTAGTACCACAAACAATAATACTATCAGCTCCACCTGCAATTTGGTTTTCAATTAATTTTTCAAATTCAGAAAAATTAATTCCATCTTTAGTAAATGGGGTTATAATAGCTGTCCCACAGCCCTTAAAAATAATTTTTTTCATAATAAAATCCTCGCTTAAAAAGCTTAAAGAATAAAATATAATTATATTTTATTGCCATATTATTATATGATAAAAATTGGAAAAAAGAAAGAGAAATAGCAAAAAAATTCATAAATAAACTTAGTACTATTTTAATTCTAACAGAATATATATATATTATTGAATTCTTGCATACAGCTGATATTAAGGAAAGATATTATTTTGATACAAAAAAGTCGAAAAAAATTGAAAAATGTCTTTACTATTTTTTCAATGTCTGATATAATAAACCTATAAAATGTTTGGGGGTGAAATAAAATGAAAAAAACACTAAAAGCATTGTTATTAGTAGCTTTTATGTTGGTTACATTATTAGCTTTAACAGGATGTGGAGATAAATTAGTAGCAACTAGAGAAACAGAAGAAATGGGTATAAAAATGGAAGAAGAAATAGAAGTTTCTTTCAAAGATGATAAAGTTAATAAAGTAAAAATGACATATACTTTTGATTCTAAAGAACAAGCAGAAAGCATGGAATCTTTATTTACTTTAGGAATGTCAATGAGTGGTGAAACTACTAATTTAGATATTAAACAAAGTGGTAAAAAGCTTATAATTGAGGCAGATGCAGAAGCTTATGCTGAATTAGCAGGAGAAGATGTAGATATTTCTAAAGATGAATTAAGAGAGCAATTAGAAGAAGCAGGATATACAGTAAAATAATATTTATACTAAAACTGGAGAAATCCAGTTTTTTTTATTGGTACACTTGCATAAAATATTTTTATATAATATAATACAACATATTAATATTAAATGCATAATACAATATTATTTTAAGGAGGGAATAAATATGTGTGGAATAGTAGGATATATAGGAAGTAAAAAAGTTTCACCAATTTTAATACAAGGATTAACAAGGTTAGAATACAGAGGATATGATTCAGCAGGGATTGCAGTAATAGAAGGAAATAAAATTGAAGTAAAAAAAGATAAAGGAAGAGTAAATAATTTATATTCTTTAGACGGAATTGATGATTTAAAAGGAACTATTGGAATTGCACATACAAGATGGGCAACACATGGAAAACCATCAAAAGAAAATTCTCATCCACATATGGATAATGATAAAATATTCGCAGTAGTACATAATGGTATTATAGAAAATTATAATGAATTAAGAGAAAAATTAATAGAAAAAGGATATGAATTTATATCTCAAACAGATACAGAAGTAATTCCTAATTTAATTAATTATTATTATAAAGAAGATAATGAAAAAGATAATTTGAAATTGTTAAGGGCAGTAAAAAATACATGTATGGATTTAAAAGGTAGTTTTGCTTTAGAAATTATATCAATTAGAGAACCAGATAATATGATTGTTGTAAGAAAAGATAGTCCATTAGTAATAGGAAAAGGAAATGGGGAAAATTATATAGCATCTGATATACCAGCAATTCTTTCATATACTAAAGATTTTTATTTCTTAAATGATTATGAATTTGCTTATTTAAGTAGAGATAACGTAAAATTTTATGATACTAATTTAAATGAAATAAAAAAAATCACAAAAAGTATAGAGTGGGATAGCAAAGGTGCAGAAAAAGCAGGATATGAACATTTCATGTTAAAAGAAATATATGAACAACCAAAAGCAATAAGAGAAACAATAGGAACAAGATTAAATAATTCAAAAATATGTTTTGATGAATTAAATTTTACAAAAGAATATTTAGAAAGTGTAAATAAAATATACATAGTAGCATGTGGTACAGCAATGCATGCAGGATTAGTTGCAAAAAATATGTTTGAAAAACTTTGTAAAATACAAACAGAAGTAGATATTGCATCAGAATTTAGATATAGAGATCCACTTATAGATAATAAAACACTTGCAATATTTATTAGTCAATCAGGAGAAACTGCAGATACAATTGCAGCATTAAAACTTGCTAAATCAAAAGGCGCAAAAACAATTGCAATATCAAATGTTATAGGTAGCTCAATAACAAGAGAAGCAGATAATACAATATATACACATGCAGGACCAGAAATTGCAGTAGCTTCAACAAAAGCATATACTGCCCAAATAACAATTTTATCATTAATAGCTCTTTATTGTGCAGATATATTAAGAAGAGCAGATATTATTAAGATAGAAGAAATAAAGCAAGATTTATTAAAGTTGCCTGCAAAAGCAAGTAAGGTTTTAAAAAATGTTGAAGAAATTAAAAAATTTGCTAAAAGGGTATATAAAGAGAAAGATATGTTTTTCTTAGGAAGAGGAGTAGACTATTCTGCAAGTTTAGAAGGATCATTAAAACTAAAAGAAATTTCTTATATACATTCAGAAGGATATGCTTCAGGAGAATTGAAACACGGACCTATAGCTTTAATTGATACAGGAATAACAGTAATTGCAACTATAACAGATAAAGCGTTAGTAGAAAAATCAATTAGCAATGTTCAAGAAGTAATAACAAGAGGTGCAAAAATATTATTAATAACAAACCAAAACTTAGAAAATAAAGGATTTGAAACAATTATTAATATACCAGAAGTAGCTACAGAATTATCACCAGTGCTTTCAATAATACCATTACAATTATTAGCATACTATATTTCAAAAGAAAAAGGATTAGATGTAGACAAACCACGTAATTTAGCAAAATCAGTAACAGTAGAATAAAAGTGAAATAAAAAAATAAAAGGAGGAATAAATATGTACGCATACATTAATGGAAAAATAGCAGATAAAGCAAACAATTATGTTGTAATAGATGCAGGAGGTGTAGGATATAAAATATATATGTCTCCAAATGTAATAGAAAAATTACCAGATGTAGGAGAAATGCAGAAAGTTCATACATATTACTATGTAAGGGAGGATAATATAAGCTTATATGGATTTTTAAGCAATGAAGAATTAAGAATGTTTGAATTATTACTTTCAGTAAGTGGAATAGGAGCAAGATTAGCAATACAAATATTATCAGTTATTACACCTTCAAGTTTTGCTCTTGCGGTAATATCAAATGATATTTCAAAAATAGTTAATATACCAGGAATAGGAAATAAAACAGCAGCAAGAATTATTTTAGAATTAAAAGACAAACTAAAGACAGAACAGGCAGTAGAAGAGAAAAATGAAAAAATAGTAAAAGCAATATATGAAGATGAAAAACATTTAGAAGCAATAACAGCATTGCAAGTATTAGGATATACAAGAAGAGAAATAGAAAAAGCTTTTGAAAAATTAGAGTTACAAAACTTAAGTGTAGAAGAAATTATAAAAAAAGCATTAACAATACTTGGAAAATAATGTGACTTTATGTTTGAAATCATAAAAGAAAGGAGTGGAGCTTATGGAACCTTTAGCACATAGAGTAAGACCAACAAAATTAGAAGAATTTGTAGGACAAGAAGAAGTATTAGGAAAAGACAAAATTTTATATAGAACTATAAAGGCAGATAGATTAACAAGTGTAATTCTATGGGGACCTACAGGATGCGGGAAGACATCAATTGCAAAGGTAATAAGCAACACAACTAAATATAAATTTATACAATTAAATGCAGTAACTGCTGGAGTAGCAGATATAAAAGCAGCAGTAGAAGAAGCTAAAAATATGTTACTTAATCCATCAGGAAAATGCATTTTATTTATAGACGAAATTCATAGGTTTAACAAATTGCAACAGGATGCATTATTACCATATGTAGAAAATGGTACAATAATATTAATAGGAGCAACAACAGAAAATCCATATTTCTCAGTAAACAAAGCATTAATTTCAAGGTCAATGGTAGTAAAACTAAAACCACTGAATTATCAAGACATATTAAAAATACTAAAAAATGCATTAATAAATAAGGAAGGTCTAGGAAACTATAAAATAGAAATAGATGATGAAACACTAGAAGCAATATCTAAACTATCTGGAGGAGATGTAAGAACAGCACTAAACACATTAGAACTTGCAGTACTTACAACCCAAATGGATGCAAATGGTGCTATAAAAATAACAAAAGAAATAGCAGCAGATTGCATGGGAAAGAAAAAAACAATGTTTGACAAATCTGGAGATTCTCATTATGATAATATAAGTGCATTTATAAAATCAATGAGAGGAAGCGACCCAGATGCTACAATTTTTTATTTAGCAAGAGCCATAGAAGGTGGAGAAGATCCAGTGTTTTTAGCAAGAAGAATTGTTATAGTGGCATCAGAAGATGTAGGACTTGCAAATCCTAATGCATTAGTTGTAGCAACATCAGCAATGCAAGCAGTCGCAAGTGTTGGTATGCCAGAAGCAAGAATAATATTAGCAGAAGCGGCATTATATGTAGCAATATCTAAGAAATCAAATTGCTCATATTTGGCAATAGATAAAGCTTTAAAAGATGTTAGCTCTCAGGATACAGGAGAAATACCAATGCATATAAGAAATGCTCCAGCAAGTGGGATGAGCCAGTTTGGTTATGGAGTGGGATATAAATATCCACATGACTATCCAAATCACGTGGTAGAACAACAGTATTTACCAGATAAAATGCTAGGAACAAAATATTTTATAAAAGATGAAACAGTTGATATATAAATATTGTATTTGATATATTTTTTTGATATAATAACAACGAAAAAAGGAGGTAATAAATGGTAACTTTAGAGGATGTAAAAAACAACCCAGAAGTACAGGAATTAATAATTGGCGCACAAAAACAGTTAGATGCTTTAGGATACACGGAACACTCTCAAAGACATGTTAGCATAGTTTCAAATAGAGCTGGAAGAATCTTAGAAACATTAGGCTATGAAAAACACAGAATAGAGCTTGCAAAAATTGCAGGATACTTACACGATATTGGAAATGGTGTAAACAGAGTTGACCATGCACATTCAGGGGCAATACTTGCCTATAATATTCTAAAAGACATGGGAATGGATGTAAAAGATAGAATGGAAATAATGTCAGCAATAGGTAACCATGATGAAGCAACTGGAACAGCAGTTAGTGATATTTCAGCCGCATTAATTTTAGCAGATAAATCGGATGTTCATAGAGACAGAGTTGTAAATAAAAATATGGCTACATTTGATATTCACGATAGAGTAAATTATGCGGTAACAGAAGCAAATCTTGAAATTGATAATGTAGATAGAAAAGTAATTTTAGATTTAACAATAGATACAAAAATTTGCCCAGTTTTGGATTATTTTGAAATATTTATGGACAGAACAATGATGAGCAAATATGCAGCAAAATATTTACAGATATGGTTTGAACTTATTATAAATGATACAAAACTATTATAATACTTATAATAATGGAAAGGATTGAAGAAAAGTGAAAAAATACAAAAAAACGTTAACAGTTTTTATAATCTTAGTAGTAGCTATTTTAATGTTTGCTTCTTTTTTTGGAGTATATAAGAAAAATGAAAATGGTGAAAGAATAAGCCTTTTACCAAATTTAAAATTGGGAATGGAATTTGGCAATACAAGAGTAATTACAGCAACAGTAAATCAAGGAACCACATCAACAATATATGATTCAGAAGGAAACGTAGTTCAACCAGAAGAAGGAGTAGAATACACAGAAGAAGATGGATATGAAACAGTAGAACAGCCAATAAATCCAGATTCAGCAAAAACACTAGAAAACTATGAAAGAGCTAAGGAAATAGTAGAAAAAAGGTTAAAAGGTAATAATGTATCAGAATATTCTATAGACATGAATGAAATAACAGGAAAAATGAAAATAGAAATTCCAGAAGATAGCAGAGCAGATGAGATACAAGATATTATACAAAACACAGGTAGTTTTATACTATTAGATGGAGAAACATTTGAAGTTGTATTTGATAGTAGCTATCTAAAAAGAGCAGACGTAGTATACAGTCAAGGAGATATAGAAACAGCAGTTTTTCTACAGTTAGAATTTAATGAAGAAGGAACACAAAAACTACAAGAATTAAATAATATTTATGTAGAAACTACTGAGCAACAAACAAACGAAGAAGGAGAAACAGAAGAAGTAACAAATTCAAAAGTCGTTTGGGTAATTTTAAATAATACGTTTTTAGGTACAACAGTATTACCAAATATAGTTTATAATAATAAAATAATGTTACCATTTGGAATGTCAAGCAATAATGAAGAACTACAAAAAGCAATAGAAAATGCAAATAAAGACGCAATTCTTTTAAATTCAGGCACATATCCTATTGCATATGAATATACAAACGAAGTAGTACAAACAAATATAAATCAAAGAACAATGTTCATATTCTTTACAGCAATTGGACTAGTATTTGCAATATCATATATTTATTTAGTAATAAGATTTAAAGCAAAAGGTTTTATATCTGTATATTTTCAAATAGGATATTTAGCGGTACTTTTATTAATATTAAGACTAACTAATGTAATAATAACAATGGAAGGAATATCAGCAATAATAATATCATTAATATTGGAATATATATTCACATATATAGTTTTAAGAAACTTACAACAAGAAAAAGATGGAATGTATAAAAAGGCAAATTTGGAATTTTTCTTAAATACGCTTCCAATATATGTAATATCAATAGTATTTACATTTGCAACAAGAGCAAATATTAATAGCTTTGGTATGGGATTATTTTGGGGAATAATTATTATATACATATATAACTTTATATTCTCAAAATTCGTATTTGAAAACTTAAGTGGGAGGTCAAAATGAAAACAGTTAAAAAAATATTAATGGTATTATGCATATTAGTAATAATAGTAGGAATGTTTATATTAGGTAGAAATGGATTAAATTATCAGGAAGGATATACACAAAATATTTTATTAGAAACAGCAAAACAATATACTGTTTTTATGGCAATATCAACAGTTATTATATTAGTGTACTTTGCAATAAGATATAATAAGCAAGGAGTTGTAAAAGTTATTGTAACATCAGTATTAGGAATACTAGGTGCAATGGCATTTGTGCTTGCATTATTTGCAATTATAAAAATGCCAATAACAAGAATATTTTTCCCAATAATGTTAGCAACATATGTATCTAGTATTATAGTACTAACAACAAGTTTTGAAGAGAATACTTGAATTCACAAAATAAAAAATCCTTAATATACTATATTAGGGATTTTTTAGGAGATGAATGAAAGTGTTAAAAAAATTAATAAAAAAATTATATAGATATAAAGAAGACATTACTGTTAAAGAAATGTTAGAAATTATGAAAACAAATGATAATGTGATATTGCTAGATGTTAGGAGTTCACAAGAATATAATGAAGCCCATGTGGCACGGGAGTATAAACATTCCTGTATATGATTTAGAAAAAAATGCACAAAACAAATTAAACTTAGGGAGTATAATAATAGTATACTGCAGTGCAGGTATAAGAAGCAAAAGAGCAATACAAATTTTAAGAAAACTAGGATATAGAAATTTATATAATATAGAAGGCGGAATAGAAAATTTATGAATGAAATTTTAGAAGAAGCAAAACAAAATATGATATTAAAAGAAAAAGATTTATCACCATTTGCATGCAAATCGCAGGAAGGAATATGGCTAAAAGAAGATGTAGAGGACATAAGACCAATATTTTTCAGAGATATAGATAGAATCATACATTCATCAGGATATGCACGATATATAGATAAAACTCAAGTATATTCATTTATACAAAATGACCATATAACAAGAAGAGTTCTACATGTACAATTAGTATCAAAAATTGCTAGAACAATTGGTAGAAGTCTAAGATTAAATGAAGACTTAATAGAAGCAATTTCACTAGGGCATGATATAGGGCATACTCCTTTTGGGCATAAAGGGGAAAGTTTGCTAAACTCAATATGCAAGAAAGAAAATATTGGCTACTTTTGCCATAATGCACAAAGTGTAAGAATATTGCAAGATATAGAAGGCTTAAATATAAGCATGCAAACACTAGATGGTATTTTAGCACATAATGGTGAAATATTAAAAAATAAATATGAACATAATATAGAAAAAACAATAGATGAATTTAAAAATGATTTATACAATACTTTCCATGAAGAAGATTATAGCAGAAAAATAATACCAATAACTATAGAAGGCAGTGTTGTAAGAATATCAGATGTAATAGCATATATTGGGCGAGATATAGAAGATGCTATAATTTTAGGCATAATAGAAAGAAACGAAATACCAGAATTTCCAAAAAAAATAATAGGAGATAATAACTCAAAAATAGTAGATACTTTGATAAAAGATGTAATAATAAATAGCTTAGAAAAACCATATTTAAGTTTTTCTGAAGATATTTTTGAAGCATTAATAGAACTAAAAAACTGGAACTATGAAAAAATATATAATTCAGAAAAAGCAAATGCAAACTATGATAAAATAGAAAAACTATTTACAAAACTATATTATTTCTATTTAGAAAAATTAAGTGAAGTAAATATAAAGGAAGAATTAAAGAAAAACACGATAACATCATCAGAAAAAGTATTATATCATTTTGTAAATAAAATGATGAAAAAGCCAAATGCAGATATAAAACGAGTAATAATAGACTATATAGCAGGTCAAACAGACAAATTCTTCTTGAATGAATGTGAAATATATTTGGAATAAAATAGAATTCTATTCCACGATATGTTATAATATAAATAGATAGAGATATGGAGGAACAAAAAATGTCTACAAAAATTTATTCAATAGAAGAACTAAAAATAATATTAAATAAAATATTGAAAGACACAGTAGTACAAAAGGCAATTTTATTTGGATCTTATGCTAGAAATTGCCCTACAGAAACAAGTGATATAGATTTAATTATTGATAGTGATGGTCAACTTTTGAATATTAGATTTTATGGACTATTAGAAGAATTAGTAGAACAACTTAATAAGAAAATAGATTTATTTGAAATATCAGAAATACAGAAAGATAGTGCAATTTATAAAAATATTCAAAAGGAAGGTGTTGTTATATATGAGAAGTAAAGACAGAATTATAATACAAAAAATTATTAGATATATAGAAGATGTTGAAGAGTATATAGAAGGTATAGAAGCAATAGATTTTCTAGATGATAAGAAAACAATAACTGCTTGTGCATTTACAGTTTCTCAGATAGGAGAAATTTCTAAAGATATAAGTAATGAAACCCAAGAAAAATACGCAAATATCCCATGGAAAAGTATTAAGGGCATGAGAAACAAAATAGTTCATGACTACGAAAATGTAGATTTATCAGTCCTTTGGGGAACCATAAAAAACAGTTTGCCAGATTTGAAAGATGAATTAAAGAGAATACTTATAAAAGAAATAGAGCAATGAAAAATATTATAAATAGAATAAAAAATGAAAAAAATGAACCTGATATTTGAATGTTATTTGCATCAAAATTCTAGGTTCATTTTTTTTCGTCAAAACTTCCCATTTTTCATCGAAGGAAAAGGACATAAAAAATAGAATATATAAGGTATGTGAAATGTAGGAGGGATTAATTTGAAGGTTACATATAATGAGAAGGACAAGCTCTTGAAAATAGAAATTACAGAAGAAATAGACCACCATTCATCTGAAAAAATAAGAACAAGAGCAGATTTTGAAATACAAAAATACATACCTAAAAAACTTGTAATGGATTTTGAAAATGTTAATTTTATGGATAGTGCAGGAATTGGAATGATTTTAGGAAGATACAAAATGATAACAATGTTTGGCGGAACTATGGGAATGATAAATGTACACTCAAGTGTAAAAAAAGTTTTTGAAATGTCGGGAATAACAAAAATAATACCAATAATTGAAGAAATAGGAGGAACAGAAATTGGAAAATGTGTATGAAAATAAAATGAAATTAGAGTTCTTAAGTAAATCAAGTAATGAGGCATTTGCTAGAATAACAGTAGCAAGCTTTGCTTCACAATTAGACCCTAATATTGAAGAAATATCAGATATAAAAACAGCTGTATCAGAAGCGGTAACAAATAGTATAATTCACGGATATGAAGATAAAATAGGAATTATAAAAGTAGAATGTACATTATTTGCAAATTCAATAGAAATACAAATTTCAGATAATGGAAAAGGAATAGAGAATATAGAAAAAGCAAAAGAACCATTATATACAACTAAACCTGAGTTAGAAAGGTCTGGAATGGGTTTTACAATAATGGAAAATTTTATGGATGAATTGAAAATAGAATCTGTTGTAGGAATAGGTACAAAAATTACTATGAAAAAAGTAATTAATAATTAAGCGGAGGGAATATGTACGAAGGAGAAACAGAAGATATTATAAAAGCACAGAACAAATCAGAAGAAGCATTAGCAAGAATTATAGAAGCAAATTCGGGATTAATTTGGAGCGCAGTACAAAGATTTTCTGGAAGAGGGCATGCAATGGACGACTTATATCAAATAGGATGTATTGGTCTAATAAAAGCAATACAAAGATTTGATACAAGTTACAATGTACGAATATCAACATATGCAGTGCCATATATAATAGGAGAAATAAAAAGATTTATAAGAGATGATGGACCAATAAAAATAAGTAGAAGCATAAAAGAACTAGCAACTAAGATAAACGAAATTCAAAGACAGCACATAAATAAAACAGGAGAAGAAATGAAAATAACAGAATTAGCCGAAAGCTTAAACGTCACAAAAGAAGAAATAGTAGTAGCTTTAGATGCAAATAGAAAGCCAGAATCAATAGATGAGGAATTATATAATGAAACAGGAGGAGAAACAAAAATATCCAAAATAAGTACAAATAAAGATGAAACAGGGAATATAATAAATAAGCTATGTATTCAAGAATTAATAAATGAATTAAATGATAGAGAAAAACGAATAATCATATTAAGATATTACAAAGGGAAAACACAGTCGGAAGTAGCTGAAAAACTTGGAATAACGCAAGTACAAGTTTCAAGAATAGAAAAAAAAATATTATTAGATATGAGAAGGAAAATTTCGTAATTCTTATAAGGAGATTATAATGCGAAAAATTTTATTATATATTTTAGGCTTTGTGTTGCTATGTTTTACAATTCCAATAATATTTACAAATAGACCGGAACAAAAGCAAACAAGTAGCCAAGTGGAAGAAAAACCAGTAGAAGAAAATACAGCAGTAGAAAATACGGAGCCATACCAGTATTCAAATTATGGAACAGTAAGATTATTACACCAAGAAACAGGTGAAGTAGAAACACTAAGTATGGATGAATATATATACCGGAGTTGTATCAGCAGAAATGCCAGCAAATTTTGAAATAGAAGCATTAAAAGCACAAGCAGTAGTTGCAAGAACATATACAGCATATAAAATGTATAAAGGAAGCAAACATGAAAATGCAGATATTTGTGATGATGCTGCATGTTGCCAAGCATGGATTTCAAAAGAAGAAAGATTTCAAAGATGGAATGAACAAGACAGAGAAAACAATTGGAATAAAATTACAACAGCAGTTGATACAACAGTAGGTAAAATAATTACATATGATGGAGCACCGATAAATGCATTTTTCCATTCAAACAGTGGGGGAACAACAGAAACAGTATCAAATGTATGGGGAGGAACAGATTACCCATACTTGCAAAGTGTAGAAACTTCAGGGGAAGAGGGATACACACAATACAGCTCGTCTGTTACATTAACAAAGGAAGAAGTTTTACAAAAAATGCAGGCAACATATCCAGATACTGTAATAGATTTCAATACAGAAGATGCCATACAAATTTTAGAATATACAGACAGTGGAAGAATAAAAACAATAAAAATAGGTAATAAAAATATATCTGGAGTAGAAGCTAGAACCATATTTGGACTTAGATCAGCAAAATTCAATGTAGAAGTTGGAGAAAATGTAATATTCAATGTAGTAGGCTATGGACATGGTGTTGGACTAAGTCAAACAGGTGCAGACGCAATGGCAAAAACAGGTGCTAATTTTGAACAGATAATAAATCACTATTATACTGATATAAAAATAGAAAATATTTGAATAAAAAACAAAAAATAGGTACATAATTTAACTAAAGAAAATAAAAGGAGGAATTCCAAATGAGGAGAAGAGTAAATAGTGGTTTAAAGAAAGTTTTATTGATATATGGAGGATTGTTATTAGTTCTAATTATAACTTGTGTTACAGTATATATTGTATATAACAATAAAATTAAGGAGTCTGCAAGACAGAGCTTACTTGCAACAGAAAAAATAACAGAATTAGTTCCAAATAACAACATTCTAGAGGAAGCAAGTTCTGAAATAAGTAAATCAATAAATGAAGTAATAGAAGAAACAACAAATGAAATAATAGAAAATGAAACACAAGAAACAGAAGGTAATATAGAACAAGAAAATACTACACCAGAAGTAGAGAATCCAGAACCAGTTATAGTAGAAGAACCTGTAAAACCGTTAGAATTTGTATATCCTGTAGAAGGTGAAATATTAAAAAGCTTTGCAATGGAAAATCTAGTATTCTCAGAAACTTTGCAAGAATGGGTAGTGCATAAAGGAATAGATATAAAAGCCCCAAGAACAACAATAGTAAAAGCAGCAGAAGAAGGAACAGTAAAATCTATAAAAAATGACCCAAGATATGGATTAACAGTAATTATAGAACATAGAGAAGGATACAAAACAATATATTCAAATTTACTGACAACAGAGTTCGTAACAGAAGGAGAAGCAGTAACTAAAGGACAAAGCATAGGAACAGTGGGAAATTCAGCAGCATTTGAAATAGCAGACGAGCCACATTTGCATTTTGAAATGTTAAAAGATGATGTAACAGTAGATCCAACCGTATATTTAAAATAATAATATAAAGGAAAGTGCGGATACTCAGTTGAGAAATCTGCACTTTCTGTTTGCTTAGGGAAATTTGTAAATGCATCTGGCAAGGGCCTTGATAAGAACCTTAGAAAGGGCCTTAAGAAAAAAGTTGTTGACAATACCACAAAGGATAAGCGCTGGACCGATAAAGACCCCTAAATATCCCCAAACAATACGTATAGCATCGGCATAGGGTGAAGTGCTTGTGGGAAAGGGAATCCATTTCGACCAAAAGAGGTTGGTAAACAAAATCCCCAAAGCAATTAGGACAATAGTCCATAGTTGGTTTCTAATGAGAGTGAAAGCGAAGTTTTTATTGTTAGGTTTTCTCATGTTGAACCCTCCTAATGTAATATATATTAATTATACATCAAATACATAATAAAATCAATTTTTGTAGAGCGAATAGATTTTTAATGCATAAATATTTATACAATGGTAAAAATATGTATAAATTATATAATTTTACCAATAGAGAGGTTTTGATTTTGAAAAATAAAAACAGGTATTTAAATATAAAAGGGGTTACTCTAGATAAAGAACAACTTGAAAACTATATGGAAAAAATTGCAGTAAACTATGAAATTACTAGAGATAGTAGCCTAGAAACATACCCAATTAATAGATTAAATGACAATTTTAAATTCATACAAAAAACACATACTATATTAAATGAGCATATAAAAAAAGAAATAAGCATTTATCCAGCAGGAGAATGGCTTTTAGATAACTTTTATATTATAGAAGAAACTGTAAAAAACATTAATAGCCAATTAACTGAGAAAAAATATAAAAATTTCCCAGGCATAGCAAATGGTTTATATAAAGGATTTGCACGAGTATATGTATTAGCTACAGAAATTATTTCTTATACAGATAATAAGATAGATGAAGAAACGTTAGAATTTAGTTTGATGGCATATGAACGAAAAAAAACATTAAGTATGGAAGAAATATGGAGTTTACCAACATTTCTAAATATAGCAATTGTAGAAAACATAAGAACAGTATGTGAGAAAATATATATAAGCCAAATCCAAAAGTACAAGGTAGAAGAAATAGTAGAAAGATTAATAGAGAAAAAAGAACCAAATAAACAACAATATAAAAAATTAAAAGAAAATATGAAAATATACCAAAACTCAAGTTATCCTTTTATAGAATATATGTCATACAAATTAAAAAAATATGGAAAAATGGGAAATGCATATTTAAATATACTTGAAGAACAAGTAAACAAACTAGGTATTACAGTTTCAGAAGTTATAAGAAAAGAACATTTTGATATAGCAATTCAAAAAGTATTAATAGGAAATAGTATAACAAGTATAAGAAAAATAGCAAGAATAAACTTTTTAAGTTTATTTGAAAAAATAAATGGAGTAGAAGAACTTTTAAGACAGGATCCAGCAGATGTATATGATAAAATGGATTATAAAACAAAAGAATATTATAGGAATAAAATAAAAAAATTATCACAGAAAACGAAAATGTCTGAAATATACATTACAAAGAAAACATTAGAACTAGCTCAAAAAGCAAAACAAGAAAAAAAGAAGCATATAGGTTATTATTTAATAGATAGAGGAGAAAACTTACTAAATAATGAACTTGGAATAAAACAAAAAAGAAAAAACAAAAAAGCAATAAGATATATATCTTCAATATATGTTGTTACATTAATTTTTAGTGTTCTATTAGGGATATATTTATATAATAAAATCAATTTTCCAATAGCAATAATAACAGCAATAGTTGCAGTTATACCAATTTCAGAAATATATATTCAAATTTTAAACTATTGTTTAGGAAAATTTGTAAAACCAACACTTATACCAAAACTGGCATTTTTAGAGGGAATACCAGAAGAATATAGCACGATGGTAGTTATTCCAACAATTGTAAATAGTAAGGAAAAAGTTAAAGAATTATTTAAAAAAATAGAAGTATATTATTTGGCGAATAAAGAAGATAACTTATACTTTACTCTCCTTGGAGATTGTACATCATCCAAAAATGAGATAGAGCCATTTGATGAAGAAGTTATAGAAACAGGAATACATGAAGCACAAAGATTAAATGAAAAATATGTACAAAAAGATGAGAAAGAAAAATTTTATTTTCTATATAGAAACAGGGTTTGGAACAGAGGAGAAAAATGCTATTTAGGTTGGGAAAGAAAAAGAGGAATGTTATGTCAGTTTAATGAGTTTTTATTAACTGGAAACAATAAATTCAGAACAAATACAATAAAATCTAAATTAAATATAAAATATGTAATAACATTAGATGCAGACACAAACTTAGTATTAGGTACAGCAAAAGAACTTATAGGAGCAATGGCACATATTTTGAACAAGCCAATAGTGGATAAAGGAAAAAATATTGTAATAGATGGACATGCACTTATACAGCCAAGAGTAGGTGTAGATTTAATATCAAGTAGAAAAAGTTTATTTACTCGTATATATGCAGGAGCAGGAGGAACAGATTCATATACAAATGCAATTTCAGATGTATATCAAGATAATTTTGGAGAAGGAATATTTACAGGGAAAGGTATATATGATTTAGAATTATTTAATAAAATATTATGTGATGAAATACCAGAAAATACAGTATTAAGCCACGATTTACTAGAAGGAAGTTATTTAAGGTGTGGTTTAGCAACAGATATTTTACTATTAGATGGTTTCCCATTTAAATATAGTAGTTATATAAATAGGCAACATAGATGGACAAGAGGAGATTGGCAAATTTTTAGATGGACAAAAAATGTTATAAAAACAAAAGACAATAGCAAAAAAATAAATCCATTAAATATTTTATCAAGATTTAAAATATTAGATAATTTAAGAAGAAGTTTAATAACTGTAGCAGTAGCAATTATGCTAGTAATAAGCGCAATATTAGAAATACTAAACATCCCCAATACGGCAATTTTTCTAATTGCTATAATATCACTTGTTTCTCCTACTATATTAGATATAATAAATTATATTATATTTAAGAAAAATATAAATGCAGAATTTATATCAGCTCATAAAAACATTCTAAAATCAATAAGCGGAATAAAAGCAAGTATTATACGAGGATTTCTAGAGATAACCTTATTGCCGAGCAAAGCATATACAATGTTAAATGCGATTGTGAAAACTATTTATAGAATGAATATATCAAAACAAAATCTTTTAGAATGGATGACATCTGAAGAAGCAGAAAGACAGAGCAAAAATAGTTTAATATCCTACTATAAAAACTTATCAACAAACTGGATTGTAGGATTACTACTAATTATATTAGGAACTATATACTTTAAAATCCCATTTTTTATATTTGGAATTTTATTTATTATAGCACCAACTATTGCATGGTACGTAAGTCAAGAAGAAAAAGAAGAAAAGGCAATAAACAGTTTAAACAAACAAGATATAGACTATTGTATGGAAATAGCAAAAAGAACGTGGAAATTTTTTGAAGAAAATATTAACCTAGAAAACAATTTTTTACCACCAGATAATTATCAAGAAGATAGAAAGGAAAAAATTGCACATAGAACATCGCCAACTAATATTGGATTAGGGCTTTTAGCGGTATGCTCAAGTTACGATTTAGGATTTACATCATTAGACAATGCAATAGAATTAATAGAGAAAATGCTTGAAACGGTACAAAAACTTTCAAAATGGAATGGGCATTTATATAACTGGTATAATACTAAAACTCTAGAGCCATTGGTTCCTAGATATATATCAACAGTAGATAGTGGTAACTTTATAGGTTATTTATATACTTTAAAACAATTCATATTACAAGCAGAAAATAACAAAAAAGCAAGTATTGTGCAAACCATAGACGATATAATCAATAATACAGATTTTGCAGTATTATATGATGATAAAAAAAGGATTTTCTCAATTGGTTTTAACGTAGAAGAAAATAAACTAACAGATTCGTATTATGACCTACTAGCTTCAGAAGCAAGGCAAGTGAGTTTAATAGCAATAGCTAAAAGACAAGTACCAGTAAAGCATTGGAATAGCTTAAGCAGAACGTTAACAACACTAAATAGATATAAAGGACTTATATCATGGTCAGGAACTGCATTTGAATATCTAATGCCAAACGTAAATATAAAAACATATAAAGGAAGCCTATTAGATGAATCTTGTAGATTTATGCTAATGAGTCAGAAAAAATATGCCAAAGAATTAGGAATACCTTGGGGAATTTCAGAAGCAGCATTCAATTTAAGAGATTTAAATAATAACTATCAATATAAAGCATTTGGTATACCTTGGCTGGGACTAAAAAGAGGTTTAGAAGAAGATATGGTTGTATCATCATATGCTATATTCTTAAGCCTGATGTATGATGCAAAAGGAGCAATAGAAAATTTACGAAGATTAGAACGACAAGGAATGTATGCTGAATATGGATTTTACGAATCTATAGATTATACACTTGCAAGGTTAAAATATGGAGAAATGTATGAAACAGTAAAAACATATATGGCACATCACCAAGGACTAATATTGCTTTCAATAAATAATCTAATAAATGATAGAATATTAGTAAAAAGATTTAGTAGTAACCCAGAAATAGAAGCAATAGATATCTTATTACAAGAACGTATGCCAGAAAAAGCAATAATAACAAAAGAAAAGAAAGAAAAAGTGCAGAAACTAAAATTAAAAGATTACGAAAATTATACAGAGAAAGTATACACAAAAATAAATTCAAACTTAAATACAGCAAATGCAATTTCAAATGGGAAATATACAGTTATAACTAATTTAAAAGGAACTGGATATAGCAAATTCAATAACTTATTAATAAACAGATATAAAGAAACAGCAGATTATGATCAGGGCATATTCTTTTATATAAAAAATCTAAATACAAAACAGATATATTCGAACACACCAGGACAGAAAAGTAAAGTAATATTTGCACCAGATAAAATTAAATATGTAAAAACAGAAGGAAGTATAGAAGTTAAGACAAAAATAACAGTAGCACCAGAAGAGGCAGTAGAAGTAAGAAGGCTAGAGCTTACTAATAATGGCAACAATATAGAAACATTAGAAGTAACAAGCTATTTTGAACCTGTATTGTCAACTGCTCCTCAAGATTATGCACATACAGCTTTTAACAATTTATTCTTAATATTTAAGGAAATAGGTAATGGCAATATTTTAATAAAAAGAAAGAAACGAGGAGAAAAACAAAAAGATATATATGCAGGAGTAACATTATATACAGAAAGTGAAACAATAGGAGATGTAGAATATGAAATAGATAAAGAAAAATTTATGGGAAAAGGTAATTTTAAAACACCAGAAGCAATAAAAAATTCAAAACCTTTTTCAAAAAATCTAGGGCTAGTTACAGACCCATGTGTTGCTATAAAAAGAACTGTAAAAATATTGCCAAATGAAACTGTAACACTTGATTTAATTATAACAGTAGCTTATGAAGAAGATATAGCAAGAAAAGTATTGCAGAATTATTCAAACTCAAATACAATTACAAAAGTATTTGAACTATCAAAAGCAAAAACAGAAGCGGAAACAATTTATTTATGCTTAAAAGGAACAGATATAGAAAAATATCAAAAAATGTTATCTTATTTAATATTCCAAAATCCTATGAGAAAAGATATTTTAACAAAATTACCACATAGAATATATTCACAAAGTGAACTTTGGAAATTTGGAATATCAGGAGATTTACCAATATTACTAATAAAAATAAAAGATGTAAATGACATGCATATAATAAGAGACTGCTTAAAAGCAATGGAATTTTTCAGAAGTAAAAATATTAAAATAGATTTAGTAATATTAAATGAAGAAAAAAATAGTTATGAACATTTTATAAAATTTGAAATAGAAAATGAAATACAAAATAGGCAATTAGCATTTTTAAAGAATGTATTTGGTGGAATATTTGTAATAAATGAAAAAGAAATAACAAGAGAAGACAAAGATTTGCTACATTTTAGAAGCAATCTAATTCTAAATGCATCACTTGGAAATATAGAAACACAATTAAATGACTTAGAAGAAGAATATGGAGAGAAAATAAAAAATATAGGGGAAGAAGAGAGAAGAATATATATTTCAAATGGAGAAATAGAGAGTCTACCAGAAGATTATTCAAACTTAAAATATTATAACGACTATGGAGGATTTACAGAAAATGGATTAGAGTATAAAATGAAAGTAAGTAAAGGAAATAAACTACCAACAGCATGGAGCAACATTTTAGCAAATCCAAATTTTGGAACAGTTATAACACAAAATCTAGGAGGATTTACTTGGAGCAAAAACAGCAGATTAAACAGAATATCTGCTTGGAACAATAGTGCAAATATAGATATACCTTCGGAAATAATATATATTAAAGATAAGGAAACAGGAGAATATTGGAGTCTATGTGAAAACATAACACCATTAGAACAAGAATACTATATAAAATATGGATTTGGATATGTGAATTTAAAAACCATAAAAAATCAAATAATACAAGAATTAGAAACATTTGTAGCAAAGGAAAATAAAGTAAAAATAAACATTCTAAAAATGAAAAACACATCTAGCGAAAAGAAAAACTTAAAAATATTATATTATATAAAACCAGTACTAGGGGAAGACGAAATACAAACAAATGGTTATATAAATGTAAATATGCAAAATAATGTAGTAACAGCACAAAATCTATATACAGACAATTTCAAAGGAGAAATAGTATATTGTGGAAGTAATGAAAAAATAAAATCATACACAGGTAGTAAAGATGAATTTATAGGAAATGGAAAAATAGACAATCCGAAGGCAATAAATGCAGTAAGTTTGAGCTCTCAAAGTGGGTTAGGCGAAAATTCTTGTATTGCAATAGAATTAGAAATAGAACTAGAAGCATATGAGAACAGAGAAATAGTATTATTCTTGGGAGAAGAGGAAAATCTACTAAATGCAAAAGATATGGCATATAAATATTCTAAAATATCAAATGCGCGTGAAGAACTAAACCAAGTAAAAAGATTCTGGTATGAGTTATTAACAAGAATACAAGTAAAAACGCCTTTAGAATCTATAAATATAATGCTAAATGGTTGGGCAATTTATCAAACAATAGTCTCAAGATTATGGGCAAGAACAGGTTATTATCAATCAGGTGGTGCAATAGGATTTAGGGACCAGCTTCAAGACACATTGGGAGTAAAATATATCAACTCAGAACTAATGAAAAATCAAATACTAACTCAAAGCAGACATCAATTTTTAGAAGGAGATGTAGAACACTGGTGGCATGAGGAAACAAAGCGAGGAATAAGAACAAGATTCTCAGATGATTTATTATGGCTATGTTATGTAGTGAGTGAATATATAGAATATACAGGAGATAAAGAATTTCTAAAAATAGAAACACCATATTTACAAGGAGCACCATTAGAAGAAGGAGTAGATGAAAGATATGATTTATATTTAGAATCAGATATTAAAGGTAGCATATATGAACATTGTATAAAAGCAATAGAAAAATCATTAAATTTTGGAGAAAATGGACTTCCTAAAATAGGCTCAGGAGACTGGAATGATGGATTAAACACAGTAGGAAACAAGAAAAAAGGTGAAAGTGTATGGCTAGGATTTTTCTTATATGAAATACTAAACAGATTTATACCAATATGTGAAGAAATGAATGATTTAGATAAAGTAGAAAAATACAAACAAGTAAAAGAAAATTTAAAACGAGCATTAAATACAGCAGGTTGGGATGGTAGATGGTTCAAAAGAGCATTTACAGATGATGGAGAACCAATAGGCAGCATAGAAAACGAAGAATGTAGGATAGACAGTATATCACAAAGCTGGGGTGTAATATCAGGAGCTGCAGATAATGACAAAAAATATATATCAATGGAAAGTTTAGAAAATCATTTAATAGATAAAGAAAACGGAATAATAAAATTACTAGACCCACCATTTAATAAAACAAAAATGGAACCAGGATATATAAAAGCATATCTACCAGGAGTAAGAGAAAATGGTGGTCAATACACACATGCTGCAATGTGGGCAATAATTGCTTTTACAAAATTAGGATTTGGAGATAAAGCAGTTGAATATTATAGAATGATAAATCCAATAGAACATTCCAGAACAAGAGAAACAGCAATAAAATATAAAGTAGAACCATATGTAATACCAGCAGATATATACGGAGCAGAAAGTTTAGCAGGCAGAGGTGGATGGACTTGGTATACAGGTTCAAGTAGCTGGTTTTATAAAGCAGGAATAGAAAATATATTAGGATTAAAAATAAAAAATAATGTTTTAAAAATAGAACCGTGTATACCTAAAGACTGGAAAGAATATAGCATTAGATATAGATTTAAAAATAGTATATATAATATAAAAGTAAAAAACAATAACAGTAAAAATACAGGAGTAGAAAAATTCTATTTAAATGGAAGAGAAGTAGAAGAAAAAGAAATAATATTAAATGGCGAAGGTGGAATATATGAAGTAGAAATAGAAATGTAAGAGAAGTTTATTTTGTATAACTTTGTAGGGGGGGCGAGCATTGCTCGTCCGTTTTTTAGATTATATATTAACATTAATATCTAGGTAATTATACGAAACAAGGACGAGCAATGCTCGCCCCTACAAATATTGGTAGGTTTCTTCTATTTGAATATGAATGGTAACAAATATTATAAATATTCTTTCAAATCATCAATATTTTTCTCTTGCAATCTGACAAAATCAGACAAAATATTTTTAATTTCATTATTCATAAAAGAATAATTATTTAGTAATTTAGTGCCTTTAACAACACCCATATCATTACCTTGAATTAAAAGTTCAGATAGTTTAGAATTACTAGAATCAGTTAAAGTATTTAATTGAATACCCATCCAAGACATGGCTTTTTGCATAGGTGGAGTGTCTTCCATTGAAGCATTATGTTTTATAAGTAATTCTTGAGTTCTATCATAAATATTTTGATATTCATCATGCTGAGTATTTAGTAATTCTTTAAAATCACTATCTTCAACTTTTTTCAAAACGGTGCTAAGAGAATCCATACCCATTTTTGAATTTTGATTAATCTCTTTTAAAATTTCAATTTCATTTCCCATAAAAAACCCCCATATATGATAAGATAAGCATATTTAATGCTATACATAGTATTTACCAATATCCAAAAAATACACTAAAAAACTATTGCAAACATTAGAAGTTTAGTATATAATTATTTCCAGAAAAATAGAAGAAAGAGGGGAATATTATGGGATTAGAGCTTAAAGATGTATGCAAAAACTTTGGAACCAAAGAAGCAGTAAAGCATTTAAATATTACCATAGATAAACCAGGAGTATATGGGCTACTTGGAACAAATGGTGCAGGTAAAACTACCACAATAAGGATGATTTTAGGTATAATAAAGAAAACATCTGGCACCATAAGTTGGAATGGAAAAGAAGTAAAAAGAGAAAATGTTAATTTTGGATATATGCCAGAAGAAAGAGGAGTATATCCAAAAACAAAAATATATGACCAATTGATGTATTTTGCAAGACTAAAAGGTATGAAACAAAAAGAGGCAAATGAAGCAATTGATTATTGGCTTAAAAGACTAGACATGGAAGAATATAGAGATATGTTAGCAGAAAAACTATCAAAAGGAAATCAGCAAAAAATACAATTTATAATATCAGTAATGAATGACCCAGAATTAATAGTTTTAGATGAACCTTTTAGTGGCTTGGATCCAGTAAATACAGAAACACTAAAAAAAGTAATGAAAGAACTTATAAAAGAAAATAAATATATTATAATGTCTAGCCACCAAATGGCTTCAGTAGAAGAATTTTGTACAGATTTAACAATATTAAATAGAGGTACAACAGTTCTACAAGGAAATTTAGCAAAAATAAAAAATGGTTATCCATCAGAAAAAATAGAAATTATTACAGTGGAAAACATAGATAATATTATAAAACAAGCTGGATTAGAAATTATAGAGAATACAGATAATCATTACCTAGTAAAAATAAAGAAAGAAAAACAAGGTGAAGAACTATTTAAAAAATTAGCAGAAACAAATATTAGAGTAATTAAATTTGAATTTAAGAAACCTACTCTAAACGAAATCTTCATAGAAAAGGTAGGTGCATAGTATGAAAAATTTAGGAATAGTTACAGGATTTACCATTAAAGAAATGCTTAGAAGAAAATCATTCATATTCTCAACATTAGTTTTATTAATTATTATAGTATTAGCATTTAATATACCAAACATAATGAGCATGTTTGGTACAGACAGTTTAGACGAAAAAGTATTAGTAATAGACCCTGAAAATTTATTTGATGGGCAAGTAGAATATTTAAACAACATGGAATTAGGATACACTTTTGAAATAACAACAGAAAACCTAAGCCAAGAACAAATAAAGCAAAAAGTAGAAAATGATATAGATGCATGCATTAAATTTACAAAAAATGATAATACTGTAAAAATGGAATACATAGTAGAAAGTGCATCAATGAATTTTGGAAGTGTTCCACAAACATTAATAGCAAGTTTTACAAATTTATATAGTAATGTTCAAATATCAAAATTAAATATAACACCAGAAGAAATAGCAGCCATAGAACCACAATTTGATGTTGAACTTATAGAAACAGATGAAAATGCAGCAAAAGGTAATGTAGCTATTATGATGATAATATCATTAGTTTTATTTTATGCAATATTCTTCTGTGCACAACAAGTTTCAGTATCAATAACAACAGAAAAAACATCAAAAATTATAGAAACTCTAGTAACATCAACAGATAGCAAAACAATAGTGCTAGGGAAAACATTAGGAATAGGAATTGTAGGACTAGTACAAATAATATTAATGATAGTTGTTGCAGGTATATCAGCAAAGTTTTGTATGGATCCAGAATTATTAAACTCAATATTTGACCTTTCTAGTATTACACCAAAACTAGTAATTTTAACATTAGTATACTTCTGCTTTGGATATGCATTATATTCTTTAGGATTTGCCCTAACAGGTAGTACAGTAAGTAAACCAGAGGATGTACAATATGCAAATGGACCAATCAATTTTATAGCAGTTATAGGATTTTATTTAGCATATTTTTCAATGATGAACCCTAGTAGCAATATGAACCAAATATCTGGAATAGTTCCAATATCATCACCTTTTAGTATGCCACTTAGAATTATGATGGGAACAGCTACAAATAGTGAAATTGTTACATCATTAATAGTATTAATAGTTACAACAATACTACTAGCAGTTATAGCTATAAAAGTTTATTCATCAACAATTTTAAACACAGGAGCAAGATTAAGTTTAAAGGATGCTATTAAGATGGCAAAAGAAAATAAATAACATTAAGTTACAATATATATAAAGGAGAGATAAATATGATTAAAAAAGTTGCAATTATCACAAATGGAGGAGATTGCCCAGGGTTAAATGCTGTTATAAGAGCAATAGTAAAAACAGCAGAAACAAATGGTGTTGAGTGCTATGGATATATAGAAGGATATAAAGGACTTTATGAAAACAACTATATAAAACTAGAATCAAATGGAAGCGCATCAGGATTATTACACAGAGGAGGAACAATAATTGGCTCTTCAAATAGTACAAACCTATTTAATTTAAAAGTAGAAGAAGATGGCAAAACTGTATATAAAGATGTTTCAGACCAATGTATAGAAAATGTAAGAAAAGCAGGTTTTGATTGTATTTTCACATTAGGAGGAGATGGAACACAAAAATCAGCAAGAGATTTCTCAGTAAAAGGATTAAACGTAATAGGAGTACCAAAAACAATAGATAATGATGTGGCACATTGTGAAATTACATTTGGGTACAACACAGCTGTATCTGTTGCAACAGAAGCATTAGATAGATTACACTCAACAGCAGAATCACATCATAGAATAATGGTGTTAGAAGTAATGGGTAGATACGCAGGGTGGATAGCACTAGAATCTGCTATAGCAGGAGGAGCAGATATTGCATTAATTCCAGAAATACCATATGATATAAATAAAGTTGTAGAGAAAATAAATGAAAGAAAAAAACAAGGCAAAAAATTTAGTATAGTAGTTGTATCAGAAGGAGCAAAACCAAAAGATGGAGAAATGGTAGTAAAGAAAACTCTAAGTGATGGAAAAGGACTTGATAATGTAAGATTAGGCGGAATAGGAGAAAAAGTAGCACAAGATTTAGAAAATTTAACAGGGATGATTTCAAGAAATACAACTTTAGGTTATGTTCAAAGGGGAGGTACTCCAACATCATTTGATAGGGTATTATCAACAAAATATGGATATAAAGCTATGGAATTAGCTTTAGAAGGAAAATTTAATGTTCTAGTAACTCTAAAAGATGGAAAACTAGGATATGTTCCACTAGAAGATGTAGTAGGAAATAATAAAGAAATAGGGGCACGTTCAGGAGGAACAGCAACTACAAATATAAAAACAGTAAAAATGGATGATGACCTTGTAAAAGTAGCAAGAAATCTAGGAATCTGCTTAGGAGATTAAGCGTGATTTTCGTGAATGAATAATGAAAATGTTATATACAAAAAGGAGCAGATATGATAAATTTTAAAAACGAGATTGCAAAAGCAATCTCAAAAGTTACAGATATAGATGTTAAAGAATTAGAAACATATATAGAAATACCACCAAATAGTGATTTGGGAGATTATGCTTTTCCATGCTTCAAACTAGCAAAAACATTAAGAAAAGCACCTCCTGTAATTGCAGCAGAAATAAAAGAAAATATAGGAATAGATGGAGAAATTATACAACAAATAGATATAGTAGGTGGATACTTAAATATACATATTAATAAAGAAACATTAGTTGAAAATGTTATAAAAGAGGTTTTAGAAAAGCAAGAAAAATATGGCTCAAGTGATATTGGACAAGGCAAGAATGTAGTAATAGACTATTCAGCTCCTAATATAGCAAAACCATTCCATATAGGACATTTGCGTTCAACTGTAATAGGAGGTGCTTTATATAAAATATATAACTTTTTAGGATATAATAGTGTAGGCATAAATTATTTAGGAGACTGGGGATTACAGTTTGGTAAAGTAATGGCAGGATATGATATGTGGAAAGATGAATACGACTTTACTAAAAATGAAATCCAAAGCATATTAAAAATATATGTAAGATTTTGCCAAGAAGAAAAAGAAAAACCAGAATTAACAGAAAAAGCAAGAGAATACTTCAAAAAATTAGAAGAAGGTAACAAAAAACAAGTAGAAACATGGGAATGGATAAGAAAAATAAGTTTAGAAAACTATCAAAAAACATATAAACTATTAAATTCAAAATTTGACTCATATAATGGAGAAGCATATTATAATGATAAAATGGATGCAGTAGTAGAAGAACTAAAAGAAAAGAATTTACTAAAAGAATCAGAAGGAGCACAAGTAGTAGACCTAGAAGCATATGATATGCCACCATGCATAATAATAACATCAGCAGGAACAACAATATATGCAACAAGAGATTTAGCATCATTAAAAGATAGAATAAACAAATATCATTTTGATAAAGCAATATATGTAGTAGGAAATGAACAAAGATTACATTTCAAACAAGTTTTTAAAGTCTTAGAGCTAATGGGGTATCCAGAATATGCAAGTAGATGCGAACATGTACCATTTGGACTAGTTGTGGACAAAGACGGAGAAAAAATAGGTTCAAGAAAAGGAAACTCTATATTCCTAGAAGACATACTAAAAGAAGCAATACAAAAAGTAGAAAAAATTATAGATGAAAAAAATCCAAAATTAGAAAATAAACAAGATGTAGCAAGAAAAGTAGGAGTAGGAGCAATCATATTTAATGATCTATCAAACAGTAGGATAAAAGATGAAATATTTGATTGGGACATGCTATTAAACTTCCAAGGAGAAACCGGACCATATATACAATATATATATGTAAGAACAAGAAGCTTACTAGAAAAATCATCATATACGCCAGAGTTAGAAAAATTAAACTTCAGTAATTTAAAAGAAAGAGAAGCAGTAGAAATAGTAAAACTATTGTATAGATTTAATGAATTTGTAGAAATGGCTGCACAAAAAAACGAACCATCTATAGTTGCAAGATATTTAATAGATGTAGCACAAAGTTTTAGCACATTTTATAATGAACACAAAATAATAGCAGAAGATGAAAGCATACAACAAATAAGACTTGCCTTAACATACTGTGTAGGAATAGTATTAAAATCAGGAGTAGAATTGTTGGGCATGGAAATGCCAAATAAGATGTAATATCAGAAGGCGGATATCGGAAATTAGGAGGGGATTTTTATGAGAGCTGTTGAGTTGAAACATCCTTTAATTGATCACAAATTGGCGATATTAAGGGATAAGAAGACTGGAACAAAGGAGTTTAGGGAGATAATTTCAGAACTTGGAGAACTACTTTGTTATGAAGCAATGAAAGATGCAAAAACATATGAAGTAGAAATTGAAACACCAATGGAAAAAATGAAAGTTAGAAAAATTAATGAAGACAACTATGCATTTGTACCAATTTTAAGAGCAGGAACCGGAATGTTAGATGGAATAATAAATGTAGTTCCAAATGCAAAGATAGGGCATATAGGGATGTATAGAGATGAAGAAACATTTAAGCCAAATGTATATTTCTTTAAAGTACCAAAAGACATAGAAAAAAGAGAAGTACTAATATTAGACCCAATGCTTGCAACAGGAGGATCAGCATTAGACGCAATAGAACTTTTAAAAGAAAAAGGAGTAACTAAATTAAAATTCCTATGCATAATAGCCTCACCAGAAGGCATAAAAGCAGTAGAAGATAAACATCCAGATGTACAAATATATACAACATCAATAGATAACAAACTAAATGAAAAAGCATACATATTACCAGGATTAGGAGATGCAGGAGATAGAATATTTGGAACAAAATAGTATATATTAAAAAAAATATTATGAGGGGGATTTAGTGAAAAAACTTTTAAAACTAAATGACATAATAATAGTAAATAACAAGGAAAAAAGAAATATTTTTCTAGTTACAATTATTACTTCTATGATAATACATTTTCAACTATATTCTTTGATAATAACTGGTCCAGATACTTTGATTAATAGTATGTATCACCAAGCAGATATATGGGAAACTATGCTATTGAGGTTTGGATTGTATTTTATGCAAGCAATAAAGGGGAATATTGTATCTCCAATTTTAGCAACATTATTAAGCAGTGCTTTCCTTGGAATAACAGTAATTTTAGTAATAGATATATTTAAAATAAAAAGCAGATATTTAAAATATATTATTGTAATACTCTTTGTAGTTGCACCAAATATATCAGCAACTTTGACATTTTTTTATTGTTCAGATGCGTATATTTTAGGGATGTTATTGGCTACATTAGCAGTTTATATAATTACAAAATATGAAGATAAAAAATGGCCAATTTTCTTAAGTGGATTGTTAGTAGCTATTGCTATGGGAATGTATCAAACATATTTATCTGTAACAATGATATTGTGTGTAGCTACATTAATTATTGATATATTAAGTAAGAAAGAAACAAAGCAAATATTTATTAAATTATTTAAATACATATTGATGGGAATTGTAGGAGCTATTTTATTTTATGTAATCTCACATACTATATTATTAATTGCAAATTTACCAGAGAGTAGTTATAGTGGGGCAAATTCAATAAACGGTAGATCAATATTATTTAATATTCCTAAGCTATTGCCAGAAACATATCAAAGCTTTTTCAATTATTTTTTTAATGATAATATGATACCGAACACAATATGGAATACAAATATTTTGTACATTATAATATTTGCAATCATACTAGTTGTGTTACTATATATTATTATAAAAAATAAGGTATATAAAAACCCAGTAAATATTGTATTATTGGTACTTTTACTTGCTATTGCACCAATATGCTTTGGAATAGTAGAAATTGTAGTACCAGATGTGGACGTACATATACTTATGGCGTGTTCAATGATATATATTTTTCCAATATTCTTCAAAATATTGGAGCTATTACCTAAAGATAAGATATCAAGAAGTGCTAAATATATTGTAGTAGGTTGCAGTTTACTAATTGCTTGGAACTATACATGGCAAGACAATGCTTCATATATTGCAATACAAACTATGCAAAACCAAGCAGTAAATACAGCTTCAAGATTGGTAACACATATCGAAGAAATAGATGAATATACTCCAGATATGCCAGTATTACTTTTAGGAGGATTAGAAAACAATTCATATTTAAATAGAGAGAATACAACAATAGAAGCTAAAAAAATATTTGATAGAAGTTGGGGATTTATTTCAAAAAATTCAACAATTTGGTGGGGAAATTTAGACAGTTGGAGAAAAATATTCTATCAATATGTTGGTGCAAATCTTAACTTAGTAAGCGAAGCAGAATCTAGAGATATATTGGAGTCAGATGAATTTAAAACTATGAAATATTATCCAGAAAAGGATGGTATAAAAGTAATTAATGGTACGGTAGTTGTTAAGTTAAGTGATTGGTAAAGTTAAAAAACTTTCAACCTACCTATTGATAAATATTACAAAATAAGGTATAATATAACAGAAATAAAACAGATTTATTACAGGAATATTAAATTAATATTACATTTTTGTTAATGTTCTTGACATATCCAAAAAAACGAATAAAATATATGTAGACAATAAAACGAGGAATTATATGAGGGTAATTAGTGGAAAGGCTAGGGGCAAAAAATTAGTTTCGCTAGAAGGAATGAATACTAGACCTACTTTAGATAGAGTAAAAGAAGCTCTATTTAATATAATACAATTTGATATACCGGGGAAAAGGGTATTAGATTTATTTGCAGGTAGTGGGGCATTAGGAATAGAGGCAATAAGTAGAGGAGCAGAAACAGCTACATTTTGTGATAATTCAATTGATGCAATACAAGTAATAAAAACAAATATAGAAAACACAAAATGTACAGATAAATCAATAGTATTGAAAAAAGACTATTTATTAGCACTAAAATATTTAGCAAAAAACAATCAAAAATTCGATATAATATTTTTAGACCCTCCATATAAAACTGATTTCGCAAATAAGGCAATAGAACAAATTATAGAGCTAAACTTATTATCAAAAGAAGGAATAATAATATTAGAAACAGACGATGCAAATAAAGAAGAAACAATAAAAAAAGAAGACATTCAAATTTTTGATAAAAGGATATATGGGCGAGTCATACTCATATTTATTCGAAAGGAGTAAAAACATGGAGATTTTTACATTATTAGAAACATTAGAAGATATATTAGAAAGAAGTAAATCTGTTCCGTTTACAGAAAAAGCAATAGTAGATAAAGAGGAAGTACTAGAAATAATAAAAGATATAAGATTAAAACTTCCAGATGAATTGAAACAAGCTAAATGGATAAAAGAGGAAAGAGGACGTATATTACAAGAAGCTCAAAAAGAGGCTGATGATATAGTAAGAGAAGCTGAAAATAGAATTATATCAATGATAGATGAGCATGAAATTACAAGAAAAGCATATGAGCAAAAAGCTGAGATAATAGAGACTGCAAATGAAATGTCTAGAGAAATTACAAAAGGAACAAAAGACTATGCAGATGAAATACTAGAAAATCTAGAGAATGCAATACATAATATTAATTCTTCTATCAATGAAGCATTAAAAACAATTAAGCAAAATAGAGATGAATTAAAATAAAATATCTGAAAGTCAGAAATATTAAAAAAGTTCTGACTTTTTATTAAATAGGAAGGGTAAATATGGGAAGAAGAAAGAAAAAGCAAAAAAATAATGCAGATATTCAAGTAGTATTACTATTTGTAGTAAGTATAGTATTAGGAATATTAATATATGGAAAACCAGGCTATATAGGTCAAAACATAATGCCTCATTTAGAATACGCAATTGGGTGGATTGAATATTTAATACCGATAGCTATATTTGCTGCTGCTGTAAATGTTGCATGTGAGGAGGACAAAAGAAGAATATTTGTAAAAATAGTACAATATTTAGCTTTAGTTTTTGCAATAGCAACAATAATAACTGTATTTAATGGAAATACAGGAATTGTAGGAAGAACAATTACAGATTATTTTATAGGACTAATAGGAAAAGCAGCTACAGTAATTGTCTCAGTAGGAATTATAATAATTCTTGCAGTTTTCATGTATGGAATTAAACCAGCTGAAAAAGTAAAAGAAATAGTAGAAGAAAGAAAAGAAAGAAATTCAGAACGAAAAGTTCATAGAACTAAAGATAGAAAAGAATATGAAGAGGAAGAAGAAATAGAACCTAAAATTTCTGGTATTAAAAGCAATATCATAAAATTCAAAGAAAAAGAACAAAGTAAAAAAGCAATAAAAGAATTAGCCAGAAAAGAAGCAGAAGTTTTAGACAATCAATTAAATATACAAATGGAAAACGATACAAATGGTGAATTATTCCAAAAGCAAGAAGAAGTTAAAGAAGATAAATCAAAAGAAGTTTTAACTTTAGAACATACATTAACTGTAGAAGACCAAAATTATGAATTTCCTCCAATTGAATTTTTAAATGAAGGAAAATCTACAGCAAAAAATAGTAAAAAAGCAATAACAGATACTGCAAGCAAATTACAAAGAACTTTACATAGTTTTGGCGTAGCGGCAAAGGTAGAAAATGTATCAGTAGGTCCAACAATTACACGTTATGAATTAAAACCAGCAGAAGGTGTAAGAGTAAGCAAAATAGCAAACTTGGCAGATGATATAGCATTAAACTTAGCAGCAGAAAGTATAAGAATTGAAGCTCCAATACCAGGAAAACAAGCTGTAGGAATAGAAATACCAAACAAAGAAAAAAACATGGTAGTTCTAAGAGACATAATAGCAGATGAAAAATTCCAAAATGCAAAATCAAAATTATCATTTGCAGTAGGAAAAGATGTAGCAGGAGATGTAATTGTAACAGATATAGCAAAAATGCCACACGTTTTAATAGCAGGAAGTACAGGTTCAGGAAAGAGTGTATGTATAAATACACTAATTACAAGTATTATTTACAAGGCAAAACCAAGTGAAGTAAAACTAGTGATGGTAGACCCTAAAGTAGTAGAACTATCAGTATATAATGGAATACCACATTTGTTAATACCAGTAGTTACAGACCCTAAAAAAGCAGCAGGAGCATTAGCTTGGGCAGTACAAGAAATGGTAAACAGATATCACCTATTTGCAGAAAAAAATGTGAGGGATATATCAGGATATAATGAGGCATTAGAAGAAGAAGGAATAGGTGAAAAACTACCACAAATAGTTATAATAATAGACGAGCTTGCCGATTTAATGATGGTAGCTGCAAAAGATGTAGAAGATGCAATATGTAGACTAGCACAAATGGCAAGAGCAGCAGGTATGCATTTAGTAATAGCAACTCAAAGACCATCTGTAGATGTAATTACAGGTGTTATAAAAGCAAACATCGCAAGTAGAATTGCATTTGCAGTAACATCAGGAGTAGATTCAAGAACAATTATAGACTCAATAGGTGCTGAAAAACTATTAGGAAAAGGAGACATGCTATTTTATCCATCAGGCACAATAAAACCACAAAGAGTTCAAGGTGCATTCATATCAGATGGAGAAGTTGAAAAAATAGTAACTTTCTTAAAGAATAATGGAGGTCCATCATATAGCGATGACATTATAGAGAAAATAGAAAAAGCAAATTCAACAGACCAAGAACTAGAAGCAGATGAAGAAGATGATACAGATGAATTCTTAATGGATGCGATAGATATGGCTGTTAATATGGGACAAATATCAGCATCTGGTTTACAAAGAAGATTCAAAATAGGATATACAAGGGCAGGAAGAATAATAGACCAAATGGAAGCTAGAGGTATAATATCTGGATATGAAGGTAGCAAGCCTAGAAAAACACTAATAACAGAAGAAAGATGGCAGGAACTAAAAATGGCAAAACCAACACAAGAAACGCAATCAGCTATACCAATGGAAAATGAATAAAACTAAAAGGAGAATGAAACATGCAAAAAAAAGTAGCATTTTACACATTACGGATGTAAAGTAAATCAATATGAAACAAATGCTATAGCACAAAAATTTATAGAGGCAGGCTACAAAACAGTAGAATTTGATTCAAAAGCTGATATCTATGTAATAAATACTTGTACTGTTACAAGTATGGCAGATAAAAAATCAAGACAAATTATAAGACAAGCAAAGCAGAAAAATAATGAATCAATAGTAGTTGCAACAGGGTGCTATGCACAGATAAGTAAAGAAGAGCTAGAAAAAATAGAAGAGTTGGACATAATAATAGGTAATTCAGAAAAAAACAACATAGTGCATATAGTTGAAAACTACTCAAATGGAAAGCAGGAAAAAGTAGGAAAAATTGAGGAAGAAAAAGAATTTCAAGATTTTGGAACAATAACATATACAGAGAAAACAAGAGCGGTTATAAAAGTTCAAGATGGTTGTAATAATTTTTGCTCATACTGTATAATCCCATATGCAAAAGGGAGAGTAAGAAGTAGAAAACCAGAAAGTGTAATAAAAGAAATACAAGAAATTGTAAAAAAGGGAATAAAAGAAGTTGTAATAACTGGAATACATGTTGCATCATATGGTAAGGATTTTGCAGATGAAACAAGATTAATAGACCTATTAGAACAAATAAATAAAGTAGAAGGATTAAAAAGAATAAGATTAGGTTCATTGGAACCAAACCTTATAACTGAAGAATTTGTAAAAAGATTAGGAAATGTAGATAAAATATGTGATCATTTTCATTTATCTTTGCAAAGTGGATGCAATGATACTTTAAAAAGAATGAATAGAAAATATACAATAGAGGAATTTGAAAAAGGTGTAAATTTATTAAGAAAAAAATTTCCAAATGTTGCACTAACAACAGATATAATAGTAGGTTTTCCGGGAGAAACGGAAGAAGAATTTAATAAAACATATGAATTTCTTAAAAAAATAAAATTTAGTAAAATGCATATATTCAAATACTCGCCAAGAAAAGGAACAGTTGCAGCAAAAATGAAAGAGCAGATAGATGCAAAAACGAAAGAAAAAAGAAGCAATATCCTAATAGAATTGTCAAATAAGAATGAAATAGAATTTTTAGAAAAATATGTAGGAAAAGAGTTAGATGTACTATTTGAAACAAAAACACAGGGAAATTATATAGAAGGTCATACAACAAACTATATAAAAGTTAAAGCTAGAGGAGACAACTTAGAAAATACAATAGAAACTGTTCAAATCTTAGAACGCCAAGGTCTAGAACTAATTGGAAAAATGTAACAAAAATGTAACAATATTGTAACAAAAATGTAAAGAAAATATTGTAAAAAACTATTGATTATTGATTAAAAATGTAGTATAAATTTATATGAAGATGTAAGAGATTTATCACTCATGATTAATACTAAAGAAAAATCTCGAAAATACTTTAAAAGGGAGGAAAAAATAATGAAAGAAGTATCAAAATTTATTCCGTTAGAAGGAAATGGTGGAGAAGTAGGCGAAAATGGTGGAACAGTAGAAAACTGTGGAAATGGAACAGAAAACTCTACTTTTAAGGTATGTGAAACAAAAACCAATCTACCAGCAAAACAATCATTTTGGTCTAAACTAAGAGGAATTTTAACTTATGAGATAAAAGTAGAATTAACACCATATCAACAAAAAATTGAAGACGAAATAAATGAATTCTTACATCAAGAAGTAACATGGCAAGGGTTTAAAAACTTCTTATTCCAAGACATAACATTTGGAAAAAAGAATAAAGCAAACAACTAGTCATATTCAACAAATTAAGGAATATATTAGAAAAGAGAACTTTTTAGTTCTCTTTTATTGTACAAATTAAAAAAAAGTAGTATAATATATATGTACATGGGGATGTATTTTGGTTTCGACAGTATTTTTGAAGTATGAATAGCGAGTAGTGGATGGTCGCTTTGGCCACTTAAAAAAAGCGAAATAAAAATAAACGCTGATAAAGAATTAGCATACGCTGCCTAGTCGCAACGTCGTCTTACTGTAAGGCCTACTGGTACAGATAAGGCGTCGATTAAAGTAGGAAACGAAATTATTCATTGCCTTGTGAATAATGGGTAATTAAAGGCTACCAAAAATCATAGGCGTGTTTATTTGCCTAGATTAGAGGGAATTTTAAATAATAAACTACACTCGTAGAAGTTTATATGAATAGAATATTGGACGAGGGTTCGACTCCCTCCATCTCCACCAAATATAAAAGATTATAGATATTGACATCAAACCATAACAAAAATAGTGTGCCACATAGCACACTATTTTTATTGGTAGCGAGAAGTGGATTCGAACCACCGACCTGTCGGGTATGAACCGAATGCTCTAGCCAACTGAGCTATCTCGCCATGAACTATTCTATTATACATACTTTTCCTCATTTTGTCAATAAAAAAACAAAAAAATTATTTTTTCTTTTTAACTTCAGGTATAATAATATTCTTTTTATGCTCTTTAGGCTTTGGCTTAGCAACATTAAGATGCTCATAAACAGGAGAAATCTCTAAATTCTCTCCATTATCATCAAGAACAACTTCAATATCATTATTCTTTTCTTCCATTTCAATCACCTAAAAAAATAATAACATAAAGGGAAAAAAATGTCAACAATTTTAGCCTAATTTAGGGTATAGACAGTTACTACTCAGACTTAAAAGCATATAATCCGCAAAGAGTAGGCATTATATGTTTTTCTCAAGAAAAAATCAAAAGGTCAATGCGGGTCACGAGTTGAGCAGCAGGCTGTTTGATTATTTTCTTTCGAAAAGAACATATAATACCTGCTCTTTGCTACAAAGTGCTACTAATTTTTTTAGAGTGAATGGTAACTATAGACAAAACACAAAAAAAGTGGTATAGTATTTAAGTATGTTTTTCAAAAGGAGAGAATGCTAGATATGAAAAAAATAGAAGAAGCAAGAAGAATACTAGAAAAATATGGTCAAGGACATATTAATGTAAATACAGAAGAATTAGCAGACCAAGTGTTAAAAATTGATTTTGAACAATTGCAAGAATTATATGAGCAGGCGATACATAAAACAAATGTAATAAATAATATAGAAGATATAAAACCAGTAAAAGCAATTAATCCAGAAAAAATTGATAAAAAGCAGATAGATGAATATATAAAAACAGGCGAAGATGTTGTTAAATCTGGTAAATTTGCAATAGCAATAATGGCAGGAGGGCAAGGCACTAGATTAGGGCACCAAGGACCTAAGGGAACTTTTGAAATTGAGTTAAATTCAAAAGTTAAATCTCTATTTGAAGTTGTTGTTGACAAATTAAAGGAAGCACAAAAAAAGTATAATGTATTTATAAAATGTTATATTATGACAAGCCCAGAAAATAATGAAGAAACTGTATCATTTTTTGAAAAAAAGAACTATTTTGGATATCCAAAGCAGTATATAGAATTTTTCAAGCAAGGTGAAATACCATTATTAAACAAACAAGGAAAATTAATATTAGGTGAAGATGGTTTAATAAAACTAGCATCAGACGGAAATGGTGGAATATTCTACTCAATGGCTAAAAATGGAATAATTGATGAGATGAAAAAGAACAATATTAAATGGGTATTTATCGGTTCAGTAGATAATTTATTAGTAAAATATGTAGATACTCTTTTACTAGGCTTAGCAATAAAACAGAATGTTAAAATTGCAACAAGAACAATTGTAAAAAATAGTCCATATGAAAGAGTTGGAGTATTGTGCAAAAAAAATGGTAAAGTAAAAGTAATTGAATATACTGAACTTCAAAATGAAATGAGATTAGCAGTAGATGAATATGGAGAAATGATATATGGTGAATCTCATATAATGTGTAACTTATATAATATAGAGGCAATAGAGAAAGCAAGCACAAAGGAATTAAAATATCATGTAGCAGAAAAAAAAGCAAAATATATAAATGAAAAAGGAGAACTTGTAGTTCCAGAAAAGGAAAATTGTTATAAATTCGAAAAATTTATATTTGATAGCTTCTGCCTATTTGATGAAATAGCAATTTTAAGAGGAAAAAGAGAAGAAGACTTTGCACCTATTAAAAATAAAGATGGAACAGATTGTCCAGAGACAGCAAAAAAACTATACGAGGAGTATATGGCAAAAAATGCATAATAATCTATAAAAATGTAAATAATAAATTAGGTGAAGAATATGAACTTTAGAGCAAAAAGATATATCGTAAAGGCAAAAGAATTCTCGCTAGATTTATTAAAGATGACTATAGGAACATTGATTATGGCAATAGGAATAGAACAATTCTTATTGCCTAATCAGCTTTCAACAGGTGGTTTTTCAGGTATAGGAACAGTAGTATATTATATAACAGAAATACCTGTAGGAACCACAATGTTAGTATTAAATATTCCTTTATTTATTATTGCTTATTTTAAAGTTGGAAAAAAATTTTTTATAAATGCAGTGATAGGTACATTCTTATTATCTTATTTTTTAAATGTATTTCAAAAAATAAATTCTGTTACAGATGATAGAATTCTAGCATGCTTATATGGCTCAACAATTGTGGGAATAGGAACAGCAATTGTGTTAAAAGCAAATGGTTCGACAGGAGGAACAGAATTACTAGCAAATGTTATAAGAAAATATAACCCAGAAATGAAAACTGGGACACTCATGATAATATTTGATACACTCATAGTTATAGCAAATACAATATTCTTTAAAGATATAGAAATTGCATTATATTCAGCTCTTGCAATATATATTATGGGAAAAATATTAGATATATTCTTTGAAGGAATAGATTTTGCAAAAATGCTGTTAATAATATCACCAAAATGGGAACAAATATCAGATGCAATAAATAAAGAATTAAAAAGAGGTAGCACAGCTCTATATGGAAAAGGCATGTATAAGAAACAAGAGAAAAATATATTGTTATGTGTAATGTCAAGAGCAGAAATAAGAGAGGCCAGAAAAATTATAGAAGATATAGATTCTTCAGCATTCATAATAATAACAAATGCAAGAGAGGTTTTTGGAGAAGGATTTAAAGAAGTTTAAAGCAGGGTTTGCCTACTTTAAACTTCTTTAATATATAATGCTAGTAGGTATATAGGTACTATCTGGTGGATAAGCATATTCGTTACTTGGTTTATCTATTTGCTTAATTTTATTTACGCGAATAATTGGCACTTCACCATGGTAGTTACCTTTAGTAATTTCGCCAGTTATTTCAACCCAACTACCATCTGCATAATTACTTGCCTCTTTATGAGAACACAAAAAACCAACAATTAATGTTTTTGTGCTACCTTCTACAATCATATCTCTTGCTAGAACAAATTGGTTTTCAGAAAAATCTAAATTTCTATAAATATATCCAGAAAAGCTAATCTTTTGACCGACATATGTATCTAAATTTTCATAAACACTTTTCAAAACATTAGTATATTCTTCTACTTTTAAATACGCAACATCAGGTTCAGGAACCTCATCACTTACAGTAAAACTACTACTTAAAATCTTATAAAGCGAAATGAGAAAAAATATAACAACTATAATTGAAATAATAATAAGAGAAAATTTTACAATGCTTTTACTATTAAATTTAACATTATAAACAAACATACAACCACACCTTTTTGTTACCATTCAGACCTAAAGACATATAATCCGCCAAAAGCAAAAATTATATGTTTTTTCTCAAGAAAAAATCAAAAGGTCAATGCGGGTCACGAGTTGAGCAGCAGGCTGTTTGATTATTTTCTTTCGAAAAGAACATATAATTCCTGCTTTTGGCTACAAAGTGCTATTAATTAATTTAGATTGAATAGTAACACCTTTTTTACTTAATTCTATGTAACATATTGAAAGATATGATAATTTGTGATATAAATGTATAGATAAAAATATAAAAGGTAGGTACATAAATGGGAATTTTTAGTAAAATTTTTAAATCATATAGTGAAAAAGAAGTTAAAAGAGTAATGCCAATAGTGGATAAAATAAATAGCTTGGAAACAGAAATACAAAAATTAAAAGATACTGAACTAAAAGCAAAAACAAACGAATTTAAAGAAAGATTGCAAAAAGGTGAAACATTAGATGATATTTTACCAGAAGCTTTTGCAGTTGTAAGAGAGGCTTCAAAAAGAGTATTGGGAATGAGACATTTCGATGTACAATTAATAGGTGGAATTATTCTTCATCAAGGTAGAATAGCAGAAATGAAAACAGGAGAAGGAAAAACATTAGTTGCAACTTTACCTGTATATTTAAATGCACTTACAGGGAAGGGAGTTCATGTAGTAACAGTAAACGATTATTTAGCAAAAAGAGATAGCGAATGGATGGGTAAACTATATAAATTTTTAGGATTAACAGTAGGTTTAGTAATTTCAAGAATGGAACCATCAAAGAAAAAAGAAGCATATGCGGCAGATATAACATATGGAACAAATAATGAATATGGATTTGATTATTTAAGAGATAATATGGTTATACACAAAGAAGAAATGGTACAAAGACCATTAAGCTATGCTATAGTAGATGAAATAGACAGTATTTTAATAGATGAAGCACGTACACCACTTATAATTTCTGGAACAGCAGCACAAAGTTCTGACTTGTATAAACAAGCAAATGACTTTGTAAAAAGATTAAAAGCAAAAACTTTAGTAGAAGAAGATGCAAAAGATCTAGAACAAGCAGAAGATAATGAAAAATATGATTATATAATAGATTTAAAAGCAAAATCTGCAACACTTACAGGTAAAGGAACAAAAAAAGCAGAAGAGTTTTTTAAATTAGAAAATTTGAATGATATCGACAATTCAGAAATAGTACATCATATAAATCAAGCATTACGTGCACATGGAATAATGAAAAAAGATATAGATTATATAGTAAAAGATGGAGAAGTGTTAATAGTAGATGAATTTACAGGAAGAATAATGTATGGAAGAAGATATAGTGATGGTTTACATCAAGCAATAGAAGCAAAAGAAAATGTAAAAATTGCAAATGAATCTAAAACATTAGCAACAATTACATTCCAAAACTATTTTAGAATGTATGATAAATTATCAGGGATGACAGGTACAGCTATGACAGAAGAAGCAGAATTCAGAGAAATATACAACTTGGATGTTATAACAATACCAACAAATAAACCAATGATAAGAAAAGATTTAAATGATATAATATATAAAAATGAAATGGCAAAATTCAGAGCAGTTGTAGAAGATATAAAACAAAGTCATAGTAAAGGTCAACCAGTGTTAGTGGGTACAGTATCAATAGAAAATTCAGAAAAAATAAGTAGTATATTAAAAAGAGAAGGAATAAAACATGAAGTGTTAAATGCAAAATATCATGAAAAAGAAGCAGAAATAATAGCACAAGCAGGAAAATATGGAGCTGTAACAATAGCAACAAATATGGCAGGTCGTGGTACAGATATTATGCTTGGAGGAAATTCAGAATTCTTAGCAAAACAAGAAATGAGAAAACAAGGATATTCAGATGAATTAATAGAACAAGCAAATGCACATAATGAAACAAATGATGAAGAGATATTAGAAGCAAGAAAAACATTTAATAAATATGAACAAAAATTTGAAAATGAAATAAAAGAAGAAAAAGAAAAAGTGCTAGCAGCTGGCGGATTAAAAATAATAGGAACAGAAAGACATGAATCAAGAAGAATAGATAATCAGCTAAGAGGAAGAAGTGGAAGACAAGGAGACCCAGGAGAATCAAGATTTTATATAGCACTAGATGATAACTTAATGAAGATCTTCGGTGGGGATATGATTACCAGTGTGTATAACACTTTAAAAGCAGATGAAAACATGCCAATTGAAATGGGAATACTTTCAAAAACAGTAGAAAATGCTCAAAAAAGAGTAGAAGGACAGCATTTTAGCATGAGAAAGCATGTATTGCAATATGATGATGTAATGAATACGCAAAGAGAAATAATATACAAACAAAGAAGAGAAGTTTTAGATGGAGAAAACTTAAAAGAACAAATACAAAAAATGATGCATTCTGTAATAGAACAAATTGTAGAGACACATGCAACAGATATTGGAGTAGAAAAAGAAGGAGTAATTACAGAGGCAAAAACAATATTAAATTTGGAAGTAACAAACTTACCAGATAATGAACCAGAAATAATAGATAATCTATACAAAAAAGTAATAGAAAATTATGAAACAAAGGAAAAAGAAATAGGAGAAGAAAATATAAGAGAATTTGAAAGAGTAGTAATGCTAAAAGTAGTAGACCAGAAATGGATGGATCACATTGACGCGATGGATGGATTAAAAGATGGAATAGGGCTTCGTGCATATGGTCAAAAAGATCCAGTAGTGCAATACAGAATAGAAGGATTTGATATGTTTGACCAAATGATAAATGACATAAAAATAGATGTTGTAAAAATCTTATCACACTTAAAAGGCGTACAAAAAGTAGAAAGAAAACAAACTGTAAGAATAACAGGGGAAGGACTAAGAGGTCAACAAACAGCTATACCAAACAAATCACAATCAGGCCCAAAAACCCCAATAAAAAATGATGCACCACAAGTAGGTAGAAATGAATTATGTTCATGTGGTTCGGGTAAAAAATACAAGAATTGCTGTGGAAAGTAGTATAAAATAAGGAAAATCAAAATTTAACAAATTGCTTTGAAAATCAGGATAATTTTTTATGAAATTACTATGCTTTTAATATAAAAAAAACTTGCTTTTTATCCTAAGCTTTGATATAATGCATATGTAAAAATTTATTTTTTATATAAAAATTTTGTGGGGGGGGATAAAATCTTATATTTTGCATAAAAACTTAATATGATTAGTTTAAATTTATGAAAGGAGAAAATGATGAGAGTAAAAAACAAATTATTATTAATAATGTTAATTGTTACACTTAGTTTTATAGCTGTAAGTTGTATAAATGTCGTTAGTGCAACAACAGAAATTAATGAAAATTACACATTAAATGCAGATTCAACAGAAGCTATTGTAGTAAAAAGTGGTAGCAATGTTACAATTGATTTAAATGGTTATAATTTAACAGTAGATGGGGATGCTATTACAGTCGAAAGCGGAGCTACAGCTACAATAAGAGGTTCAGGCAGTAAAGTAAATAGTACGCAAGGTGCTGTTGTAAATCTTGGAGGTACAGTTACAATAGAATCAGGTACATATAATTCAAGTGAATGGTATACTATTAAAAATTTAGCAAATATGACAATAAAAGGAGGAGTATTTACTCAAGACACAAATAACACAGGAAACTCTAGTCTTATTGCTAATGGATGGTATAATGGTAAAACTAGTAGTGAAAATGATAGAAACGTTCCAGTTCCAACAGGGAATAGTCCAGTTGCTATCTTAACTATAGATGGTGGAACATTTACACAATATACTACTACATCTACAATTAAAAGTGATGATTGGTCTAAAACAATTATAAATTCTGGAGAATTTACTAGTGTTAAAGGTACTCTAATTCAAGTTACAGGAGACGTAGCAATATCTGGAGGTAAATACAAAGGATATAGAGATATCTCTTTATTTAACGGTGATGGTACAGAAGGATATGAAGCAACAAAATTAAATGTATCTGGTGGAGATTTTGATGCTAAATACATTACTAGAACTTACACAACAGGAACATTAACAATTACTGGTGGTACATTTAAAAATTTGACAGAAGTACAAAATCCTATGGATAAAAAAGACTATTCTAAGAATATAACAGGTGGAACATATAATTGTGATGTAAAAGATGAGATTGCATCAGGATATTCTACATATAAAACAACTTCAGGATATGATGTTAAAAAAACAGGAGAAATATCTGTAGAATCTAATGAAATTATTATGTCTAAAGGTTCAACAAAAGATTTAGGAATAAGTGTTACTAACAATTTAGAAAAATATTTAACAATTTCATCTAATGATGATTCAGTAGTTTCTATTAAAGATAATAAAATTACTGCTAATAAAGTTGGAAAAGCTACAATAACAGCAAGTCTATCAAATGGAACATCTAAACAAGTAAGTGTTGTAGTATATGAAATAGTTGGAGAAGAAAATACAGATGAAGTTAATGACACTAAACAAGTTGTAAATGAAATAGTAAATCAAATAATAAATGGCGAAGAAGTTGCAGGTTTAACAGATGAACAAAAACAAGCTATTGAAACCTCTGTTAAAGATGGTGAAAAATTAGTTGTTGATGTAGATAGTACTTTAGTTGATAGCGAGGAAATATCAGAAGACGCTTCAAAAGTTGAAGCAGTTATAAAAAATGATGCAAAAATTGCAGGATATTATAATATTGATATAATTATTAAGAATGAGCAAGGAACTGAAATAACAAAACTTTCACAATTAAATAAAGAAATTCAAATAACTATTTCTATTCCTGAAGGAATTTCAAAAGTTGAAGATGGATATACAAGAAAATATACAATTATTAGAGTTCACGATGGTGTAGCTGAAGAATTAGAAACTATTTATAATGAAAATGGAACTTTAACATTTAGTTCTGACAAATATTCTACTTATGCAATTACTTATGTTGACACTTTAAATAATAGTATAGAAGGTAATGAAGATAATGTAGAAAATCCTGTTACTGGAGATAATGTAGAGAATCCTGTTACTGGAGATAATATTATTGTTTATATTGCATTATTGAGTATTGCTATATTAGGAATGGTTATATCAATTAAAATAAGAAATAAGAATAAGAATTAAGATAATAATACAACACACAAAAAATTTATATAAAAATAAATAAAATAAAATATGCACTTTTCTTTTTATATTAAGTGCATATTTTAACTATATAATATATTCAAAAAATTGCAAAAGGCAGGATGAATTTATGGGAAAACATTCAAAAAGTAAGATAGAAATAAAAAAGGATAAAAAAGAAAAAAAGCAACATAATAGAAAAAATAATAAAAAAATATTATCCAAAATAATTATTATTTTTCAAATAATTTTTCTAGGAGTTATTATTTTCTCTATTATTGAAATATATCAATGGTATAAAGAAAATAAATCAAATAATGAAATTGCAAAACAGCTTTCAAGTTTTGTAACTATAAATAATGAAAAAGAAGAAAATGATAAAGATAAATATAGTATAGATTTTAAAGCTTTAAAACAGCAAAATTCTGACACAGTAGCTTGGATAAAAGTTAATAATACTAAAATAGAATATCCTATTGTTAAAGCAGATGATAATTCTTATTATTTGACACATAGTTTTGACAAAACTTATAATTCAGCAGGATGGATTTTTGCAGATTATAAGAACAAGTTAGATGGAACTGATAAAAACATAGTTATTTTTGGACATAATAGACGAGATGGATCTATGTTTGGAACTTTAAAAAATGTTCTGGATGAAAGTTGGTATAATAATGAAACAAATATGGAGATAATATTTGCCACAGAAGATAATAATTATAAATATAGAGTATTTTCTATTTATCAAATATTAAAAGAAGACTATTATATTCAAACAGAATTTGAAGATACTGAATTTGCAAAGTTTATAGAAGAAGTAAAAGAAAGAAGTATTAAAAACTTTAATGAAGAAGTTTCAGATAAAGATACAATCTTAACTCTTTCTACTTGCGCTAATAATAACAAATACCGAATTGTACTTCATGCAAAAAAAATAGAGTGATTTTAATTAGACAATATACATATAATAATAAAATCATTTTTGGATTTAATGTAAACCAATATGGTAAAATAGAGCATAGTAAAATGAAAATGTTAAAAAATATAATATTTAGTTAGGCTTAATAACAAAGTGTTTAATTTATTCATAACATATAAAGAGGAGGAATTTTATGTGTTGTGGATGTAGTAATATAATTAAAGCAGTAACCATATCTTTATTATTAATTATTATAATAATTTTAGCAATTATTGTTGTAAATAATAATGTAAATAAGCCCAGTATTTTAGTTGCAATTGCCAAAAATGGAGATAATACAGAACTTCGGAACAACTGCAATTAAATTTAGCCAAAATAATATAATAGAAGGAACAGCAATAAGCCATACTGAAGGTAGTGATGAAATTTTAATAAACCAAACAGGGATATATCAAGTATCTTACCAGTTATATGGAGTTCAAAGTGTGTCAGGAACATTTAATTTTAATGCTATATTATCAGTAAATAATGAGCCAATACAAGATACTTTCAACGAATCGCCAGTAATAAGAAATAGTCCAAGCAATAGAATGACGTTAACAAGTACAGTAATAATAAGATTACAGGCAGGCGATATTTTAAGATTAAATGGAGTATCTATTGAAGATATAAGGTATGATAATGCAAGAATAGATATAGAAAAAATAGCTTAAATAGGCAAGTAATTTGACAAAGAAGAACATACATGATATATTGTAAAAATGTAAAATAAAGATGTTAATACATCTTTATTTTAATACACTATGAAAAAAGAAAGGGTGATACTAATTTGATAGAATTAGAAGAAAACAAACATAAAATAATATTACTAAAAGAAAAACTAAAAACAATAGGTGATTCACTTTGACATTTCAAATCTAGAAGAAGAGAAAAAAAAATTAGAACAGAAAATATCAAAACCAGATTTTTGGGATAATCAAGAAAAATCAAGTATAATTTTAACAAAAATGAAAAGAATTCAAAGTAAAATAGAAAACTATAGAAAATTGCAAGCAGAAATAGAAAACCTAGAAAGTTTAAATGAATTATTGATTGAAGAAGAAGACATAGAATTAGGAAAAGAAGTTTTAAAAAGCACAATAAACTTAGAAGAAAAAATAAAAAAAATAGAGTTAGGAACTCTTCTTTCAGGCAAATATGATAAAAATAACGCAATAGTAACACTTCATCCAGGAGCTGGAGGAACAGAAGCACAAGACTGGGTAGAAATGTTATATAGAATGTACACAAAATGGGCTATAAATAATGGATTTGAAGTGCAAGAATTAGATTATCTAGAAGGAGATGAAGCAGGAATAAAAAATGTAACATTTCTAGTAAAAGGAGAAAATGCATATGGATATTTAAAAGGTGAAATGGGAGTTCATAGATTAGTTAGAATATCTCCATTTGACGCTGGAGGAAGAAGACACACATCATTTGCATCAGCAGAAGTGTTGCCAGAAATAACAGAAGATATAAAACTAGATATAAACCCAGAAGATATAAAAATGGATGTATATCGTGCTTCAGGTGCAGGAGGACAAAAAGTAAACAAAACCTCATCAGCAGTAAGATTAACACATATACCAACAGGAATAGTTACAGCTTGTCAAACAGAAAGATCTCAGACACAAAATAGGGAATATGCAATGACAATGTTAAAATCCAAGCTATTAGAACTAAAAGAAAAAGAACAAAAGGAAAAAATAGAAAACCTAAAAGGAATACAAAGAGATATAGCATGGGGCAGCCAAATTCGTTCATATGTATTTTGCCCATATACACTTGTAAAAGACCATAGAACCAATTATGAAGAAGGAAATATAGAAGCAGTGATGAATGGTAATCTAAATGGATTTATTGAAAGCTATTTAAAAACAACAGTAAAATCTTAAAAAACTATTCACAAAATTGTAGAAAATGTTATATAATATGCAAGAATAAACAAAGTAATATTTAAATTTAAATGTTATGGGTATTTTATATAAAAAAGAGGTTCCATAATGGAAATAATTGTACAAAAATTTGGAGGAAGTTCTGTCGCAAACACAGACAAATTATTTAATGTTTGCAAGCACATTACAAAAGAAAAAAACAAAGGAAACGCAGTAGTAGTGGTAGTTTCCGCACAAGGAAAAACAACAGATGATTTAATTAGGCAGGAAAAAGAAATTACAGACAAACCAAACAAAAGAGAACATGACATGTTAGTGTCAGTGGGTGAACAAATATCAGTTGCAAAGTTAGCAATGTGTTTAGAAGAGCTAGGCTATGAGGCGAAAGCGTACTTAGGATGGCAAGTTCCAATAATTACAGACTCAAACTTTGGGGATGCAAATGTTACAGAAGTAAAAACAAGTAAAGTCATACAGGACTTAGAAAAAGGTAAAATTGTAGTAGTTGCAGGATTCCAAGGGATTGACAAAAATGGAGATATAACAACATTGGGCAGAGGAGGCTCAGACACAACAGCAATAGCATTAGCAGCTGCTTTAAACTCAAAAAAATGCGAGATATTTACAGATGTAGATGGAGTATACTCAGAAGACCCAAATAAAAATAAAAATGCAATAAGGTATGATAAAATATCATATGAAAAAATGTTAGAAATGGCTAATAATGGAGCGAGAGTTTTACATAATAAATGCGTAAAATTAGCTCAGGAGAAGAAAGTAAAAATAATTGTAAAGTCAACATTTAAAGAAGAGAGCCAAGGAACAATAGTAGAATAATAAAATACAAAAATATAGCAGGCGACCAACCAGAGGTCGCTCATTCTTTAAAAATATGGAGGAAAGTAATAGATGGAGAAAAAAATACAGAAAATAAGTATATGGAAAATATTTGCATATTTTATAATATATAGTTTCGTAGGGTTTGTAGTAGAAACTCTATTTGCGTTAATAAACTACAATGTATTAGAAAGTAGAAAAAGTTTTCTTTATGGACCATTTTGTGGCATATATGGAGTAGGAGCAGTTGTATTAATTCTGTCATTAAGATATTTTAATAAGAACAATTATACACTATTTCTAGGAGGATGTTTAGTTGGTTCTATTGTTGAATATATTATAAGCTTTTTAGGAGAAATAATATTTGATGCACGTTGGTGGGATTATTCTAACAGAGTATTAAATATAAATGGCAGAATATGCTTATTATATGCAATATTTTGGGGAATTTTGAGCTTAATGCTAATAAGAATAATAAATCCACAAGTTGATAGATTTATTAAATATATAAAAACTAAAATAAATATAAAAAAACTAAAAACAATAACTTGTGTAGGAATAATATTTATGATAGTAAATGCATTAGTTTCAGGTATTGCGATGAATCTATTCTTAATGAGAATGGCAGTAGAAAATAATTTAAATATAAAAAACAAAGAAAAAGTAATAGAGCAATATAATAGAATTTATGGAGACCCAGAAAAAGCAGAATTTATAAATAAGTACTGGGGAAATAAAAAAATGATAATGACATATCCTAATGTAACTTTAACAACAGAAGATGGGACAAAAATATATGTACATGATTTACTACCAGATATAAAACCATATATATATAAATTTGAAGAATAGATGTTACATATGTATATGATTAGCACTTGTCGCAAAACCGCAGAGAAGATATGTTTTGAAAAAGTCAAGTCGCGAGGGTCACCATATGGGGCCTAAGGTCACTTCCCACGCAGTGGGAGACTTGTTGACTTTTTCAAAACATATCTTCTCTGCGGTTTTGCTTAATGAGGAGGGAAATATGCAACTAGAAAACAAAAAAATAAAAAATCTATTGACAAAAATGGTGTTAGAATAGATATATAGACACAAAATTTTACGAATTGAAAAAAAAATGATATAATATTATGTAAATGTAAAAGGAGTGTCTAATATATGAAAACGTATACAGAGGAATTTAAGAAAAGTGGCAAAGCCACATAAGTAAATCTAAAGCGGGTCTTTTATATGTTACTTTTCTTGTTGTATACGGAAAAATCTTATATAAAGCTAAGATAAAAGCTGATTTTTCCTATACAATAACAAAAGGAATGATATTTCATTCAGATTTAGGAAGTCAATATACATCAAATGAATATGAAAATTTGTTACAGGAAAATAATATAAAACATTCTTATAGTAAGAAAGGTTATCCATATGATAATGCAAGTATGGAAAGCTTCAATGCCATATTAAAAAAAGAAGAAGTAAATGTAAATACGTATGAAACATTTAATGAAGCGAAATTAGCTATATTTGAATTTATAGAAAGCTGGTATAATAATGTAAGAATACATAGTACTCTTGATTACAAAACACCAAATCAAAAATATAATGAATATATAAAAAATATAGCATAAATTAAAGTTGATATAAATGTTAAGGGTTTCCTTTAATATTTATATCAACTGCTCAAGCGAAGCTTGAAAAAAATATATAAATTCGTAGAAAAATGTGTCTAAAAACTTGACATAGATCCAGGACAAGGAAAACAAGCTACTTACTGTAAAAAAGTCTCGAGGCAATTCTAGTCGCCTCGGGATAGGGATAATTATTTTATTAAAAATACTGCATATAATGGGACTGACTTTATATTATTTGCAAAACCAAAATTTTTGGTTGAAATCCTAATTGCATAATTTGGATGATATCTATTCATATATATTTTTAGACTTTTACTTCCAATGTTATTATCAGCTTTAACTTCTACTGGAATTATTCCATCATCATTATATAAAATAAAATCTACTTCTGCTTGATTTCCGAGATTCCCAATACATTAAAGAATGTTTATTTACTAATAATTGTGTAGCAACATAATTTTCAGCAATAATTCCTTTATATAATAAAAGTTTATCTAAAATTACATCATTATATTTTATCTGTAATAAACTTAACAAAATACCAATATCACTCAAATATAGTTTAAAATGATCTTCATTAACAAATCCGAAGAGGAGGAATCTCAACCTTATTCAAAATTGAACATTTATTTACCATTGTGCTAGAAATTAACCAATCTAGTGCAGTTTCAAAATCTCTTTTCCTAGCATTAGAGGATATTTTACCGTATTGGAATTTATTACTTTTATTTATTAGTTGAGATGGAATAGATTTATATATAGTTTCTATTTTAACGGCTTCTGATTTATTTTGTACATATTTATTCATATCATTTATATATGATTGAATAATATCTTCAATAATACTTTTGTCGAATTTTAATATATCTTTATTATTATCTAAAAGATTATTTATTGCCTCTGGCATTCCTCCAATACATAAATACAATCTATATAAATTTAACGCTTTTTCATGTAATACTGGATCCATTGCTTCATTTTTTTTATAGCATTTTCTTATTTCATTGATTAGATTCATGCTCTCGTTTGCCATTAAAAATTCTTCAAAATCCATAGGATACATGTTTAACATTTTTACTTTTCCTACAGGAAAAGAAGTTTTCATTCTTTTTAGCTTTACACCTAATAAACTTCCAGCACAAATTATTTTAAAAGGTTCTTTACTTTCATTAAAATACTTTAGACTGCTAATTAATTCTTCACTTTCTTGTATTTCGTCAAAGAAAATTATTGTATTATCTAAATCTATATCGATATCTAAATATATTTTCATTCTGTTAAATTTTTCTAATGTATTAATTTCTTCTTTAAATATTTTTATTATTTCTGGATGTTCTAATATATTAATATATATATTTTTTTGGAATTCTTTTTCACAAAATTGTTTAATGATATATGTTTTCCCAATTTGCCTTGCACCTATAATCATTAATGGTTTTTGAATATTAGTATTTTTCCAATAGACTAACTCATCATATATTTTTCGTTTCATCATTCCACCTTCCTTAAGTTTAGTATAAAAGATATTTTATATTTTGTCAATAGTATTTTCACGTTTTTGATAGATAATTTATCACATTTTTTCACGTTTTTGATAGAAACTTAAATTAATTTTTTCACTTTTTCATTATTAAAAAATCAAAATTTAGATATAGCAATTCAAAAAAATATCTTCACTGCAGTTTCGCTTAATGAACAAGTGCAATCAACAAGAAGGGCAAAACAACAGTAAAAGCAAAAACGGGATTAGTAGAATATACAAGAACTAAATATATCCAAAAACAAGAAAATGGTAAAAACAAATGTGTATATCTAACGGATGAAATATTAAAAATAAAAGAAATGGGACAAGTATCAGGAGGAATAATAGAATTAGTTGCACAAAAAATATCAGAAGTATCATACAGAGTATGTGCTAAAATGATAAATAATATGACAGGATTATCAATTAGTGGAGTAGCAGTATGGAATATAGTGCAAAGATTAGGAGAAGAAATAAAACAATATGAAAAAGAAAAAGTTGAAGCACATCAAAATGATAAATTGCAGGCAGGAACTAAGGAAACGCCAACAATATACCAAGAAGCAGATAGTTATCATCTAAAAGAAAAGATAGCAACACATGTGAGAGATACAGAAGATGAAGAAATGTAGACTTACAAGGAGAATGAAGAAAAAAAGAATGAGTTGGAGCAAAAACGGTTCAGAAAATATAGCTAAAGTAATAACAACATATGCAAGTGAAAGTTGCACAGATATAATAAAAAAATTAAATATACAAATATTACCAGAAAGTTTTATAGAGTATGCAGAAAGATATATATCTGAAATAGAAGAAAATATAAAAGAAATGAAAAAGAAAAAAGTAAAAACAAAAAGCATATATACATTTAAACAAGGTAGTTTAGAAGGATATCCTCAATTAAAGAAGATATTAGAAAATAAAGCAATAAGTGAATTAATATATAGATAATAAACTTTGATAAAAAAATTAGGTAAATTTACGAAGGAAAATAAAGAGTAATAAATTTGCCGGTATTACAGCTTCTTTGAGTTGCTTACGAAGCAGTAATAAAATTTTTATCATAGTGTATTTCCCTTTATAAAATTTTATGATAAAATGTAAAATAAAAAAAGAAAGGAAGGTTAAATAAATGAAGATATTATTATTTGGAATAACAAATGTTGGAAAATCTACAACAGGCAAAGGACTAAGTGAAGAACTAAACTACGATTATGATGATATTGATGACGAAATAAAAAGAAGATATAAAAAAATAGATTCATTTCGAGAGAAATTTCAAAATGATTATGAACGACATGAAAAAAGAGGAGAAATTTTATTAGACATCATAAATAGATATGAAGACAATGTAGTAATAGCAGTATCACCAATTTTCTACGAAAGATTTTTCATATCCGCACTGAAACAGCCTAAAGTCATAGCAATAGAACTTCAAGATACACCAGAAAATATTTTAAAAAGATTAGTCTATGCTGATGAAGATGATAATGTATATCCTCTAATAATAGAAACAAAAGCTGAAAGGAATTATTACCTAAAAGATATAAAAGCTGATATAAGATACTATAAAAATGCATATAAGAAAATAGAAAACAAATTCAATATGCAAGGAGATACAACAAGCGAAGTTATAAGAAGATTAATAGAATATATAAATATAATCAAGTAAAAAAATTTAATAAAAAACAATCTAAATTATACGCAAAGATTTATAGGCAAAAATTTTACCACGAATTACTTAACAAATACTTACAACAAAAAAATTACGAAAAGTATTGACGTTTAGCTTATATAAGTGGTATAATATAAAACGTTAATGTTTATTTTTTCAGGAGGTGAAAAAACAAGTGCCAACAATCAATCAATTAGTAAGAAAAGGTAGAAAAACATCAACTACAAAATCAACAGCTCCAGCATTACAAAAAGGGTTTAATTCTAA
>CALXPS010000005.1 GCA_944390405.1 uncultured Clostridia bacterium | reverse complement strand
TATTTAGTACATCGGTTTTAACCAATATGCAATAAAATTTTTCAATAACAAGAGGGGGTATTCCCCTCTTGTTCATAATAACTTACAATTTATAGATTATTTTGAAATATAGCTAATCTTTTTATTTTAAGTAAAAACGGTAGAGTAGGGGGGATAGCTAATTTTTCAATATTTATAAAATTTATTAAATTAAAATTTTATTATTTTTTAAATTTGAATTTATAAATCCAAACATAAATATTTTTAAAACGAACAAATGTTGCTTGTAAAAAAATTATAAATAATTGAATTAGTTTTAAGAATTTTTATTGCTAAATTATAATAATATTTTTTTACAAGTTGTAATTTAATTTGCTTTTAAAATCAATTTTCAGCTACTATAATTATACAATAGTAAAATTAATCATGTTTATTATTAAAATCTGTGTATCTGTTTTTAAATTGTAACTAACTATAACGAATACAAAAAATGCTGAAGATTTTTACCTAAAATCAGCTAAATTATAGTAAAAGTCCCGAAAAAACGACGCACGAGAATCGATTTTAAGCCGTTTTTATTTTTTAAGCATATAGTTTGTTGTCTGTAAAATAAGGCAAATGTGGAGAAATAGGCACTTTGGAGATTTTTGAAAAATTTTCATATAATTTAATATATAAAAATAAAAAATATATAATAAGAAAAAATTAATGAAATTATATAAGTAAAACAAAAAAATGTCTTAAAATTGATTTTAATAAGTCATAAGAATATTGATATAACTATAATACAAAAGATTATAATAATTTAGTAGAAGTAGAGGTTTATGGCTGTTTTATATTATGCTCCTATCTCTTTTTGCACAAAACTTTGATTTTGTGCAATGTTATCTGCAATGAAAAATGCTCTTTTTATATTCTTACCTATACTCTACTATATCACATATATCTAAAAATAAGAACTAGAAAATTCTAGTTCTTTATTGTTTATTTATTATTTTTTAAAAATAGTTTTACTCTTTCTAAAAATTCTAAATTTGTTTTTGTTGTTACGATTTGTTCCATAATTTGTTCAGTCATCTCTTGAGTATTCATATTAGACATAGTTTTTCTTAATGCAAATATTATATCCAATTCTTCTTTTGAAAGTAATAATTCTTCTTTTCTAGTTCCGGATTTATTTATGTCAATTGCTGGGAAAATACGTTTTTCAGATAGTTTTCTATCTAAATGTACTTCCATATTACCTGTTCCTTTGAATTCTTCGAAAATAACATCATCCATTCTACTTCCTGTTTCAACTAATGCAGATGCAAGTATTGTTAAACTTCCTGCATCTTCTGTATTTCTTGCTGCTCCAAAAAATCTTTTTGGTTTATGTAGTGCTGCAGGATCTAAACCTCCTGATAATGTTCTTCCTGAAGCTGGAACAACTAAGTTGTATGCTCTTGCTAATCTTGTAATACTATCTAATAATATTACTACATCTTTATGTTGCTCTGTTAATCTTTTGGCTCTTTCTAAAACCATTTCAGCAACTTTAACATGATGTTCAGGTAATTCATCAAATGTAGAGTATATTACATCTCCTTTTATAGAACGACGCATATCTGTGACTTCTTCTGGTCTTTCATCTATAAGTAGTACAATTAACTCTACTTCTGGGTTATTAGCAGTTATACTATTAGCTATTTTCTTTAAAATAGTAGTCTTACCTGCTTTTGGAGGAGCAACAATCATTCCTCTCTGCCCTTTTCCTATTGGACATAATAAGTCCATTATTCTCATTGTGTATTCATTTTGTGTAGTTTCTAATCTAATTCTCTCTTTAGGGTATATTGGAATTAAATCATCAAAAGAGCGTCTTTTCATGGCATTTTCTGGATGTTCTCCATTAACAGCTCCTACATATATTAATGCAGGGAACTTCTCACCTTCTTTTGGCGTTCTTTTAATACCTCTTACTTTATCTCCAGTATCTAACCTGAATCGCTTAATTTGAATTGGTGATACATAAACATCTTTTACTGTAGGTAAATAGTTTTCTCCTCTTAAAAAGCCATATCCATCTGGTAAAACTTCTAATATACCTTCTGCTACTTCATCACCCTCATTAGTAAGTTTATAGCCTTCTGCAGTTACAATTTCTTTAAAATCGTTTTTTTGAACGCTAGTATCTTTTTCTTGAGGTTGATTTTCTTCTAATTTTTCTTTCAATATAGAAATTAATTCATCTTTTTTAAACTTAGAAACATTTTTAATTTCTGCATTTTTTGCTTTTTCTCTCAATTCCATAAGTGATAATTCTTCTAGTCCCATATTATAAGATCCTCCTTTATTTTTTTATGAAATGTATTGGAAAATATTAGAAATAAATTTTTAGAAATAATTCAACAACATAAAGGTAGGTGGGCTACCTACCTTATCTATTTGCTAGTATCTATATAAACTCTTTCGTTAGGTAAATACATGTCTAATTTTTCTCTAGCTGCTTCCTCAATATATTCTTCTGAATTGATATTATTTTTTTTATTATTTAATGTCTCTTTGTAAGCCAATTTTTCTTCAATTTGTTGTGTGTAATATTCTTGAGAAGTTTTATATGAATTTAATACCTTTTGTTGACTTATAAATGTATACATAATGTATACTGCTAATATTATAATAAATATTTTTTTTAATGATTTTTTCATCTTCATTAGTAGCTCCCACTTTTATACTCCAATAAAGAATATCAAAATACTCTTACTTTTATATATTTCTACAAATTTAAGCAAAATCCTTCTTGTTTTTATATATTCTATTTTTAAAAAACAGTTTTTTAAATCTTTTCCTAAAAAAAGACAATATTTTTCTTAATAAAACAGCTATTTTTCTTAATAAAAATCTAATGGGTTTATATATTATTATTGTTAAAATTTTTATTATAAACTGAACAGGTTTAACTATAAGGATTTCAAAAAATTTTTTTATAAAATTAATTATATGAACAGACATATTTATAAAAAGTTTGCTTAAAACTAAAATATATGCCCAAATTCCAAGTAAAACTCCTATAAATATAAATAGACGTAATTCTCCACTGTTAAATTTAAAAATAGAATATAATATTATTAACCCACTTAATATCCAAAAGGCAATGTCTTGCATATATGTAATAACATCTGGAGTTTTAAAACTTTTTCGAAGTATTCTAAATATATCAAATAATATACCAATTATAAATCCATTAAGAACAAATATGATAAAAGTATATGCTTGATTTTGCATTGAAAAAGCCTCCATTATTTAAAAATTTTTCCTATAAATGAACCTCCAGACTTCTTGTCTAAATTTTTCTCTGAATAAGATAAGTTGAAAATTGTTCCTTCTACAATAACTTCTGTTGTATCTAAGCTAAGCTTATTTATTCTAAGATTTTCACCTTTTACTGTCAATAATCCTAATTCAGTTTCCACAATTACAATTTGATCATCAAAACTCAATACATCTAGTACTCCAGAAATAGTTAATTTTTCTCTATTTTCTAATATAACGTTTTGAATAGTATTACTAGTCATTTGTTTCCTTTCTTCTATAGTCATATTCATCTCTCCTCTCTATATTTCACATTAATTATATATATTCAAAATACTTACTTTTTAGAACTAAATTAAATGTATTTTATGCAATAGTTAAGAATATTTTGAGATATATATGCTTCAATAAATGAAGATAGTACGAGTAATATTAATATAAAAATTGAAAAAATTGTGTGTCTTATAACTTCTAATTTTATATTTTCTTTTCTTCTATCTTGCATAACTGATTTATATACATTCATACCACTAACAGCTAATGCAATTGTGCAAGGGATTACGATAATATTTTTCAAAAACATAGTAGAAATAAAAAACAATATACCCTTATTAGTACCTAATACATATATAATTGAAGATAATGTGTATCCAAAGCAGAAACCTTTAAAACAGACTATTAAATAAACTACTAATAATCCAATTATAGTTGAACCCATTAGCCATAAAGATACTGCTAGAAATATATTGCTACTTAAAGATTCTTTTAAAACTGATATTTCTTTAACATTATTTTCTTTTAAAGTATTAATTGAATTTGTTATATATGTTTGTATTTCACTAGTTTGTACATCATTTAGATTATTAACAAAAACTATTCCAAGTAATATACCAATAAAGAAAATTATGCTTGAAATTATGTATTCTTTTAGATTGTTTTGTATATGATTAATAATAATGTTTTTATATTTTCTATTATTTCTTCTACCATATTTTCTATGAAGCTCTCTCATACTCTCCTCCACTCTCTTACATAGTATGTACAAGGTATGGAATATATGATAGTTTTATGCTAAAAAAATAAGACTTTCTACTAATCAATTAGAAAATCTTATTGGTGCCAATGAAGTAGTTATCTACAACTTTTTGACTCTCTTGACGATTGATACAAATATCAATCAATTTATTAAAGTATATCATAATTTTGATAAATTACAATAGATTTATAATAAAATTTATAAATAACTTCGTAGAGTATTAGTTTATTTATTTTATCATTGAATTTTTTTATAGCATTAAAAATTTTATTTCTAAATTTAAGGATATTACCTTTCTTGACTTTCATAATTACGCTTTACTAGCTTATTAGCACTGCATACTTCATTATGTAATTCAAGAGGTATCCTAATAATATATTCATTTACTCCTATACCACTTTTGTCGTTATGTGATCTTCCAGGAATAATTGTTAAGTCCATATCTATACCTTGCTTTTTTAAAATTTCAATTGTTTTATTTGCTCTTGCAAATATATCTTTTCCTAACACCTCTCTTTGTCTTCTTCCAATTTCTGTTGGAACACTTTTATCAAAATAACTCATATCGTGCATAGGTGCAGGCATTCCATCATCATCCACCCTGTTATCAGCTTTCATTGCTGTTTCTAACTCACCAACATAATATCTAAATTTTATTTTAGAATAAGCATCCATATTAAATTTTTTTCCAAATAATTTTTCAAAATCCTCTATTCCAATTGGATAGCCTATTCTTCTAGATGTAACAGGAATACTTCCAATTGCACCACCTATACAAGCTGTTTCAATTATTTCTGGATGTATTAATGAAAATCTCTGTGCAAATACAGCCGAAGATGAATAGCCATTTAAAAATATTTTATCTGAACTTTTTATTCCAAATTTACCTTCTAAAATTGTTTTAGCTTCATTTATTATTCGAATTACTTGCTCATCAATTCTATAATATATATCAGTATCAGGTAATTCAAAACACTCTTTAGATAATTGTTGAAAATATATACCATTCTCAGTCATAGCTGGAAGTAATGGTATAACCATTGGTGCATAACTTTCTTTTGTAATAGCCATTAATTGATTTCCTACTATTCCTCCGTTAATAATCATTTCTGGTAAATTATTAACATCACAATCATTTACTTGTAAAACTATTTGATTATATATTGTATCATTTTGTGGTACTATAATAATACTTGGTATATTAATACCTCTTTCAGCATTTGGAGGTATACAAGAAATATGATAATTAGTTCTATATTTATTCCAACCAAATTCGACAATTTGACCTTGTTGAATTTTTTTACTTATACCATCTATTACATTTCTTAATTCTTCATACATAAGCTATCCTCCTTATTTTCATAAATTATCTATCATTTTCATAATAATATAATAACACAAAAAAGATTTTATCTCAATAATAAAAAAACTCTCTGTCAGGTAGAGAGTGTCATCTTTTTATTCGTATTTCACTACAGCTTGTGCCAAGTAAAGCATACAATCCGGTGCTTTCGATGTTATAGCAATACCACCGAACGGTTGATAGCCTTCATTGATGTACTGTTGTACATTGTTTTCTAGTCTCTTGCGCATTTCAGCTATATCTTTGCCATTTTCCATAATGTCTTCTGGTCTAACTTGCGTCCAAGCCATGAGAACCTTATAATCTATAATGTTCCTCATAAGAAAATTCCTCCTTTGAGTAGTGCTGCCTGACTCAACACTCTTTATGCATATATTATACTAAATTTTTAGCCAGAAGTCAAATTATGTAAATTTGCATTATTAATTAAATATAAAACAATTTTATTTCTTTCAGTTTGTTTCATTTCCATAATCTTAGCCATTGTATACATTACAAGTTTATACTTTTCAAAATTTATTAGAGCAGTTCTATATTCTTCATCAATTTCTTTTAGCATAGCATCAAATTTCTCATACATTTCCTTTGGAAACTTTCTTTGCCAATTTGCTTTTGTTTTTATCACTGCCCAAGTGAAAAGAATATGCTAATTCTTGCTCCAATAAAACCACCTCCTTGAACTTGCTTCGAAGCACAGGACTTTGACTCTGTCATAAGTCCTAACCCCCTATGAGTTTTGACATGCTATCAAAACTTGGGGTTCTGCGAAACAAATTTACTATTTGACACCTACTGAAAAAAATACCATTCATTTCTGAATGATATTTGTATATGTCTGTTCAATTAGTTCGAACAGAAACGTCATTGGTGCGGATGAAGGGACTTGAACCCCCACGCCGTTGGCACTGGTTCCTAAGACCAGCGCGTCTGCCAATTCCGCCACATCCGCATATTTAATTCACAATCTATATATTAACATTTTTTCTGACCTTTGTCAATAGAATTTTTAAGATTTTTCACTTTTATTTTTTTCGCATATTATAACTCTATCATGTCCAGATAAGTCTTTAAATGCTTGTATATTTTTATAATAGCTACAATTATTTATTAGTGTTATAACTTGCTCTTTCTGGTCTTCTCCTATTTCTATACATAGGTATCCCTGTTCTTCTAAATATTTGTGAGCTTGTTTGATTATTTCTCTGTAAAATAACAATCCATCTTGTCCTCCATCTAATGCTAATAATGGTTCATTTTGTACTTCTTTGCTTAATCTTTGTATTTCTGATGTTTTTATATATGGGGGATTTGAGACTATAACATTAAACTCCCCATCTATATTTTCAAATAAATTTGAATGCACAAAATTTACTTTATTTTCGTTATCATTTTGTCTTGCTATTTCTAATGCTTGTTTGCTTATATCAGATGCAAATATAATTGAATTTGGAACATATTTTGCTATAGATACAGCTATTGCTCCACTTCCTGTACATAAGTCTAATACTTTTGGCTCTTTTAAATGTTTTAAGATTTCTATTGTTCTTTCTACTAATATTTCTGTATCTGGTTGTGGTATTAAAACGCTTGGATTTACTTTAAAATCTATTCCCATGAATTCTTGCTTACCTATTATATACTGTATAGGCTCACCTATGATTATTCTTGCTACATATTCATTATAGCTGTTTTCTTGTTCTATAGTTAATTCCTCTTTATTGTGTATAATTATTTGCTCTTTTGACATTTCTAGTGTAAATGCAAGTAATCTTCTAGCTTTACTACGAGCTTCTTCTATATTATTATCTTTTAATTTTATTGTTGCTTTTTGCAATACTTCTTCAATATTCATCTTATACCTCTGTTTGATAATAACATAAAATACTTGTTTTAGCAAGTTATTTACATACTTCTTCTAATACATTTGCTAAACATTGCATACTTAGTAAACATTCTCCTAATGTATTTGCTGTTGCACCTACTTCTATTATGCAAGCACCTTTAGATACGTGTTGATTATATCTTGAGTTTCTTACAATTATAGGTCTAAATAGTCCTGGATACATTTGATTAGCTGTTTCTTGAATTTTTACAGCTATTTTTAAATTTTCTACCCAATTTGGATGTTCTAACCCTCCTCCGTCAGTTCCTATTACAATCATTAACTGCGCTACTCTTTGACCATTTACCATTACTGTTGGACCATATGTATCACCATTACCTACTGCATCACGATGTAAATCTATTACTAAATCTGCTGGTGTTATTTCTAATAATTTCTGTGCAGTAGCTAATGATCTATCATAAGAACCAGAATACGCTGGAAAATCATGGTATGTTCCATCATGTATAACATTAAATCCCTTTTTAGTTAAAGAAGTAGATAATTCTGTACCTACTCTTATTACATTATAATTAGAGTCCGTTGTTCTGTAATTGCCTGTCATTGTGTAGTTATATGTGTCACATGGTGTATAACTTTCAGAAGTATGGGTGTGATATATTATTATGTCTTTTTTATTATCTATTTCTACATCTGGTACAAGCATTTCTTCTGTTAATGTATAATCACTTTCATTGTCTATTGCTGTTGTTCCATAATAAGTATTTGAACCTGGCTTAAAATTTCTGTCTGATACTTCTTCTGTTTCTGCTTGCTTTGGTATTTCAACTTGAGGAGATACAGTGTATTCTGTTTCATTTTGAGTTTCTGAAGTTTCTGGTATCTCATTATTATTTGCAATAGTGGTTTGATTTACTTCTGATATTTCTTGACCAAGTACTGCTAACTCCATATTCATTAATTTAGTTATTTTTATTTCAGATTTAAAATCCGTCTCTGTTGTTTTTAATGAAGGAATACTTATTTCTAAGCATTTTGTAAGAAATTTAGTGCTTACATTTGTTGAAAGCATTTTTTTTAGGTTTTGTCCAGAATTTGATATATAGTGTGTTGTTACAAATATTATGAATGTGGCAATAAGTATTCTAAAGAAATATTTCAATATGTCCTTTAAATTAATTACTGCTACATTCATATATTAAAACTCCTTTTTTATAAACTCGTCTTATTTAATTTATATTCTTAAAATAAAAAAATATGCTAAAAGCTTTATCTGCTTTTAGCATATTTCGTATTCATAAATATTTAGTTTTAATGTTTCTGGCTTAGGCATATCTTCATTGGCTTTTATAAGATAATTTTGATTTTTCCCTTTTAATTTTAGCTCAAGATTTTTTGTATTTATAAGTATGCCATCTGTAACATGCATACCTAAAGGTAATGTTTGATTTGTATTGTTATAGTACATTATATTGGTAAAAGCCAAACATTTACTATTTTCTTTTAATACTATTTTATATAAATTAGTTTCTTTTGTAGAGGCTTGTTTTAAAGCATTTTCTGGATTTATATAGAACACATTTAGTCCTTCTGTTAGTTCTCCTGTTTTATAAATTGGAATTTCCAAAGGGTTATTAAATTTATCCATACATTCATTTATATTCTGATATATATGCTTCAATATCTCAGAATATTCTTCTATTGTAGTATTATCTTTTATGTTTAAAATAGCAAATTTATTTTTTTCATTTTCCCTATGATTTATATTTCCTAAAGTTTTTATTTGCTCTCTTGATGATGAAATACTTCCAAATATATCAAATGTTACTATTTTACCAGTGTTTTTCATTTCTTTCTTTAATTCGTCAAGATGTTCCAATGGTATCGGATTATTGTTTATTGTGGCATTTATATCTTCTAAAATATCTGTTGTTGCAATAAATATGTTATCTGTTTCATCTTTTGAAAAAATTTCTCTTTGAGCTCTGTCTAATTGCTTTGAAAGATTTTCAAAATCCAATTCATAGTTAAATACTTTTTTTATTTTCTTACCTTTAGGAGCCTCTACTGTACCTTCGTTCAGCTGTTTTGCTTCATCTTTTTTTGTGAATCGCCAGAATTCGAAAATACTTTTTTTATGTTTATCTATTTCTTTTATATATTGTGTTGCATTTTTTATCTTTGTTTTTAATATATCAATCCTTTTGTTTATTGCTTCTATGTCTAATTCTAAATCTTTAATAGCATTAGTTTCTTGTGTTAAATTTGTATATAATGTTAATAGTTCTTCAAGTGTATATACTTCCTTTATTTCAGCTCTTTCACAATATTTTAATTTGCCAATTTCTTCTTTTTCTATTGGTTTTCCCTTTTTAGGTTGTAACGAAGTTTTCTTGTATTTTAGAAAATATTTTACCCTACCAAAAAAAGTTTTTTTACATTCTAAAAAAGTAGAAATTTGCTTTTCTTTCTCAAAGTATTCTTTATCAAGTTCTTTAGAAAGAGTTTTTAACGTTTTAAGATTTTTTTCTAAATTAATCTTTGTTTCTTTTGTTTTTATTATCTTTTCTAATCCTTTTACATATTCATTTTTTATAAATGGTATTAGTTCTTTATAATTAATTTCTTTTTTATCAAAATAAAAATGGATATTTCCCTTTCTATCAAGTTTTAAATCAAATTTATAATAATGTGATAATTGCGTTTCTAATATGAATAATGCTTTTAGCAATTTATAATAATCTTCTGCTATTCCTTGTTCGTTTAGCTCTATCTTATATTCACTTTTAACTGTGTCATATATAGTTGTTTTACCTACTATAACAATACTCATATTGTCATCTTTATCATAAACTTCATATATTAAAGGCCAATCTTTTGTAAAGAAACATAAATATTTTTCTATTTCACTAATCTCATCAGAATTTAAATATTTATTACTATAATTTGCATAACATATTGGTACATATATATTTTGATTTTTATTTTCTAATTGTTTTTTTATTATATAGAATAATGCTGTACATTCTGATTCTTTAATTGGCATTAGCATAAAATATTTTTTTGATTCTTCTGAATAATAAATTTGCCATAAATAGTCTTTAAAAAATTTGATATCATATGGTATATTTTTATTTAATTGTAATTGTTGCTCTTCTAAATTATTTATTTCTTCTATTTGAAGAGATTTCATCATTTTTAAAAATTCAATATTTCTTTCTATATCTTGGTCTGTATCTGTACTTAGATAAGCACCTATAGGTAAAGCTTTTGCGTATTTTTCCGTGTAGTCTGTTAATCTATGTGTAGGTGTTAAAAATATTTCTATATCATTTACATTTACATACCTATATACTTTGTAATTTTTTTCATTATAATTTTTATGAATTCTAAAATTTATATTTTGAAAAAAGTTTAATTTGTCAGGTATGTTTTCTAAATCTAATCCTATAAATTTAAGTTTCTCTGTTAAATTTTCATTAGTTTCCAAATTATCTACCCTCTTTTTTATGTTTTCGTAAGTATATCATAAATAGCATATTTTTTCAACAAAAAAAATGCCCTATTCGGCATCTTTTTTTATTACTTCTTTACCATCATAATATCCACAATTTGAACAAACTCTATGTGGCATTATTGGTTCATTACAATGTTTACATCTTGCTATATTTGGTTCTTCTAGTTTCCATGTTGATCTTTTTGTTCTTGTTCTTTCTTTTGACCATCTTCTTTTTGGTTGTGCCATAAAATTCCCTCCTCTATCAGTAAATCTAATTATATCTATATATTTTTAATTATTAGCTACTAAACTAGTATACTAGGATTTTACAAATTTGTCAAGTCTTATGGAAAAAAATACTGAAAAATTGGCTTTCACTCTAAAAATTGATACCACTTTGTAGTCAAAAACAGGAATTATATGTTTTTCCACAAGAACATATTTATTAAATTTTTCTTATTCAATTTTTATTCTTAGAAAAATATTCTTCTATATAGAAAAAATAACAGATAATTTTTTATCTGTTATTTTGGCTCCCCAAGTTGGACTTGAACCAACGACCTATCGGTTAACAGCCGAGCGCTCTACCGACTGAGCTATTGGGGAATATAGTTTGGCGATTACTTATCTTCCCAGCAAGGTATCTCGCAAGTATTTTCAGCATTGACATGCTTAACTTCTGTGTTCGGAATGGGAACAGGTGTATCCATGTCATTATCATCACCATGTTTGATATTATACAATATATTTTTTTAAAATTCAATACTTTTTATTCATTTTTTTGTAAATTTTGTATATTATTTTATACTTCTTATTGCTTCCTCTGTAATTTTATGTTTGTCGAATTTATTTATTATAACTATTATTATTCCTATTATTACAAAAGTAATTGCATAAACTATTAGGCTCATTTTCCAATTCCCTTGTGCCAGATTTGCACCCGCTATTGTTGATGATATTACTGATGGAAATCTTGCAAATGTAGAAATTAATATAAATCTCAAAGGTTTTAATGGTAAAAGACCTGCTATATATACTAGTAAATCTTTTGGCGTTCCTGGTAGCATGAATAGTATTAACATTATTATTTCTATTTTTTTAGGATTTTGAAACAATTTATTATGCTCTATTTTTTTAATTTTTTCCTCATCCCAAAAATCATATACAAATTTTTTTCCAATTTTTCTTACTAAAAAGAATATTAAAGATGTAATTATAGCTACAGATATTGTTATAAATATTAGTCCTCCTATACTGCCATAGCACATACCTGCTAATATTTCCATTGGTTCGCCAGGTAATACTATTAAAAATATTTGTGCTAATTGTACACTAAATAGTAATAGTATTCCTAATACTCCTAAGTCACTTATTTTTTCCTTAAATGCTATTTGTCCTTCTAATGTAGATAGATTTTTCATAAAAGGTACCAAATATATAGTTAGTCCAAGTAGTAAAATTACCACTATTATTAATAAAATTATTTTAAATATTTTAACTTTGTTTTTTCTACTCATTTTATTATTTTATTCTTACCTCATTTTCTGTATTTTTTCTAGGTTGATTGACTAGATATGTATTAGTATTATTATTTGTAGAAAAAATAGCATCGTTTATAATGCTATTTTTCTATTTACTTATATTATTCAAAGTGAGTTAATATTTCATTTACTTGATCTCTATTAAATGCTGTTATGATAATACCTACTATATAATCTCCTTCTGCTTTTACAAAATAAGATTGACATACTCCGTATCCTTCTACTTCTGCATCTACTGCAAGATAACTTTCTCCGCCTATTTCAACATCATATTGCTCTCCTACTGTGTAATCCATACTTGATAATGCTTCTAATTGTTGTTTTACGCTTGTTAAATAATATTCTGGTGTTACAGTTAATATTGGTTTTTCTAATGTAACTGATATATTAGAATTATCATTTGGATTATTTGCTGCCATTCCATAGACTATGGTTTGTTCTGAAAGTTCTGCTAATTGTTGTTGGTCTTCATTTAGCATTTCTGTTCCTATATTCATCATTTCGGCAATTTGTTCATCTGTAGCTTTTACCCAACCTTCTGGTAAATTAAATGTAATTTTTGCAAACTCATTGTTGTATTGATCATCAGTCCATTCTCCTCTTGAAAAGTTATCATTGTTTGATTCTTCATTGTTTTGTTCATTTTCTTGTACATTTTCTTGTTGTTCTTGATTTTGTGTGTCCTCGTCATTTCCACATCCAGTAATTGTAAATGTTACTGCACATAGCATAATTGCTAATAACATCATTTTTAATAATTTTTTCATATCCTATACCTCCTACTGATAACGATTTTAACATATAATATTTCTTTTATCAAGGTATATTGTAAAAAATTTACAATAATATACCTGTGTTTAAAATTACTATTAAGTTAACAATTTTTTTACTATTTCACTTACTGTTTTTCCATCTGCAGTAGCACCTATTTGCTCCTTTGATTTTTTCATAACTATTCCCATGTCTTTCATTGTTGTTGCTCCTGTTTCTTCAATTACCTTTTTGACAATAATTTCTATTTCTTCTTCTGATAATTGTTTTGGTAAGTATTCTGATAAAATTGCTATTTCTTCATTATTTTGATTAATTAAGTCTTCTCTACCACTTTTTTCGAATTCTATTTGTGCATTTTTTCTTTTTTTGGTTTCTTTCGCAATTATTTCTATAACTTGTTCTTCTGTTAATTCTATTTGTTTATCTTTTTCTACTTGTAAAATAGCTGCTCTTATCATTTGAATTGTATTTTTTCTTATTAAATTCTTGTTTTTCATAGATTCTTTTAAATCATTTAATAGTCTTTCCTTTAACATTATATAACCCTCCTTTTAATATTACTTAATATATCATAAACCTATTAGCTAATCAAGACTTTACATATCAAAACTTCCATTCTTTAGTCTGAATAAATCTAATGTAACCTGCATTATATCCATTATCTATATTTACAGTTGCTGTCCTATTATTCCCTTAATTTGAATTATTTTAACTCATCTAGTTTGTATAACTCTTTTAAAGGTATATTATGTTTTTCGGCTAATTCTTTCATGCTTTCATATTCTGGATAAACATATTTTTCTCCATTGTTATTTACTTTTTTCAACTCGTTTATTAAATAGTTTTCGTTTCCTACTATTTCAATTAATGCTCCTAGTGTCATATTTCCACTAATTCCGCTAGAACAATCAAAGTATACCGTTTTCATAAATTTTTTAGCTCCTTTATTAATCAAATCCATTATTCTGTTTCAGCATATAATCTAACAATTTGATATTCATAAGTTGTTTCATTCTCTGCTAGAGCAACTGTAATTCCTTTTCCATTATTAGCAACCTTTTTATCTTTAGATGCTTTTTTTGCTTCTTCAATTAATTCATCAATTTCTGTGTCAGTTAACTCGTTATTGTTAGCTTTAATTAAGTGTTTCGCAAATTGTAGTGCCATATCTTGGTTTTCTGAATCTTTTGGGAAATTAATTGCTGTCATGTCTACAATATCTTTCTCTGTATCTCCAGAATATTGTAAAGGTTCAATATATAAATATATATCTTCATATAAAGCATACCAGTATACATCGTTCTCAACAGTAAAATAGTCATCACTGGCTGGATATTCTAAACCATTATCCATAACTTCCGTATTAAATTTTGCAACTAAAGTAACAACATTTTCTTCATTTACTGTTCCATATTCATCTATTGTTTCTTGAAGTTCTTGTTCTTGTTTTTCTAAATCCTTATCTAAAAAATAATCAACTGCAAAATACACTCCAATTACTAAAATAATAATTATAATACAAACAATAGTAATAATTTTTTTCTTTCCCATTATTTTTTCCCCTTTATATTTTAATATTTATGTATTTCTATTGAACTATAATTACTGATTTAATAGTTCTGTAAACTCTGCCATTGCTTCAGATATTTTTAGTTGTTGAGGACAAACCGCTTCACAACTTCTACATCCTATACAAGCACTTGGTCTTTTATCTTCAGGAAGTGCTGATATTGCCATTGGTGCAATAAATCCTCCTCCTGTAAATTTATGTTCATTATATAAAGATAATAGTTTTGGAATGTCTAATCCCATTGGGCAGTGTGATGTACAGTTAAATCATTTTTCATTCCTCCTATTTTTAATTGGTTTAAAAATTTGTTTTTTTATTCAATTAATTGTATAACATTAATATATTCTTTATTAGTTATTTTTATAAATTTATTTAATAAAAACTCTAGGTACTCTATCTGATATTGTGCTTATTATTTCATAATTTATTGTATTACATTTTTTAGCAATTTCATCAACTGTAATACTTTTATTGTCCCAAATATATACTTCATCACCAACCTTCGCGTTTTTAATATTAGTTACATCTATCATACAGCTATCCATACAAATATTACCTATAATCTTGGCTCTTTTTCCTCTAATTACTACTTCTCCAATATTTGATAAACATCTTCGAAATCCATCTGCATATCCAATTGGAATAGTTGCTATTTTCATTTTTTCTTTACTTATAAATTTTTTCGAATATCCTATAGCCTCACCTTTTTTTATTTCTTTTATAAATATAATATTTGTTTTTAACTTGCAAATAGGTTCAACATTAATTTTTGCTTTCATATTTTCAAAAGACTCATATCCATATATTATTATTCCAGGTCTTACTAAATTAGAAATTTCATCTCTATAATTCAATAATCCATTTGAGGCTGAAGAATGAATATAAATAATGTTATCAAAACTTTCTTTTACAATTTTTACAGCTTCTTTAAATGTATTTAATTGATAGTTTGTATAATTCACATCATAGTCAGCTGATGATAAATGTGTATAAACACCTTCTACTTTTATATTAGGTGCTTGTTTTATTTTTTTAATAAAGTATTTTAATTTTCCTAATTGTATTCCTGTTCTATTCATTCCTGTTTCTATTTCTAAGTGAACATTTATCTCTTTATTAATATTTAATATTTTATTTAAAAATTCTTCAGAACTTAATCCAATAGTAATATTATATTTTATTATTTCCTGTATCTCATCAATAGAAGGTTGATTTAATACAAATATATTTTTTTTGTAACCTAATTTTCTAAGTTCAACCGCTTCGTCTACAAGAGCTACTGCAACTATATCAAATTTATTTATTATATCAATTCTCTTATTTATATATGTACCATAAGCATTTGCTTTAATAACTGGCATTATATTCTTATTGCCAACATACTCTTTTATTAAATCAATGTTTCTATTAAAAATCTCAGTATCTACTTCCATAATAGTTTTTCTCATTACTTATGCTATCCTCCTATAATTTAATAACTAGTAATTATCTTAAATGATTAGAAATTATGAAAAGTGAAATATTTGAATTTTTATCAAGTATATTATAATTTGATTAATTAATAACCAAGAATTACAAATATATTTCATCTAATTTAAATATTTGTTTTAATTTACTTTACCGATACCCTATACTTTACATCTAGAATATTTTCTTCTTCAAATAGAATTGCTACATTTTTCTGTTTTAACATTCTTACATATTTTAGAGTATCTAGTACATATACTTCTACAAAAGACCATTCTATATTTTTTGATATTTTTTCATTGTAGTATTTTACTTGTGATTCAAAACTGTTTAATTGGTCTTCTGAATCTGTGCTTACTCTTGCATATGCTGCTACTTTTAGTTTTCTATTTATTTGTAGTCCTGTAGTTCTATCTATTCTTCCTTGCACTTTCTCTATAACTTGAACTTCCATTAATCCTCCATTCTGTTAGAGAGAACCCTGCCAAAGATTATACACTATTTAAAAATCAAAATCAATCTCGCATTTTTCTAGTTTATATTCCTTTATGATGTTCTCTTTTACTTGTTTGTATATTTTCTCGTCTATAAGTCAAATTTTTTAATTTTTTTGACCCAAAATAATTTATAGGATGAATTTTTTTATTTTTTCGTCTTATGAATTTTATTTAAAAAATAAATCTATATATTTTTGAAAAACAAAAACTTGATTTCGACTATACCCCGTTATTTCTACTATTATATTATTTTCTAATAAAACATTTACTGTATCTTTTAATGATGTATTTCTTTATCTATATTTTTTATTGCTTCATTTATTATATTTTCAGTGCTTATTGGGTCAAATTGTTCTATTGCTTCCTGTAATTTTCTCTTTAAATATTTCATCATAATTTAAATGATTTATATTTTAGTAGCTATTATTTCAATAACTGCCTTTCTTTATTTTTTCATATATCTCTTCCCAATTATCAACTCTATATAAATTCGTTTTATCTTTTATATTACTTTTACTATTAAATACTATGGTTTCAATTCCTAATTCATTAACTTTACTACAATTTGCTATAGAATCATCTATAAATAAATCTATTTTCTCAATTTTGCAAACTTTCGCTTTATCAAAATCACAAATCAATTTATCATAGTTAATTTTATTGTTATTCAATTCTTCAATAGTAGTTTTATATTCATCTGTATATAATGTTTTATCTCTTGCTGTAATAACTATTATTTCATGTCCTAACTCTTTAATCTTATTAATATATTCCGCAACTTTAGGTTTAAAAGGTGTGTTAGGAATAACTTTATCATAATATTTTTTTGCAAATTCAAGTTCTCTTTTTTTCATTTCTTCTGGTAAATTACTATATGAAATATTATTATCTTTTAAATAATTTATATCTATGTCAAAAAATTCTGCTATATATGGTATTAAATAATCAAAAGTATCTGCCATTGTATCATCTATATCAATTCCTATTTTCAACTTTTATCCTCCTAACTATTAAAAAATCTATATTTGTTTTACAAATGCTTTGTCTCTATTTTCATCATATCCTAGTTTTCTATATAATTCATGTGCACATTTCCTATGAAAACCACTAAATAGCCATATTCTTGTTATATCTTCTTTTTTAGCTATTTCTTCTGCTCTAGTCATTAATTTTGTTGCTATACCTAATCTGCTATATTCTTCTTTTATTGCTAAATCCCATATGGTTGCCTCTTTACCTGACGGTAATGTCAAAATATTTAATGTTACTGTTCCTACTAAATTATCATTTATATAATATCCTAATACATGTATATCTTTATTATCTTTAGACATTTTATATAAATTTTGCATTTTTTCATAGCTTATATTGTTATTAAAAACACTCTTCAATATTTCTTGAAATTGTGTTAAATCTTTTTCTTCTATTTTACTTATCATATTATTTCTTTCCATATTTACCTCAATTTTTTCAAAATATATATTCTTTTTTCATATTATCATAAAAACTAGAAAAAAGAAAGTGCTTTTTCAAACACTTCCAATTAAGTTTTATCTCCAAACATTAATTTATTTTTTTATTAATTTATACTACTCCGCACACCAGGTCAACCTCTATCGTTACCCTAATTTTATGATTTTCTATTCTTTTAATCTTATTTTTGTCTTTTCTCTCCAAACTAACCAAATCTTCAAAAGCAGTAAATTCAGCTATTGTATCGAATTTTTGAGAGATAGCACCGAGCAACACTCCACATGTGATGTATACGGAAACATGTCTACTGGCTGTATCTCTTTTATTACATACCTTTCTTCTAACTCTTTCAAATCTCTTGCAAGAGTTGCAGGATTACAACTTATATATACTATTTTTTCAGGCTGCAATTTTTTCAATACATTTATTGTTTCATTATCTAATCCCTTCCTTGGTGGGTCTACAAATATTGTAGTAGGTGGTTCGTCTATATTTTTTAGTATTTCTGGCAACTTTTCTTCTACGTCCCCTACATAGAATTCTATGTTTTCTACATTGTTTATTTGAGCATTTTCTCTTGCATCATCTATGGCTTGTGCAACTTTTTCTATTCCATATACTTTTTTAAAGTTTTTTGATGCAAATATTCCAATAGTGCCTATTCCACAATATAAATCTAGTGCTACTTTATTGCTTTTTCCTGCATAATTTATAGCTGTATTATATAGCACTTCTGTTTGTATTGGATTTACTTGGTAAAATGATAATGGTGATATTTTAAATTTATACTCTCCTAAAATATCATAAATATATCCTTCACCAAATATTATTTCATTTTTCGTGCCAAGAATTACGTTTGTGTTTTTTGTATTATAATTTTTTACTATTGATTTTACTTGATTGTATTTACTCTTTATATATTCTACAAGTTCTTTTTCTTTTTTGAAATTATTGTCATTTACAACTATTGTAACTAATACTTCATTAGTTTTTACTCCAATTCTAACTATAATGTGTCTTACTGTCCCTTTTAATGTTTTTTCATTATATATAGATATGTCATTTTCTTTTATGAATTCAAAAATATCTTGTGCAATGTCATTACATATTTTATTTTGAATATAGCACTTAGATATAGGAACTATGTTATGGGATCTATTTGAATATACTCCCATAACTGGTTTATTATCTTTATCTAAACCGAAGCGGATATTGTAATTTGTTTCTATAAAACATTGGTTCTTTCATTCCTATTACGTCATTTACTTGAATATCACTATTAAATTGTTTATACAAACAATTTTCTACTATTGCCTTTTTTATCTCTAATGTGTACTCATATTTCATGTGTCTTAAATTACAACCACCACATTTTGAATATTCTTCACACTCTTCCTTAATTCTGTATGGAGCAGACTTTATTATTTTCACAATCTTTCCATATGCAAAATTTGATTGAACTTTTAATATTTTTATTTCTATTTCTTCCCCTTTTATTGCTCCTTGTATAAATATAGGAAAATTATCAATTTTAGCAATTCCTTCTCCCTGATATCCATCATCTATAATTTTCACTTTGTAAAGTTCATTTTTTTCTACCATAATATTTCACCTACCTTTCAATTATATGTTAATTTGTAATAAAAATCAAGATTCAGCCACTCCAATTTTGTAACACATTTTTTATTTTAAGAATAGTATATAACATAAGAAAAGTGGCAAAGCCACATAAGTAAATCTAAAGCGGGTCTTTTATATGTTACTTTTCTTGTTGTATACGGAAAAATCTTATATAAAGCTAAGATAAAAGCTGATTTTTCCTATACAATAACAAATGAAAAAAACTTAAATTTTTTTCTTATTAGGGAGGTGAAAGTAGTATGCCAGAAAGTAGAGGATGCGGTTGCGGTGGTTTCGGATTTGGAAATGACTGTTGCTGGATTATAATTCTTTTAATAATAATCTGTTGCTGTTGTGGAGGTAACAATAGTTGCGGTGGATGCTAATTGAATTATACAAAGTTTATAATTTCTTGCTTGGGTGGATACTAATACTTCCACCCCCACATAACACAAAAAAACTGCTCAATTGGTCTTACCTTTTGAACAGTTTTTGCTATCTAATTATGCGATTTTAGTTCCTAATTTTTTTCCTCCAAGTATGTGAAAATGTAAATGTTTTACTTCTTGTCCTCCGTCTTCACCACAGTTTACTATTACTCTGAAACCTTTATCTAAAATTCCTACTTGATTAGCTATTTTTTTAATAGTTGTGTGTATTTTTCCAATTAGTTCTTCATCTTCTTCTTTTATTTCTGCTAAACTTTCTATATGCTTTTTAGGAATAACTAATATGTGCACTGGTGTTACTGGATTTATATCGTTAAATGCTAAAACATTTTCATCTTCATATACTATTGTAGATGGAATTTCCTTATTTACTATTTTACAAAAAATACAATCTTGCATATTCTCTCTCCTTTAAAATAATTATTATTCTAATATGGCTTTTATTCTACGTACTCCTGCTGATGATGCTTCTTCTTTTTTTATTTTGAAATGTCCTAATTCACTAGTATTATGAACATGAGGACCACCACATAGTTCTAATGAAACATCTCCTATTTTATATACTGTTACAATGTCTCCATATTTATCTATAAACATTGCTTCTGCTCCAAGTTTTAAAGCGTCTTCTTTTGACATTTCCAATTTTTCTACTGGTATAGCCATTTTTATATATTCATTTACTAAATTTTCTGTTTTCTCTTTTTCTTCATCTGTCATCTTGCTATTGTGTGAAAAGTCAAATCTCATTCTTTCTGCTGTAATATTGCTTCCTTTCTGATGTACATGTTCTCCTAACACTTTCTTTAATGCAGCATTTAAAAGATGAGTAGCTGTGTGATATTTTGTTTCCATTTCTCCTGTTGATGCTAGTCCACCTTTGAATTTACCTTTTGAACCCTCTCTTGACTTTTCTTGATGCTCTGCAAATTTTTGTTTAAATCCTTCTATATCTACTGTTAAACCATGTTCTTTCGCAAGTTCTTCTGTTAGTTCAATTGGAAATCCGTATGTGTCATATAATTTAAATGCTATATCTTTATTTATTTCTTTGCCTTCTAGTCCATTTATAGCTTTTTCAAACTCTTTTAATCCCTTTTCTAATGTCTTACTAAATTTAATCTTTTCATCTTGTAATACTTGTAATATTACATCTTTATTTCTGCTTAACTCGTGATAATATTTTGAATATTTTTCTATTATCATTTCTGCTAGCTGTTGTTCCCAATCGCTATTAATATCTATATTTAACTTTTTAGCATATCTAATAATTCTTCTCATTAATCTTCTTAAAACATAACCCTGATCTGTGTTTGATGGTTTTATTCCTGCATCATCACCACTTATCATTACAACTGCTCTTATATGGTCTGCAATTATTCGCATACTTCTAACATTTTTTTCATCATCATATGATAATCCTGAAATTTCTTCTATTTTAGCTATAATATCTTTCCAAACTGATGATTTGTAATTATCTGTATACCCTTCTAATATTGCAGTTACCCTTTCTACTCCAAGTCCTGTATCTACATTTTTATTTTTTAAAGGCACAAATGTTCCATCTGTTTCGTGGTTATATTGCATAAATACGTTGTTCCAAATTTCTACCCAATTTTCATCCTCTGGATCAAATTTTTCTGGTGCAGTATCTGAACCTTTCCAATAGAAAATTTCAGTATCTGGACCACATGGTCCTGTTAATTCCATATTTGGCCACCAGTTGTCTTCTTCTCCTAAAAATGCTATTCTTTCTTCCTTTATACCTACACTTTTCCAAATGTCGGCTGACTCTGTATCTGCTGGAACTATATCATTTCCTTCAAATACAGTTACTGCTAAACGTTCTATTGGTATATTCAAGTTTTTAGTTAAAAATTCAAGACTCCAGCTAATTGACTCTTTCTTGAAATAGTCTCCTAATGACCAATTGCCAAGCATTTCAAAAAAAGTATGATGTGTTGTATCACCAATTGCATCCAAATCATTTGTTCTAAAACATTTTTGAACATCAACTAGGCGTTTTCCTTCTGGATGTGGCTCTCCCTTTAAATATGGTACTAATGGTTGCATGCCAGCTGTGTTAAATAAACATGTTGGATCATTTTCTGGTATAATTGGTGCACTTGGTATAACTTTATGACCTTTATTTTCGAAAAATTTCAAATATGCATCTTTTAAATCAATTGATTCCATATTATTCCTCCTAATCCTAGATATTATTATACACGCAAATAGTATTATTTTTCAATAGTTTTAAGAAATTTTTTTGTTTTCAAAGATACTATTAAAAGTAAATTAATTAACAGCACAAAGTAGCCCAACGCAGGAGTTTTATATTTAGAATAAATTGAGGACCCCCGAAACACTTCGCAGGCGTCTCCATCGTGGGCTCAATTTATTATAAATATAAAAGCTCCGACGAGATTGGGCGGACTTTCTAGTAGTAAATCTGAACATGAACTTTTCAAAAATTTTGTCAAATTTATGAATATTTTTTTGTTTCTTTCAAATACTATTTTTGAACATAAATAGTTAAAGGAGGGAAAATTTTGAAAGCAACTGGAGTAGTTAGAAGAATTGATGATTTAGGTAGAATTGTTATTCCTAAAGAAATTAGAAGAACTCTTCGCATTAAGGAGGGTGACCCACTTGAAATTTTTACAGATAAAGAAGGAGAAATTATTTTAAAAAAATATTCACCTATTGGTGAACTTTCCGAATTTGCAACTGGATATGCTGAAACACTTTCTAAAACAACAGGGCATATTGCTTGTATAACAGATAAAGATACTGTTATTGCTGTTTCTGGTGGTTCTAAGAAAGAATTTTTGGAACAATCTTTAAGTCCTGAATTAGAAAAAGTTATTGAAAACAAAGAAATATATACAAGTAAAGATAATAACGAAATTGCTTTACCTATTACACAAAATGATAATAAAGAAAGACGTTATAATTCACAAGTTATATATCCTATTATTTCAGACGGAGACGTTATTGGAAGTGTTATTTTACTTTCAAAAGAACAAAATACTAAAATGGGAGATACTGAATTAAAAGTAGTTCAATCTGCTGCTGGATTTTTAAGTAGTCAGATGGACGTGTAGGCAAAAACGGACTTTGGGTCCGTTTTTATAATGAATAATGAATAGTGAATAATTAATAATGAATAATGAATGTTAGTTTTTTGTAATTCTTTGAATTACAAAAAACTTTCAATAATTATTAATTATTCATTATTCACTATTCATTATTCACTATTTCTAAATAAGTTCCTTTACCGATTCACTTATTATTCTATTTACATCTGCTAACATTATATTAAAACGCACTTCTATATCAAAATATTCTTTTATTTTTTTATCTTCATTTAATATATTGTACATTTCTTGAAGTTTTTTCATTTTTTCTGGGTCTTCTTTGCCTTGGAAAGACATTGCTTGAACTTCATATCTTAGTTTTTCAAAATTGTCTATTTTTTCTTTTGTTGTAGCATTTGAATTTAGTTCTTCTTTTATCTTTTTATATTCTTGATATTCCTTACTTTCTTGGATTGCTTTTGCTAGATTATTAGCTTCATCGTAAACATACATATTACTTTTCTTCCCTCCTTAATATTTTTTTAGGAACAACTTTTTAATAGTTGTTCCTGTATTACACTTTTGTTTAAGCATATGCCTGACGTTTTTTGAAAGATAAAATATTTGTAATTTCGTTTTCTATTCCTTTTGCTTTTTTCGCTTTTTTTGCTCTTTCTTGCAATAATTGATTTGCTTGGCGTTCGGCCATTGTTTGGCATATTGCTTTTTCATATGTAAAGTATGTATCTTGAGCAATTTTTGCCCAATTATATTCATTCTTTACTTTTATTTTTGCTTGTTTTGTTACCTTATCACATAACTCTGGATTTAATAATAATGCTAAAATTGAGTCTGCTAATGAGTTTGGATTTCCTGCATAACTCTTCATTCCGTCTACGCCATGTTCTACTATTTCATTTAGTCCTCCAACATCTGAAACTACTGTTGGTACACCAGCAAGCATTGCTTCTAGTGCTACTATTCCAAATGGCTCATATGTGCTTGGAAATACTGAAACATCTGCACATTTATACATTTTAGATACTTGTTTTGCATTTAAATATCCAGTAAAATATACCTTTGGTCCTAATCCCATTGCTTCTACTTGACGTTTTAATTCATCCATCATTCCACCTTTACCAGCAATTATTAGTTTTGCATCATGATATCCTGCTAATATTTTTGGCATAGCTGAAATTAAATGTTGTACACCTTTTTCATATACTAATCTACCCATGAATAGTATTATTTTTTCATTATCTGCTGCATATTGTCTTCTAAATTCATAATCTTTTTCAATTCCTGTATATGCATTTATATTAATTCCATTTGATATTACATTTATCTTTTCATATGGTAATCCAAAAAGTCTTTGTAAATCGTTTTTCATAAATTTACTATTTACTATTACTTCTGATGATTCATATGTTAATAACCACTCTGTATCATTTACATATCTTTGTACCTCATCATGTATTCCGCTATTTCTTCCTGCTTCTGTAGCATGAATTGTACTTACTAATGGTATTCCATATGAATTTTTTAATGTTTTTGCACTATATGCTACTAACCAATCATGTGCATGGATAACATCAAATTTTCCTTTTTCTTGAATTAATTCATTTGCTTTTGTAATCATATTGAAGTTCAATTGCATAACCCAATCTATGAAATTATTTGGGTTAATCATATAATTATCTACTCTGTAAACATCTACTCCTTTGTCATCTTCATAATATGGCAATTCTCCTTCTCTATATGTAATAACTGTTACTTCATGGCCATCTTTGATAAGCCTTTTTGATAAATCATGTACTACTCTAGCGATTCCACCTACTATTCTTGGTGGATATTCCCATGTTAACATTAATATTCTCATTAGAAACCTCCTCATATTTTTCCTTTGTTATCCCATTTATCTTGTCGTCTATATTGTATCCCATATTTCGAAAAAAGTAAACATTTTTTTACATTTTTCTTAAAATATTTTTAGTAATATTAATAACAATGCTCCGGGTATTCCAAACACACCTATAAAAACAGATGTAATAAGGTTTAATCCTATATGTAAACCAAAAGATACTCCAATTTGATTAATAAAATAAATAAGAACCCCACCTAAGATTGAATTAAATATTAATTTTATAATTTTCAATACATTCATTTTAAAAATCAGGCCGTATAGCTATTATTCCAAATATACATCCTACAATTATTAAAGTGCTATTTGTATCCAAAGTAATCCCTCCCTTTAATAAATATGTCTTACTTTGGACAAATATAACTTTAGCTTATTCTTAATTTTAATTCATTAATCATGTCTAATGAAAAGCCCTTCTTTTTTACTTCTTTAATTAAATAATCTAACTTTGCCTTATGAGCTTTAATTTGATATAAATAATAATCAATTAACTCTCCTTCTGCTTGTTCAAAATTTTTACTCGCAACATTTAGCTCTGCTTTTGTTTTTAAAATAGAATCTACTAATTCAACATCAATTTTGTTCTTTCGCAACACTCATCAACCTCTCATAATCTGTATTATATACAAATTTCTGGAAAATATTTATTTTTTATTGATATTTATATAAATTTAAGTTATAATATTTTTATGCTATTATAGCTCAGTTGGTAGAGCAATTGATTCGTAATCAATAGGTCGGGAGTTCAATTCTCCCTAATAGCTCCATAGACAATTGAATTACAAAACAACCTGCAGCTTTTAATAGCTAGCAGGTTGTTTTATATTTTTCTCTCAAATTTTTATACTTTTTAAGTCCTTAACTTAAATGTTCTAGGAGCATATTTATACGCTAAAAATAAAGATACTAAAGAATATATTATACAAAATGCACTTGTTGCTATTCCAAAAGATATAGTTGGCAATTTTAGTTTAATCATGTAGTAACATACCAAATATGTTATAACTTGTACTACTTTATATGTACTACTTTTCATCTCAGTATTTACATTATATGGTTGTAGTAAATAATACATTACCAAATAATGCACAGAGAAAAATATACTCATAGCAATAATAGATATAAATAGCACAAAATAATTTAGTGGATTGTCTGTCCCTCCTGTTATATATAATAGTATTGGTAGTCCTAAAGCAATAACAGTAGATGGTAATAAATTAACTTTTATAAGTGTTTTTAGTCTTTCTTTAAATAATCCTAAAATAACTTTTGGTGTTTTATATATTCTATATGTTAACATACTGTGGTCACAATTCATAAACATTGCTTGGGTAACCGTTGTACCTCTATTTAACAAATACATTATAAATACAAAATAAGGTAAATATGTTAATAGTATACTATTTATTATTACAGCAAAGTCTTTATTAAAAGATACTATCATAAGAACTACTGCAAATATTAGTAAAATAACAACAGTTTGAGTTTTGGTTGCTTTTGTTAAGATTTTCTTATGCCTTTTTACAAACAAATCGTGAAAATATGCAAAGCCTTTTTTATTACTTGTAAGTTCATTATCGAATTCAATTTGTTTTGCCACATTTTCTTTTATTGCTTTTGTACTTGTTTGATTTTGAACTGCATAAACATTTTCGTGTGTTAAAATTTGTTTATACATTTTCTTATATTCTGTAAAACGATGTATAACAAAAAAACTGTATAAACCAGCAATAGCACTTGCTATAAAGATAACTAAAAATATGGTTTGATTAATAGTTACTCCTATTATTGGCAAGCCATAACTAATTGCAACTAATATAGCTATTGATACCCATAATACTTTAGTTGGCAAATTTTCGTTTTTTGCAATCTTATGTTTTTTAAAATCTATCAATGTATATGCACTAACTATCATTTTTGCCATTACAACAAAGATTGGCATTAAAATACATATCCATAGAGGAACTTTCATCATTATTCCAAAAATAATTGTAAATGGTAAGAAGCCAATAATTACTTTTAGCATTGAATAATAATAGTTTGATAAAGTATATTTTTTTGCATCCATATTCATAATAATCATTGCATAATATTTATCTTTTGTAGGATTAAACATATAAGTATTTAATAATGCTCCGCCAAAAGTTAGAAATGTAAAAATGTGCAAAAATGTATTCGCTTGATTGGTTTTATAAAATGCCAGCATGTATACAATCATTAATAAAATATAAAGAAACTTTCCTATAAATATACTGCAAAATTCTATTATTGCACTAATAATATTTCCAATAATTTTTAATGCTTTGTTTTTATATAATTGATTTGGTAGAATTTTTCTTATAATAGGCAATTGTTTTATTGAATATATAATGCTATTAACTCTATATGTATTTTTCAACTTGAAAGACGTAATAAATGCTTTAATCATATTTATTCCTCCTTCAATGCTTCAATAATTTTATTTTTAAATTGTTCATTATTTAAATTATTTTTGTTTATTTCTTCTAATTTCCCTTTATTTAAAATTACAATTTCATCACATAAGTCAAGTGCCAATTCCATAATGTGTGTTGAAAATATTATAATATGATCTTTTTTTATACTTCTTAGCATTTGTTTCATTTCTTCAGCAACAACTACATCAAAGGAAGTAAGTGGCTCGTCTAATAGTAAAATATTAGGACTAGCAATGATATTTACTAACATCTGCATTTTGTTTTTCATACCATGAGAATAATCTTTTAAAAGCTTATCCCTATCATCTTTTTCTATTTTCATAAAATCAAAATACTCATCAATTGTTTTTTCGTCTTTTATTCGATTTTTATTAATCTCTATAAAGAATTTTAAAAATTCTCTACCCGTTAAAAATTCAGGAACATTTGGAGTTGATAAAACATATCCAATATCTTCTGCCTCTATTTTTCTTGACGTTGTATCAACCAAATAAAATTCACCACTATCAATTTCTAAATCTTCATTAAGGCAATTAAAAAGTGTTGTCTTTCCTGCACCATTTCTTCCTAGTAAACCGTATATTTTTCCTTTTTCAAATTCAAAATTAATTTCTTTTAATACTTCTTTTTTCTCAAAATTTTTCTTTAAATTTTTTATAACTAATTTCACTATATATACCCCTCTCATTTACAAAAGGTCTAATTTTTGCATTCCATATATTATCATAAATAATAGAAATTATCAATATATTTTTTCTCATTAAAATTAAAACTAGTTACTATTTCCTCTAAAGGAAATTGATAGCACTTTGTAGCCAAAAGCAGGAGTTATATGTTCTTTTCGAAAGAAAATAATCAAACAGCCTGCTGCTCAACTCGTGACCCGCATTGACCTTTTGATTTTTTCTTGAGAAAAAACATATAACTCCTGCTTTTGGCGGATTATATGGTAACTAAGACTAAATTTCTCGTATTACCTTACAAGGATTTCCCACTGCAAGTACATTTGATGGAATATTTTTTGTTACAACACTCCCGGCTCCTATTACTACATTATCCCCTATTTTTACTCCTGGCAGTACCACAACATTTCCACCAATCCATACATTATTACCAACTTCTATTGGTTTTGCATATTCTAATCCTCTATTTCTTGTTTCAACATCTAAAGGATGTCCTGCTGTATAGAAACTACAATTAGGTGCAATAAATACATTGTCTCCAAATTTTACTTTATTTCCATCTAGAATTATTAAATTATGGTTTGAATAAAAGTTTTCGCCAATTTCAATATTATATCCATAGTCACAGATAAAAGGTTGCTCTATTAAAAAATTTTCCTTCGTATTTCCTAAAAGTTTCTTTAGTACTTCTTTTCTTTCTTTTTCCTGACTTGGTTTTAGATTGTTATATTTATAACATAAATCTTTTGCTTTCTCCCTTTCTTTTATCAGTTCCTCATTATTAGCATAATATAGTTCTCCCAAAATCATTTTTTCTTTTTCGTCCATAATAATTCCTTTCTAATACATTCACATTAATATAACAGAGAGTAATTATTAATGCAATTACTCTCTGCTTCTTTTATTTAAATCTTTTACCTTTTCCCAGTTTTGCTTTTGGTTTTTCTGTTATTTCTTGAACATTTTCTCCTGTTTCTGGATTTTCTGCATTAAATATTTGTTCTACTATATTATTATTTGCATTGTCTTCTTTATTGATATCTGTATTATTTTCTAAATTATTCTCTATGTTATCGTCTTCATTATTTTCTGCCATTTCTGGATTTAATGCAGTGCTTGCTCTTTCCATTAGATTTTCTTTATTATATTCTGCAAGTTTTGATAAAAGTTTTTTGTAATTTTTATAATCATATACAAAATATACTGTTAATCCCATAAATGTTACAGTTGCTACAATTAACATTCCAATTATAATTTTTTGTAAATTTTGAGAAAACCAAGTTGATATTGTAATTCCAGCCCCATTAAACCATCTGCTCATTTTTTCCCAAAATGTTAATGCACCTACTGGTTCTTCTTCTTTTTCTAGTATTATTTTATATGTTTTTTGTTCTTCTAAACCTGCTTCATCAGTTAATGTAACTTTTATGCTAATTTCATTTTGACCTGATTTTAATTCTTCGTTACCTGTTATTTCTATCTTGGCATTTTCTTTAGAAGCAATTGCTTCTACTTCCAATTTATTTACTGTGCTTGGTAATTTTTCTAAAATATTATATTCATATACGTTAAGTGCAAATATTGGATTTAATTTTAATTCTACTTTTTGTCCATTTTCATCTATGTAATATATACTTAATGATTGTAAACTTAATTCTTCATCTGCTCTTGTTGCTAGAATATTGTATGTAGTTGTACTTCCATCCTCTGCTGTTACAATTATTTGTATATTGTTTTCTCCAACTTTTAATTCTTCATTACCTACTATTTCTACTTCTGCAGCTGAATCTTCTGCAGTTGCTGATATGTTTAAAACAGTTATTTCATTTGGTACAGATATTGAATATTCTGTTACATCACTGTTAAATTCTGGAGTTATAACACCTTCCGTTATTGCTAAACTTGCTAGTTTTGAATTACTTGATTCTGTTGGTGTTGTTTCAGTTGGCCTTGTATTATTTGATGGTCTACTGTTGTTACTGCTAGTTCCAGTATTTCCACTACTTCCACTGCCAGTATTAGTTGATGGTGGAGGTGGTGGTGGTTCAACAACTGGAGCTTTTACAGTTATTGTTGCTGTAGTAGAAGAATCTGGTATAGGTTTAGGGTCATCACTTGTATCTTCCATAATTGTTGCACTAAATGAAACTTTATAGGTTGTATCAACAGTAACACTTGGTGCTTGAAATGTAAATGTACCCAAAGAAGTTTTGCCTGTAGCACTAGCATCTGTTATTGTTGCTGTTCCTTCTCCTACTCCTCCAGAACTTGTAATAAATGTTAATCCCCCGCTATTAGTCATTGTTAATTTATATGATGTTACTGCAATATTTGAAGATACTGAAATTTGAACTTTCTCGCCTGAATTAACAGTTACTGATGAAGCAGAAATTGCTGCCTCTGAAACTGTTATATTAATAATTATTATGAAAAAAGCAATAATTAAAATCTTTAAATTTTTTTTTCTAACCATATTTTTACTCCCCATTCTATATTATTATAAAGTTATTGTGTATAAATTTACACTGTATTTTAATATTCTCGAAGAATCTCTTGCATCTATTGCTCCATCTTTATTAACATCTGCAGATCTCTTTTGTGTATCATTTAATTCATATTGATTTACACTATATTTTAATATTCTTGAAGAATCTCTTGCATCTACGTTTCCATCTCCGTTTATATCACCCAACATTATAACAGTATATTCTTCTTCACCTATTGTTACCTTTGCTCCTGTTCCAAATGTTTCTCCTGTTAATGTACATTCTGGTATATCTGTTACTTTTGTATCTGGTGTTACTTTTACATAGGTATCTTCTATTTCATACTGTATTACTGGTTCTTTCTGTATATATGCAGAAGATATATACCCTTGTGTACCATTTTCTAATTTTACTCTATACCATATATGTCCATCTACTTCATAATTTATCTTATCTATTATTGTTACTTTTGTTCCAACTGGTAATATTTGTTTTACTCTTGTATTTGTAGTTGTTGGACCATTTCTTAAATTACACATAATTCCTATTGTTGCTTCTTCATTTACAGTTTCTGTTGTTGCTATATCAACTAGATATTCTCTTGAAGCATATCCTATTATAATCTCGTTTCCTGTATCGTAAACTACTCTGTCCCAATATCTTCCGTCACTTGAAATTTGTTCTGCTCTTTCTATTCTTATTAATGTAGTTCCCTTAGGTGCTCTAGCTTTTATAGTATAATCTGTTGATGGTCCACTTCTTATACTTAGTGGTATTAAATTAGTTTGAACTACTACATTTTCTGTTTGTAAAGATATTTTCCTTCCAGGTTTTTCTGATGCTGTACTTGGCATATTTTCATATACTGGAATGATAAAATTAAAGTTACTATCTAAAATACCTAGTTCTTCATATGCACTATATGTATCTAAACTTTCCGTAAATGGTGCAGATACATTTTGTTGGTATTGGTGGCTATATAATGAGTATGGACTACTATCATCTACATGATATTTTTGTAAATATAAACTATCTTGGTATTGCCCTATATATCCATCTACTAAGAATTCTGCTCCTCCATATATTGAATATTCAGGGTTTGTCCAACCTTTGTCTTTAGCTCTTTGTAATCCGTTTTTTATTATTTCTGCTGGAGAATTTCCGTAAGATCCTATATTAAAATAATTGTAATATCCTGTATATGTTGAAACTTCTCCGGTTGTTGGATTTGTATATGTAAATGTTTTCCCTGAGATTAAGCTACTTCCTCCATTTCCATGTTCTTGTCTAATCCTTCCTGCTAAATGATATGGACTTATATTAAATGTTTTTCCTGCTTCATAAATTATCTCTGCATAAGATTTATTTAATACTTGAGTACCACCTTCTACATTTATGTATGGAATACTGTCAACATCCATAAATGTTCCTTCAAGTATTGACTCTACTCCTTCAATTGTATGTGTGTTTGGATTAAAAGACAATGTTTCGAATGCAAATATATAACTTTCATTTAACCAATTTCTTGGATCCATATAATATGAAACGGTTTTGTTTGAAGCACAATACCATGAACCATTATCATATCCCGTTGTGCCACATGTTGGGCATACCCAATCTGAAACATTTCCTACAATAATAGAATTTTGTACTAAACTTCTTGAATGTAATTTCGTTGTTTCATTATATATTACATCATTCCAATCTAAACCAGTATATAATATTGTAAAAGTCCAATTGGGATGTGCAGTTTTTAATTCCTGTACAGCTGTGTATATTTCTGGATAATTTACTAAATTCGATAAATCTTCTGTTCTTTCAGCTGCTTGAACATCGCTATGTGCTATTATAGTAAAAATTAGCAATGTAACAACAAATAAAGAACTTAAGATTTTTGTTATTTTATTCATTTCTCCCTCCAAATTTCTTTTGTAGATTTATATATGAATATAGTATATAATATCTAAAAAAACAAGTCAATAAAAAAGAGTAAAAAAATGCATGAAATTTATAGGTTCATTCTTTGTTTTACTACTTCATACATTACTATTCCAGCTGAAACTGAAGCATTTAATGAGCTTATTTTGCCTTTCATTGGTATTTTAAGTAACACATCACAATTTTCTTTCACTAAATTTGATATTCCTTTTCCTTCATTTCCTATTACTATAGCAATTGCTCCAGTTAAATTTTCCTCATAATAATATTTACTTGCTTCTACTGCTGTTCCATGTACCCATACATCATTGTCTTTTAAATAGTTTATTTCGTCATTTAAATTATTTACTCTGGCAATTTTCATATGCTCTACTGCTCCACTTGCAACTTTATATACTGTACTATTAACATTACATGCTCTTCGTTTTGGTATTATTATTCCATGCACTCCAGCTGTTTCAGCAGTTCTTATTATTGCACCTAAATTATGTGGGTCTTCTATACCATCTAAAATCAATATAAAAGGTTTTTCGTTTTTTCTATATGCTTCATCTAAAATGTCTTTAACTTCACAATAATTAAAAGGAGGAACAATTGCAATTACACCTTGGTGATTTTCTGTTTGTGCCATTTTGTTTAATTTCTGTCTATCAACCTCAACAATTACCACCTTTTTTTCTCTTGCCTTTACAATAATTTTATTTATAGAACCATGCTTTTCACCTTTTTCTATAAATATCTTATTAATATCTCTATCACTATCCAATAACTCCAAAACAGAATTTCTCCCCTCAACCTGATCCTGAAACTCTTCATTTTTATTTTTTCTTGAATTATTATTTCTCATACCAATTTCACTCCCTTGCAATTCTTTGTAAGCAAGGACGAGCAATGCTCGCCCCTACACCCCCAAAAAACATTCTTCATTATTCATTATTCACTATTCATTATTCATTAATTTATAGTTTACTCTTCATCTAGCTTCAATACCGCCAAAAACGCCTCCTGTGGCACTTCCACATTCCCTATCTGTCTCATTTTTTTCTTACCTTTTTTCTGTTTTTCTAATAGTTTTTTCTTTCTCGTTATATCTCCACCATAGCATTTTGCAAGTACATCTTTTCTCATTGCAGATATTGTTTCTCTTGCTATTATTTTTCCCCCAACTATTGCTTGTATTGGCACTTCAAATAATTGTCTTGGAATTACTGTTTTTAGTTTTTCTGCCATTTTTCTACCCCTTGTATATGCTGTATCTTTATGAACTATAAATGATAATGCATCTACTTGTTCGTTATTTATATGTATGTCTAATTTTACTAAATCTGCTTTCTTGTATTCACTAAACTCATAATCTATTGAAGCATATCCTTTTGTTTTTGATTTTAGAGTATCAAAAAAGTCGTATATTATTTCATTTAATGGTAATTCGTATTCTAATACTACTCTTGATGTATCTAAATACTTCATGTCTATATATGTACCTCTTCTATTTTGACAGATTTCCATTACATTTCCTACATAATCTTTTGGTAACATTATTTCTGCTTTTACCATAGGTTCTTCTATATAGTCTATATCTTGTGCTGGAGGTAGATCAACTGGATTGTACAATTCTATCATTTCTCCATCTTTTTTATATACTTTATAAATAACTGATGGAGCAGTTGTAATTAAGTTTAAGTCAAATTCCCTTTCTAATCTTTCTTGTACAATTTCTAAATGTAATAATCCTAGAAAACCACATCTAAAACCAAAGCCTAATGCTACTGATGTTTCTGGTTCATAGCTTAATGCTGCGTCATTTAATTTTAGTTTTTCCAGTGCCACTTTTAAATTCTCATAATCTCCACCATCTAAGGGATAAACTCCACAATAAACCATGGAATTTGCTTTTTTATATCCCGGTAACGATTCCTTAGCTGGATTTAATGTTGTTGTTATAGTGTCACCTACACTTAAGTCTGATACAGTTTTTATACTTGCTGCAATATATCCAACTTCTCCTGCTTCTAATCTATCTGCTGGCTTATAGCTTCCTGGTTCTAAATAGCCAAGTTCAGTAACTATAAATTTCTTTTTTGTTGCCATAAATATAATTTCATCACCTGGTTTGACTGTTCCTTCTACAACTTTAACATAACTTACAGCGCCCTTATAATTATCATAAAATGAATCGAATATTAGGCATCTTAATGGTTTTTCTTTATCTCCTACTGGTGGTTTGAAATCTGTTACTATTCTTTCTAATACTTCATCAATATTTAGTCCAGACTTTGCTGAAATACATGGTGCATCCATTGCTGGTATACCTATTATATCTTCTATTTCTTTTTTTACTTCATCTGGTCTGGCACTCGGTAAATCTACTTTATTTATTACTGGTAATATATCTAAATTATTATCTAATGCTAAATATACATTTGCTAGTGTTTGTGCTTCTACTCCCTGGCTACTATCTACTACTAATATTGCTCCTTCACAAGCTGCTAAGCTTCTTGATACTTCATAATTAAAATCTACATGACCGGGAGTGTCTATTAAGTTTAGTATGTATTCTTCTCCATCTTTTGCTTTATATATCATTCTAACAGCTTGAGCTTTTATTGTAATTCCTCTTTCCTTTTCTAAATCCATATTATCTAACACTTGACTTTCCATTTCTCTTTCTGAAAGTAAACCTGTTTTTTCTATAAGTCTATCTGCCAGTGTAGATTTACCGTGGTCTATATGTGCAATTATGCTAAAATTTCTAATTCTTTTTTGTTTATCCATTTTATTATTTCTCCTTGTTTTTATAAAGTCTCAAAATAAGCATTTAATGAGTTTATTACTTCTTCTTTAGTTTCTAATTGGTTTATAATTTGTCTTACTTTGCTTGAGTCTTTTAAGTTTTTTAAGTACCAACAAATATGTTTTCTCATTTCTCGTATTCCAATATATTCGCCTTTTTCTTGTACTGCAAGTTCTATATGTTCCTTTATGATATTTAGCTTTTCTATTGGACTTTTTTCCATAGGTTTTTTATTTTCTATTAACTCATCTATTATATCATGAATTTCCCATGGTTTACCTAAAATTCCTCTGCCTATCATTATACCGTCTACACCAGTATATTCAAACATTTTTATTGCATCTGAAGCCGATTTTATATCTCCATTCCCAATTACAGGTATTTTTACTGTTTCTTTTACTTTTTTTATAATGTCCAAATCAACTTTTCCTGAATAGTACTGTTCTCTAGTCCTACCATGTACTGTTATAGCTTTAGCACCTGCTTCTTCAATAATTTTTGCAGCGTCAACTGCAACTATATTTTCATCATCCCAACCTTTTCTTATTTTTGCTGTTACAGGTTTATTTGTATTTTCTACAACTGCTTTTACAATTTTCCCTAATAATTCTAAATTTAAAAGCAATTTACTTCCATCACCATTTTTAACTACCTTTGGTGCTGGGCATCCAAAATTTATATCTATAATATCTCCATGCTGTTCTACTATTTTTGCAGCTTTTCCCATTATTTGTGGATCGCTACCAAATATTTGTATTGCTATTGGTCTTTTTTCTTGATTTAATTCCAAAAATTGTTCTGTTTTTTTATCATTATAAAATAAGCCTTTACTACTTATCATTTCTGTGCATACTAAACTTGGATTCCCGTATTTCTTACATATTTTTCTGAAAGATAAGTCTGTTACTCCAGCCATTGGTGCTAATAATATATTATTTTCTAGTTCTACATTTCCTATATTTAATTTGTGAATATACATCTTCTATAACCATTCCTTTATTTCTAGTTGAAAATTGATTTTTGACGTTTACTACTAATATTTAATAATAATCCTATACAAATTATATTTGTAAGCATTGCACTTCCTCCATAGCTTATAAATGGAAGCGGTACACCTGTAATAGGCAGTAGTCCTATTGTCATTCCTATATTTTCTAAAACGTGAAAAATTAATATGCCGAACTATTCCTGCTGCTATATATGAACCTAAGTCATCTTTTGCTGTTTTTGCAACATTTATAGCTCTGGTGATTAGTGCTATATAAAGTATTATTATTCCTGCACACGTAATAAATCCCATTTCTTCACCTATAACTGCAAATATAAAATCAGTAGTTTTAGGATATAAAAATCCTAAATGTGTTTGTGTACCATTAAGCCAGCCCTGTCCAACTAGCCTACCTGCTCCTATTGCTAATTTTGATTGTATAATATTATATCCAGCTCCTCTTGGGTCTAAATATGGATTTAAATATACTTCTATTCTTAGTTTTGCATGCTCTGGTAATACAAAGAAATATAGTATTGGTATAGCAATTATTACAATTAAAAATGCTGTTATTATATACCTTTTTTTAATTCCTGCAACATAAAGCATTACTACTGTTGCAACAATATATGCCATAGCTGTTCCATAATCTGGTTGTAGAATAATTAGTAGAATTGGCAGTAATGCTATTCCGAGTATCATTATAAGTTTTAGAGGTCTATTTATTTCTATTCTTGACATTTTAGACATAATATTTGCTAAAAATAAAACAACTGCAATTTTTGCGAATTCTGCTGGTTGTATTGAAATTGGTCCAAAGTTAAACCAGCTTGTTGCCCCATTGATTGCACTTGTTAATAGTACGGCTATTAGTAGTATTATTGAAAGTATATAAAAACCTACTGATAATTTTGCAATTAACTTATAATCCACAAACATCGTAATTATAAGTATTGGAATACTTATAATTACCCACATTAGTTGTTTGTTAAAATCTTCAAATTCTGATGTATTACTTGCACTATATAATGCAAATAATCCTATGATTATTAAAATTACTGTGCAGATTAATATGCTCCACTCTGTATTTTTTAATTGCTTTTTGTTCATATTTTTCCTTTCAAAATATGTTCTTTTTAATTAGAATTAGATTCATCATTTTCTTCTGTCTTTTGTTTTGTATCTTCTTGTTTCTCTACTTCTTCTTTTCCTTCCTCTTTTTCTTTATTTTTCTCTGTCTTTTTATTATTTACATCATCACTATCTTTTATTTCACTACTATCTTCTTTTTTTAAATTTTCTTTTTCCTCTGGTTCTGGTTTTACATCTTGCTTATTTTCTTCTTCGACTTCTTTTTTCATGTCATTTCTGATATTTACTATTGGGATATTGGCATACAAAGATGGTGCTCCTGTTGTTCCATCTTCTTTTACTTCGTTTGTAAGCCTCACATCAATTTCACTTTCATCTACTTCTATATATTTTTTTATTACGTCTATTATTTCCTGTTTCATTAATTCTAAAAAGTCTGCTGAAACATTGGCTCTATCTTGCATTAATACTAAATGTAATCTTTCTTTTGCCTTATTTTTACTGCCATTTGTTTCTTTATTTTCACTTTTTCCAATTTTTCTAAAAAATTTTAGTATGTTTTCAAACATGTCGGTTCCTCCAAATATCAAATGTTTTTAATTTTTCTTTAATAGACTTTTTATTTTCGCGAAAAAACCTTTCTCTCTTCCTGGAATAGTAACATCAATATTTTCTCCTAAAATTCTTTTTGCTATTTCTATATATGCCTTTCCTGATGGAGCTTTTTTATTTTTTATTACTGGTTCTCCTTTATTTGTTTGTGTAATAATATTTTCATCATCTGGAACTACACCTATTAAGTCTATTGATAATAAATCTACTATATCGTCTACATCCATCATTTCGCCTTTTTTTACCATAGCTGGTCTTAATCTATTAACTATTAATTCCGGATTCTTAATTTCTGCTGATTCTAATAAACCTATTATTCTATCAGCATCTCTTATTGCTGATATTTCTGCCGTTGTTACAACAATAGCTCTATCTGCTCCGGCAACTGCATTTTTAAAGCCTTGTTCTATTCCAGCAGGACAATCAATTAATACGTAATCAAATTCTTCTTTTAGTTTATTTGTTAATTCTTTCATCTGTTCTTCATTTATTGCATTTTTATCTCGTGTTTGGGCAGCAGGTAATAAAAATAATTCGTCAAAACGCTTGTCTTTTATAAGGGCTTGTCTTAATTTACATTTTTCTTCTACTACATCAACTAAGTCATATACTATTCTGTTTTCTAGTCCCATAACAACATCAAGATTTCTAAGTCCTATGTCTGTATCTACAAGTACTACTTTTTTTCTAGCCTCTGCCAGACTAGCACCAAGATTTGCAGTAGTTGTAGTTTTACCTACTCCACCTTTTCCTGATGTTATAACTATTACTTCTCCCATAACATCTTTCCTCCTCGCATTTTTTTATGTATAATATTTTATAATTTTTTTTGTCAAAAGTCAATGTTTTCTGGTAATTATTGTATGAAAAAATCGTATGTAAATATTATTTTGGAAATTTTAAATGGTTAAATATGATTAAGGACGAGCAATGCTCGCCCCTACGTTTTCATTATTTTAATTTATTCACAATTTCTGACGTCCGACCTCCGCCTTCTGACTTCTGTTACAATATCACATAATTTCTTGGAGAATTTGTAAGTATTGTACATCCATTTTTTTCTACTAATATTGTATCCTCTATTCTTATTCCATATTTCCCTGGTAAATATATTCCTGGTTCAATTGCTATTACCATATTTTCTTTTAAGTAAGTATCATTTTTTGTATTTATATATGGCATTTCATGTGTTTCCATTCCAATGCTATGTCCTAGTGAGTGTATTAAATCATATTTATTTAATTTAAAATCACTCTCTACCATTTGAGAAATAGTTTTTATACTTGCATATTCTTTTATTTCTTTATCTGTATATGACAGATTTTTTAATACTAGATCATATACTGGTTTTATTTCTTCTAGTATGCATCCCATAAATATTGTTCTTGTCATATCAGAGCAATATCCTTGGTATTTGCAACCCATATCTATTAATATTGGGTCTGCCATTCTAACTTCTCTATCTGATGGATTCCAATGTGGGTTTGCACTATTTTCACCTATTGCTACTATTGTATCAAAGGCTAATCCTTCTGCACCATTTTTTTTAAAAAAGGTTTCTATTTCAAGTGCTATTTCTTTTTCTGTCATTCCTATTTTTATAAATTCTAGCAAGTGATTAAAACAATTATCTGTAATTTCACATGCTTTTTTAATTTTTTCTATTTCTTCTTTATCTTTTATTGCTCTTAACTTTTCTATTATATTTTCAGTTTCTGCTAAATTATTTACTTTATATTTTTGCTTTAAATAATGATATTGCTTATAAGTAACATAATTTTCTTCAAATCCTATATTCTCACAAAACAAGAAAAAATTTTCACATTCTTCTTTGCTTACATCTCTAAAATCTGCTATTATTAATTCGTCATTTATTGTAACTGTGCTTCTTACACTTTCTAAAAACATAGTATATGTTAAAAATATGTTTTCTTTTCTCGTTATTAGTAGTGTTCCTTCGTTTTCTATATTGGTTAAGTACTTTATACTTATAGGGTTTGTTATTATCATGCCCTCCATATTTAAATTTCTTAACCTCTCTCGTAAAAGTCTTATTTTTTCATTCATAGAAAACACCTTCCTTTTACTTTTTTGTGAGCACTACATATTTTTCTAAGCCAATCCTAAGGAAAAGATTTTCATTAAAACTGTAAATAATATATCATTTGGAACAAATATTGCTGTAATTGTTGCAAGAACTATAAATGGTCCAAATGGAATATACCCATCATCTCTGTTTTTCTTTCTGATTATTACAATCACACTTATAATTGCTCCTATAAGAAATGACAATACTGATATTAATGATATACTAACTGTTCCAAAGTATAAGCCTAGTGCTCCCATTAATTTTACGTCACCTAAGCCCATTGCTTCTTTACCTGCAATTAATCCACCAATTAATGTTATAAGTAGAAAAATTCCACCTCCAACAAACATACCTTGTAACATATCTTTAGCAACACTTAAATTTTGTATGCCAAATATAAAAGTAAATATTATTCCTACTTCAAACATTGTAAAATTCAATCTGTTTGGTATGATTTGTATTTTATAGTCTACTACAAAAGCCGACAATAACATTGGTACAAGTATCATAAATTTTAATAGGTCTAAACTAATTTTAAACTTATATAATAGTGCAATATATAAAATTATATTAATTATTATTAATAAATAGTTTGTTTTAAAAACTTTTTTATATTCTTTTAAAGTTTGTTTGTTTAAAATCTTTCGTTCATTTAAAAAAGCTATATTTATATAATCTATGAATTGTCCAACAATACCACCAATAAATGCAATTAATACATAGAATAGTATATGGACATCGTTAATATATAACATTCGTTTTCCTCCTCAAAAAATGCATGGCATTTTTGGTTTTTCTTAATTAGTTTCCTTTAACATCTATATTTTATTATATCTTTACTAAATTTGCAATAGTTTTTTATTGTTTATGATATTTTTCTGTTACAATATATAGGACGAGCAATGCTCGCCCCTACATATTTTAAAATGGATATTAATATTTTTCTAACATCTCTTTCAAAAACTTCCCTGTATACGATTTTTCATTTTTTGCTATTTGTTCTGGTGTGCCAACTGCTATAACTTCTCCACCTTTTTCTCCACTTTCTGGACCTAAATCTATTATATGGTCTGCTGTTTTTATTAAGTCTAAATTATGCTCTATAACTAACACGCTATTTCCTGTATCTACTAATCTTTGTAATATTTCTATTAATTTGTGTACGTCTGCTATATGTAGACCTGTTGTTGGTTCATCTAGTATATATAAAGTTTTGCCTGTTGCACGCTTAGAAAGTTCTGTTGCAAGTTTTATTCTTTGTGCTTCTCCTCCTGATAATGTTGTTGATGGTTGTCCTAGTTTTATATAACCTAATCCTACATCATACAATGTTTGTATTTTTTGTTTGATTTTTGGTATATTGCTGAAGAAATCTAATGCTTCTTCTACTGTCATATCCAATACATCTGATATATTCTTTCCTTTATATTTTACCTCTAATGTTTCTCTATTATATCTTTTTCCATGGCAAACTTCGCAAGGAACATATAGGTCTGGTAAGAAATGCATTTCTATTTTAAGAACCCCATCACCTTGACAAGTTTCGCATCTTCCGCCTGATACATTAAAGCTAAATCTGCCTTTCTCGTATCCGCGTAGTTTTGCTTCATTTGTTCCGGCAAATATATCTCTTATTAGATCAAATACTCCTGTATAAGTTGCTGGGTTTGACCTTGGTGTTCTTCCTATTGGAGATTGGTCTATATTTATTACTTTATCTATGTTCTCTATTCCTAATATTTTTTCATGTTTTCCTGGAAATTCTGAAGAATTGTAAAGTTCTTTTGCTAGCCCTTTATACAATATTTCATTTATCAATGTACTTTTTCCAGAACCTGAAACTCCTGTTACACATGTAAATACTCCTAATGGAATCTTTACATTTATATTTTTTAAGTTGTTTTGAGCTGCTCCTTTTATTTCTATTGATTTTCCTGTTTGTTTTCTTCTTTTTGGCGGTACTTTTATTTGCTTTCTTCCACTTAGGTAAGCACCTGTTATTGAATTAACATTTTGTTTTATATCTTCTACTGTTCCTGTAGCAATTACATTTCCTCCATGTACACCAGCTTCTGGTCCTATATCTATTATATAATCTGCTGCATACATTGTATCTTCATCATGTTCTACTACTATAACTGTATTTCCTAAATCTCTTAATTTTTTTAGTGTTGCTATTAATTTATTATTATCTCTTTGGTGTAGACCTATACTTGGTTCATCTAATATATATAATACACCCGTTAAGCCTGCACCTATTTGTGTAGCTAATCTAATTCTCTGTGCTTCTCCTCCTGATAATGTTCCTGCTGGTCTTGATAATGTTAAATACTCTAATCCTACATCTACTAAAAACTGAAGTCTTTTATTTAATTCTTTTAAAATTTGATTTGCTATTAATGTTTTTGTTTTATCTAGGTTTAAATTGTTCATAAACTCTTGTATTCTGTTAATTGGCATGTCTGTTAGTTCTTGTATGTTTTTTCCTCCAATAGTAACAGATAAGCTTTCTTTTCTTAATCTTGCTCCATGACATGATTCGCAAGGACTATTTGTCATATAATATTCATAGAAAATTCTCATACCTTGTGATTTTGTTTCTCTATATCTTCTTTCTAAAGTTGGTATTACTCCTTCAAAAGGTGCTCTAAATTTTCTTTCTCCTGCTGCAGATGTGTAGCGAAAATCTATTTCTTCTGTACCTGTTCCATACAATATTTTGTTTAAAAAATCTCTGGGTAATTTTTTTATTGGAACTTTTATATCTACTCCATAATGTCTTCCTATACTTTCAAAATACATTTTCGCCATTGTATCGCCCTTTTTCATTGTGCTTGAACCAAAAGCTTTTACTCCATCATATAATGTTTTGTTTTTATCAGGTATTATTAAATCTTCATTCATTTTCATTAAGTACCCTATTCCACTACACTCTGGGCAAGCTCCAAGTGGATTGTTAAATGAAAACATTCTAGGTGATAATTCTTCTATACTTATATTACAATCTGGACAAGCATAATTTTGGCTAAATAACATTTCTTCATGTGGTGTTGCTATTACTACTAAATTATTTGCATATTTTAATGATATTTCTATTGATTCTGCTAATCTACTTCTTATATCTTCTTTTATCACTAATCTATCCACTATCAATTCTATATTATGTTTTTTCTTTCTATCAATTTCTATATCATCTGTTAATTCATATAAAGTATTATCTATTCTAACCCTTACAAATCCATCTTTTGCAAAATTTTCTAATAATGCAGTATATTCACCTTTTCTACCTCTTACAACTGGTGCCAACACTTGAATTTTTGTTCCAGTTTCTAGGCTCATTACCTTTTCTACTATTTGATCTAAAGTTTGTTTTTCTATTTTCTTACCACATTTTGGACAATGTGGCTGACCTATTCTTGCATATAACAAACGAATATAGTCATATATTTCTGTTACAGTTCCAACAGTTGAACGTGGATTTTTAGAAGTTGTTTTCTGGTCTATTGCTATTGCTGGTGAAAGACCTTCAATTGATTCTACATCTGGTTTTTCCATTAACCCCAAAAATTGACGTGCATATGATGATAAACTTTCCACATAACGTCTTTGACCTTCTGCATATAATGTATCAAATGCAAGAGAAGACTTACCAGAACCTGAAAGCCCTGTTATAACTACTAATTTATCTCTTGGTATAGTTACATTTATATTTTTTAAATTATGTTCTTTTGCTCCTTTTACTATAATATTGTCGTTCATATATTCCTCCTAAAAATTTTGTGCTACATTTTATTATACCACTAAAATTAAAAAAGTCCATTATTTTTGTAAAATAATGGACTAAAAATCGTTAACTTTTAATAAATTACTATTATTTATTACTTGTGCGCTATATATAAATAAAACATCTTTATGTTCAAAATCAGTAAGATTTGCTACTATATCATAATTTATATATCTTAAATCTATTAAAGTTATTTTGCTATAATATGGTATAAGTAATGGTGCTAAACTACTTCCATAAGAATCTCTAAAAATTATTAATTCTTTTTCATTTGTTGCATTTGGATTTGTTATTTCTATATAGCTGCTTGCACCTGATAGGAATATATCATATAAGTCTAAACCTCCTAATTTTTGTTCATCATAAACAGGTTTGTCTCCATATTCTAAATGTTTCACAATGCTGTTTTCTGTATATTCATTATATAAATATGTTAGTTTATCTGGAAGTATGTTTCTGCCTGCTTTTGAGTATGAAGCTCCATAGAAATTACCATATGTTTTATATTTATAATCTATTTGTTTATACGTATTACCCATCTGCTCTATTATATTTTTTACAACTTTATCTAAATTTTCCTGTTTCCAATGTATATCTGTATTATAGTAATCCTCTAATTTTAAATCTTCCATAATATTTATATATTTTGCATTTAATTTTATCTTGGTTTGTAATGCATTGTAATCTATTTTCAAATAATTCTCATCATTTAAAAAGTATTCCTTATCTGGTATTATTGAGTAATATACATTTGAATTTTGTAAATCTTTTTCTATTATATAATTTATTTTGTTACAGAAATCTATACATTGCTTATCACTCAATGGATAATTTATTTCATATATGACATTATCAATTACATATACATCATTGTATCCTGTCATTTGTAATATATTTCTATTTATATTTGAATTTAAATTTATAAATTCATTTCTAAATGGAAATTGGTCTAATATATAGTTATCTAAATTTTCTATGAAATTTTTATTCAGTTTTGGAATTTGTGCTAATTTTCTTCTTTCAAATTTTGATAATTCATTATCTTTAAGTATAAAGCTTAGCAAACTCAATCCAATTATAAATACAACAAAAGTTATTGATATTATTTTTTGTTTCATTGTTTCTCCTTAAAATCTAAAATATATGAATGGATTAAATGAATTTGATAGTAAAGATGCTGTACATACTATTAAAAGTGTTAATAGACATACTGGTTCTAATATATTTGTTATTTTTGTAAACATTTTTTTATTTTGCATCTTTCCTGATATTGTTTTTATTATTGGTGTTGCTGCAATACATGATATTGCTATTATTACAATATAATTTTTCAAGTAATATAAAGTTTCTTTGTTAGTAAATGGCAAGCCACTTATTCCAAACATATTTTTAAAATATTCTCCTATGCTTGCTAAGTTTGGCATATTAAATATTACAAAACTACATATTACTATAATTAATGTATACATATGAGAAATTATATTGTTTTTTAAATATTTACTTAAAAATAATTTTTCTAATAATAAAAATATAAAGAAATATATTCCCCATAAAATAAAATTCCAACTTGCACCATGCCAAAATCCAGTTAATGCCCATACTATAAATAAGTTCCTCACCCATTTTATGAGTTTTACTCTATTTCCTCCCAATGGAATGTAAACATAATCTCTAAAGAATGATGATAATGATATATGCCATCTTCTCCAGAAATCTGTAATACTTGTTGCTATCAATGGATAATTGAAGTTTTCCTTAAAGTGAAATCCAAAAAATAATGCTAATCCTATTGCCATATCACTATATCCTGAGAAATCAAAATATAACTGAACAGTATAGCCTATTGCCTCTAATATATGTGATAATATTGTTTTATTAGCCATATCATTTAAAATAACACACATATTTCCTACAGTATTTGCTATCAAAACTTTTTTTGATAACCCTATAATAAACCTTTTTACTCCAATAGCAAAATCATCAAAATTTTCTTTTCTATTATCTAGTTCTTTATCAACATCTTTATATCGTACAATTGGACCTGCTATTAATTGTGGAAATAATGTTATATATGTTGCATATTTGAATATACTCTTTTGTGGCTTAATTTCTCCTCTATATACATCTATTATATAGCTCAAATTTTGGAATGTAAAAAAACTTATTCCTAGAGGTAATATTATATTAAAATATGATATATTAGCATTTGTAATGCTATTTATATTTTCTATAAAAAAGTTGCTATACTTATAGTATCCAAGTATAGCAATATTACCAATTATTCCCCATATTAAATATTGTTTGCTTTTGTTTTTTTCAATCAATATTCCAAGGAAATAATTGGCTATACATGATATTACTAGTATTATATTTCTCTCTTCATAAAAGTAAAAAACTAAGCTAAATATTAGTAATATAATGTTGCGGCATTTCCTTGGAAATATATAATATGCAATAAGTAACATTGGTAGAAAATAATATATAAATGTGATACTTGAAAATACCATTATTCTAACCCTTCAAAATTAGTATCTAATCTCGGAGCTAAATCTTCATTGCTCATTATTAGAATTACTAAATCTCCTTTACTTTTCACAATTACATCACTTGCTCCAACACAAATCCATTTCATTGGGTTTGCATTTTCTTCTATTTTTTTAACTGTTTCATTTGCTTTGCTTGCATCATTTAATCTTATTAGTACTACTGAATGTGCTATTGAGCCTACTGCTGATTCACTTGCAATAGCCTCTTTAAAGTCTATATCGCTTGTCCCTACATAATTTTCTATATTATCACTTGTTACTTCAATATTTCCAAGCATCATTGGAAGCTCATCTTCACTAATTCCTGCATATATTTTAGTCATTATCTCCTCTAATGTTCCTTCCACATTCTTTTCTCTTTTCAATAAAAATACTGCTCCTATAATCACTGCTATTAATACTATTATAGCTACCGCTATTATTATTTTTTTAGACATTTTTTCTCCTCCTTAATATATTTTTTATATTATATATAAATTTTTACTTTTGTTATCCTCCTCCTTTTCTTTTGTTGTAGTCTCTTAAATAATACTTTTATATTCCTTATAAAGTTTCATCTTTTTTATTAATTTCATTACCTTTTTCTATTTCTATTGGATTTACATGTATAACTGCTAAATATATTTCTTCTAGCTCGTCTATTTCTTTTTCTAATGTATTTGCTATTTCATGGCTTTCAAATGTTGATAAATTGCCATCTATGTATATTGTCAAAGATATTTGATATTTGTATCCAACTGGAGTTGCATTGAAATGTTCTACTTTTTTTATTTCCTTATGTTTTTTTACTATATCTAATACTTTTTGCTTACTTTCATCGCTAATGGCTTTGTCCATTAACACATTATAGCTTTCTAAAAATATTTTTATACCTGTCCAAAGTATCCATATAGAAATTCCTATTCCAACAATTCCATCAAACCATATTATTCCTATCAAACTAAGCAGTGATGCTATAAGGTTAAAAGTTGTAACCACACAGTCATTTATATGATCTTTAGCATTAGCTTCCAGCAGTATATTATTATGTTTTTTTGCTAGAGTATGTGTATATACATATAATAACAGCTTAATTATTATAGTTCCGATACAAACTATAACTAACCACCATGAAAAGCTATAACCTTCTGGGTTTAATAATGCTCTTATAGAGCTATCTAATAATTTAAATGCAACAAGTATCATCGATATACTTACTAACATTGAAAATATATATTCTGCTTTTCCATGTCCCAAATGATGGTCATCATCTTTTGGTTTACTTGCAATTTTATTACCTATAAATGTCATTAATGAAGAAAATATATCTCCTGCACTATTTACAGCATCTGCAATCATTGCCTGACTTTTTGTTATTATTCCTACTATTGCTTTTATAATTAGTAAAAATATATTGCCAATTATTCCTAAAATACTAGCCCTCTGAGTAGACTGAAATCTATCCATCTTTTCATCATTTCCTTTGATTATTTAACTTATTTTTGCCATTTCATATTCTTGAAGTATTACTGTATCTCTATATCTATTTAAAAGTCCTTCATATATAATTGTAGAATTTTTTAATTTTTCAAAATTTTCTGGTCTTGGCATATCTGGTAATTTTATATTTATATTAGCATTTCCCAATATATATTTTATAAACTCTGCACAATAGAAGTAGTTTTTTCTATGTATACGTTTATTAAATAATATATAAATTAATCCTAATACATTGAATTTATACATTTTTCTATTTTCTTCAAACATTTCTATTTGTTTTTCTAATTTTTCATATTGGTAATCCGTTATTTCAATATAGCATACCATTGCTTTTGTATTTTTGAATCTTTTAAATGAGCCCATATTTATTCTTTCATGTACAAATCCTCCAATAAAGCAATTGTATGGATTTAATCTGCTAAATGAATACATTCTATCTAAATTTTCATCTAGTGATATAGAAACATGTGTGTACATTTTTCCTGTTTTGCATCTTATTATTCTGCCTAAAATTGTACCTGAATATGTTAATACAAAATATACTCTTTTCATGATTTTCCTTTCCTTTAAAGTTACATTAATAAATCTAATACTATTCCTGCTGTTATTCCTACTATATATAATATTCCCAATATTGTTAAATTTTCTTTCTTGTTTTTATTAACTTTAAATAATATTAATATTCCTACTCCAGAGTTAACTAATAATCCTGCAATCATTGGTCCTAGAGTAATTATACCTTCTAAGTATAGCTCTGTTAATATAATAGAACTTGCACAATTTGGAATTACTCCTATAAGTCCAGCTATAAGTGTACCTATTACTGGTATATTAATAATAAAGTTTGCGATATTATCTTCTCCTATAAAATGAATAATAGCATTAATTATTAAAGTTATAATAAAAATATATATAAATATTTGTGCTGTATGTTTTATAGAAGATTTTACCACACCTTCTTCTTCACAATTACAATGTTCATGTTCACATATTTTATGTATTTCTTCTGTTTTATTTTTATTATTATTATTTTTATTAAATATATCTATTATTATTCCTATTGCCATCCCTATAACTACTTTTATAGTTAGAATTTGCAATATTAGTCCCAGCTCTGCCCCTTCTGATATTAGTATGGGTAACATTTCATCAGAAGTAGATAAAAATATTGCAATAAGAGTTCCTCTTGTTATAATTCTAGCTGCATAAAAATTTGCTGCAATAGCTGAGAAGCCACATTGTGGAACTATACCTAATAATGCACCTATAACAGGTCCAAACTTGCCTGATTTTTTTATGATTTTTTCAGTTTTTTCTCCTGCCTTGTGTTCTATTAATTCCATTAATATATATGTTATAAATAAAAAAGGTAGTAATTTTATGCTATCTAATATCGTATGCTCTAAAACTTCTATCATATTTTCCTCCGATTGCTGTAGTCGTCCTATAATATTTTAGCACATTTTTTATAAAATTGCATTACTTTTATAAAAAATATAATAAAAAATAGTTACCAACTCTAAAAGAATTGATAGCACTTTGTAGCAAAAAGCAGGAATTATATGTTCTTTTCGAAAGAAAATAATCAAAAAGCCTGCTGCTCAACTCGTGACCCGCTTGACCTTTTGATTTTTTCTTGAGAAAAAACATATAACTCCTGCTTTTTGCGGATTGTATGTCTCTAGGTCTGAATGGTAACAAAAATAGGCAAAGACAAACGTGTCTGTCCTTGTCTGTCATTGCCTATTATTTTTCAGATAACATATATCCTACTCCTCTTATTGTTTTTATATATTTATCATAACCATATTTTTTTAAAGCTTTTCTTAATTCACTAGTATATACTTCTACAACATTTGTTGTTGTGAATGAATTAAAGCTCCATACTTTATCAAATATCTGTTCTTTTGTTAAAATTTTATTTTTAGATGTCACTAAATATTCTAATATATCAAATTGTTTTCCCTGTAAAGTTATTTCTTCATCTTTTATTGTTATATTTCGTTTTTGTGTATTTATCTTCAAATCTTTAAATTCTAACAATTCCTCTTTATAATTACCAGTTGTTCTTCTTATTATAGCATTCAATCTTGCTAGTAATTCTTCTACTTCAAATGGTTTTACTAAATAATCATCTGCTCCATATCTAAATCCTTTTAACTTGTCTGATATTGAGTCTTTGGCTGTTAAAATTAAAACTGGAGTGTATATTTTATTTTCTCTTAATTTTAGTAGAACATCATATCCAGACATTTCTGGTAGCATTAAATCTAGTATTATTGCATCATAAATATTTCCTTTTGCATATGTATATCCTTCATATCCATCATATGCTTGTTCTGTTTGAAATTCTTTGCATATACATTGTGCTATTGTATCTGATAATACTTTTTCATCTTCTATAATTAAAACTTTCATAACTTTTTCCTTTCATTTCCAATTTTATAATTTAATACTTAAAATAAAATTAAAAAAGTTATTACATTATATAAAACAATGGAGCATATCTATAAGCCGGGTTCTGTCTTGAACAGCCATTTATCTAGGATATATATTACTATATACCTCAAGCCACCAATTTAGAAGATGACGAGCAGTCTTAACCTTCTCTTTAGGTGTTGCTCCGGATGGGGTTTACATTGACCCAAATGTGTCTCCACATTGGCGGTAAGCTCTTACCTCACCTTTTCACCGTTACCGTAACAGAGGTCAGAAATCGGATGTCAGATGTCTGATTTCTGACATCCGATTTTTGACCTCTGTTACGGCTGTTATTTTCTGTTGCACTTTCCTTAAGGTTTCCCTCACTGGACGTTATCCAGCATCCTTGCTCTATGGAGCCCGGACTTTCCTCATATAAATCCTTACGAATTTTATACGCGACTGTTCGATATGCTCTTTTTCTATTTTAAAGGTTTTTATTCATATTGTCAAGTACTTTAATTAATTCACTCTCACCATTTAAATAAAATTAATTGATAATACAAACTAGCCCAACGCAGGAGTTTTATATTTAGAATAAATTGAGGACCCCCGAAAAGCTTCTTAGGCGTCTCTGGCGTGGGCTCAATTTATTCTAAATATAAAATCTCCGATAAGATTGGGCGGGCTTGAGAAAAAGCATATATTTCCTGCTTTTCGCGGGCTATATGCTTTTAACTCTAAATATAGATTTCTACTTAATTATTGCTCTGCTTCTGTATTTGTATCAGTCTCTGTTTCCTCTGTTTTATATAAGTTATCACAATATTTTTCATATTGTTCTTTTAGTTCTTCATCAAATATTGTTAAATTTTTCTCTTTTCTTAATTCAACAAATGCTTTATACATTAAATTACTATCTGCTGTCATAAGGTCTTCTGATAATGTTTCAATTATTGTTCCCCTTAAATCTTCAAATGTTGATGTTGCTAATTTATGAACTATATGATATCCATATGAAGTTTTTATTGGTGTTTTACTATATTCTCCATCTTGTAAAGCTACTAATTCATCTATATATGCTTGTTCTAAACTTGCAGTTTTTCCTTGATATCCTAGTTCTTCATGTGTAATTCGGTCTCCATATTCTTCTACTATTTCATCAAATGTTTTTCCTTCATTTAATTTACCTATTATTTCATTTGCTAATGCTAATGCCTGTTCATCTGTTACAGTATCTGATACTTTAACTAATATATGTTCTGAATCATATGTTTCTATATTATCTTTATTTTCATCATAATATTTTTGAACAGCTCCTGGTTCTAATTTTTCTTCTAAATAATCATACAAATATTTAGTAGATTTTTTATTTGCTCTAATATCATCTAAAAATTCATCATAATTAGCAAAACCATTTCCTGTTAAAAAATCTTCTTCTGAATATCCTAATGCACCATAATATTCAATATAGTAATCTGCTTCTTCTTTAACTTCTTCTTCTTCTTTTTCTGTTAATTCATACATATCATTTAAAATTGCTTTATCTACTTCACTTATTAATAAAGTTAAACCTTGTGTTTTTTTGGCTTTTTCATAAATTGTACCTGTACTTATTGATTTTCCAGCAACAGTTGCTAAAGTTTCATCTCCATATTTTAATTTTGCAATTCCTGCTGATTTAGCAAAATAATCCATACAAAATGCCACTAAACAGGTTAATGCTATCCCTATTACTAAACCAATGATTGCAGAGATACTTCTTTCCTTTGTTATAAATTTTTTTTCTTTTTTTTGTTCTTCTTCCATAATTTCAATCCTTTCTTACATGTTTTATTTTATAGGAAAATGCAAAATTTTACCATAAAATAAAGTTAAATTTTCTTATATTTTATTAAAGATATATTAAATTAATCTTAAAAACAAATTAAATTTTATATTCTATGAATTGATGTGTTTTTAAACTGTTTTTAACATCTAATATTCTTTGATTAGATGAGCCTCTAAATTTTAATGTTGGATCTTTTTTATCAATTTTAAATTCTCCATCAACTAATACATCAATATCATTAAGACATTTATTAGTATCTTCATCATTTCTTGCTAATAGTTCATCCATAGTATAACCAGAATAGCACCAAATATCAAAATTAGGTTTTATTGCTTTTACATCTTTTATGAATTTATGTACTTCATTTATATTTTCTTTACATAATGGTTCTCCACCACTTATAGTTATGCCCTTTAATATTGAATTTTCTTTTATTTTATCTAATATTTCTTGTTCATTAAATTCTTGTCCATAATTGAAATCTTGTGCTTCTTTATTATGGCATCCTGGGCAATTATGAGGGCATCCACTTACAAATAAAACTGCTCGCCATCCTTCTCCATTTGATATGCTTTCATCATAAAATCCTGCTATTTTCACCAAAAACACCTCTTGTAATACTCTATACTTAACTGGCGACTATTTTTTCGTCGCCAGTTGCTTTCATTAATTTTTTCCATGTGTAACTCTGTCATGTAATTCTGCTAATTTTCCTTTATTCCAACGTGATGTTGTACCAACTAAATATCCTGTTATTCTTTGTATAGTATCTATGTTTTCACTATGACAAATTGGACATTCTTTTAAGTCTGCATCTGCATTTTCAAAACCACAGTCTAAACATCTTGATCTTGTATGATTTATTGAACCATATCCCATATCATATTTATCCATTAAATCTACTACTGCTTCTACTGTTTCTGGATTATGTGTAGCATCGCCATCTAATTCTATATAGAATATATGACCTGCATTTGTTAGTTTATGGTATGGAGCTTCTATTTTTGCTTTTTGTTCAGCTGTACATTTATACCATACTGGAACATGATTACTATTTGTATAATAATCTCTATCTGTTACTCCTATAATTGTTCCAAATTCTTTTCTATCCATTTTTGTAAATCTTCCTGCCAATCCTTCTGCAGGTGTTCCAAGTAATGTGTAATTTAAATCATATCTTTCTGAATATCTATCACATGCGTCTTTCATTTGTGTTATAATCTCTATTCCTAGTTTTTGAGATTTTTCTGATTCTGCATGATGTTTTCCTGTAAGTGCAATTAAACATTCTGCTAAGCCTATAAAACCTATACTCAATGTTCCATGTTTTAAAACATCTTCTACTTTGTCTGATGGACGTAGCTTTTCGCTGTCTTGCCATAATCCAGACATTAATAGTGGGAATTGTTTTGCTTCTGCAGTACATTGAAATTTATACCTATCATATAATTGTCTTGCTGCAATATCTGTATATGTTTCTAGTTTGTTTAAGAAAATCTTTTTAACTTCTTTATTATATTTTTCTGTCATATATTTTTCACTGTCTTTTCCAAGTTCAAAATTCATTCTTAAATTTGCTTGAGCTTCTTTTGCTGATTCTATTGCTATTTTTACTAAATTTACTGTTGTAAATGATAGATTTCCTCTTCCTACTGATGTTTTTTCTCCATGTCTATTTGCAAATACTCTTGTTCTACAACCCATTGTTGCCACTTCATAATAATATCTATTTGGGTCATCAGCTTTCCATTTTTCATGTTGATTAAATGATGCATCTAAGTTTAAGAAATTTGGGAAAAATCTTTTTGCTGATACTTTACATGCTAATTTATATAAGTCATAGTTTCTATCTTCTGGTAAATAATTTACTCCTCTTTTCTTTTTCCATATCTGAATTGGGAATATTGGTGTTTCACCATTTCCAACTCCTCTTTCTGTTGATAATAACATTTCTCTTATAATACATCTTCCCTCTGGTGAATCATCTGTTCCATAGTTTATTGAACTAAATACAACTTGATTTCCTCCTCTTGAGTGAATTGTATTCATATTATGTATAAAGGCTTCCATTGATTGATGTACTCTATCTACAGTATTGTTTATTGCAAGTTGTACATATTTTTTATCTCCTTTTAAATCTTTTGTGTCTGCTTTTATATAATCATCTATTTTATAATCATATAATTTAGATAAATCTTGGTCAATTATTTTTTCTATTTTCTTAACTTCTTCTTTATATGTTAATCTTACAAATGGTGCTAAATAATAGTCAAATGCTGGTATTGCTTGTCCACCATGCATTTCATTTTGTACTGTTTCTAATGATATACAGCCGATAATGCTTGCTGTTTCTATTCTTTTAGCTGGTCTTGAACTTCCATGACCTGCTCTAAATCCATGTGATAATATTTTATCTAATGGATGTTGTATACAAGTTAAGCTTTTTGTTGGGTAATAATCTTTATCATGTATATGAATGTAACCATCTTTTACTGCTTTTCTTGCTTCGTTAGATAATAAGAAATCATCCACAAATGGTTTTGTTGTTTCGCTTGCAAATTTCATCATCATTCCAGCTGGGGTATCTGCATTCATATTCGCGTTTTCACGAGTTACATCGTTGGATTTTGTTTCTATAATTTCTAGGAACATATCTTTTGACTTTGCTTTTCTAGCTACATCTCTATTGTATCTATATGTAATATACTCTTGTGCTACTTCTTTTCTTGATGAACCCATCAATTTCTTTTCAACTAAATCTTGAATTTCATAAACAGATACTTGAATTTTGTCCTTTATTTGATTTCTAACACTATCTGCTATTCTAGTAGCTAAATCTATGTCTACACCTCCTGCTGTATGTGACATAGCTAAGGTAATTGCCTTAATAATTCTTTCTTCATTAAATTCTGTTATTCTTCCATCTCTTTTAATAACTTGCATAATTCATCTCTCCCCTTTATGTTTTACTTAAATTAACTTCATTTGTTATACTTTTACTGTTGCTTTTGTATTTAAAATAATATACCTACTATTGTTTCGGGAAATTGTAGAAACGCCACATAACTACAACCAAGAGACTTTGATAGGTTTTGAACAAAAAATCTTTAGTGCAAATTTTATGTCTTTCTTAAATTGTATTCCTATTTTATATTAATAATAAATTAAAGTCAATATAAAATAGGAATTTGTAATATTACATTTATGTTACACAAATATTACATTTTTGTAACATTTTTTTCATCTTCTTCTATGCCTATTGCAACAACAATTACTATTACTCTTATTTCCATTATTTGTATTATTGCTAGTTAGTAAATCTGCTACCGTTTCGCATACATTTTCTGTGTTTTCAATGTTTCCAGTCCTAATTATATTATTATTGCGAAGTAAATTTTCTAATAAATCACATATATTATGTTCTTCTCTCTCTCTTTTTTTAAATAGATGAACAATTACTGCCGTTATAAATGCAATAATGGTATATACAAGTGTTGCTATTAAGAATGTTACTTCAAATACTGCAAATGTTACTACTAAGAAAATAGCAAATATTAAACTAGCCACCGCGATAGGACATTTAAGTAGTTTTTCAAGAATTGCTGACACTATGATTACTGCTATAGGTAATGCAAAGAAAATTAATAAAATATTCATACTATACCTCCAATATATAGTATGAATATTTTGTTTTTTTTGTTATTTTTATTTAATTATACCAATCAAATTCCCAATCATTAAATCTTACTGTGTCTCCATCTTTTACTCCTGCTTTTATTAGTGCATCCTCAATTCCTAAATTTGCTAGCATTTTTTGGAAATAATACATAGATTCATTATCTGCTAAATTTACTCTATTCATTAATTTATCTACATCTGGTCCTAATACAACAAATTCGCCATTTTCTTGTCTTATTTCAAATCCTTGTTTTTCTTCTTGCAATGTATAAACTACTTTTTCATCAACTTCCATTAATTCTTCTTTTGGTAATGTCTTTAATCTTTCTGATACTATTTTAAATAGTTCTTTTAAACCCTGTCCTGTTGCTGCTGAGATTTTATATATTTCTAAATTTAATTCTTTTGCCATTTGTTCTAATTCATTATATCCTCTTTCATCTTGCATGCTATCTATTTTATTGGCAACTATAATTTGTGTGCGACTAGCTAATTTTTCGCTATATTTTTTCAACTCAGTATTTATCGTTTTAAAGTCTTGCACTGGATTTCTACCTTCTGCTCCTGAAACATCTATTACATGTAATAATAGTCGTGTTCTTTCAATATGTCGTAAGAATTGTAAACCTAATCCTACACCTTCACTTGCACCTTCTATAATTCCTGGAATATCTGCAATTACAAAACTATCTCCGTATTCTGTTTTTACTACTCCTAAATTAGGTTCAAGGGTCGTAAAATGATAATCTGCAATTTTAGGTCTTGCCGCTGTTACCATAGAAAGTATTGTTGATTTTCCCACGTTCGGAAAACCTACTAGTCCTACATCTGCTAGGAGTTTTAATTCCAATATTAATTCTTTTTCTATTCCTTTTTCTCCACCTTGTGCAAAATGTGGTGCTTGCCTTGTTGCTGTAGCAAAATGTGAATTTCCTTTTCCTCCTCTTCCTCCTGGTAATATTAATTCTTTTTGTCCTCGATTTGATAAATCTGCAATTATTTTTCCTGTTTCACTATCTTTAATAACTGTTCCTAATGGAACTTTTATATATAAATCTTCTCCCTTTTTTCCATAGCAGTTATTTCCACTACCATTTTCGCCATTTTTTGCTTTATATTTTTTATTATATCTAAAATTTATTAAAGTGTTTGAATCTGGGTCAACTATAAAGTATACGTCTCCGCCTTTTCCACCATCTCCACCATCTGGTCCACCGGCAGCTACATATTTTTCCCTTCTAAATGTTATTGCACCATTTCCACCATCTCCAGATTTTACAAATATTTTTGTATAATCTACAAGCATATTTTTCCTCCTTATATAGGCGAGCAGTTCCCGCCTTTAACATTATACAATAATTCCAATTTTTTCTTTAACACTATTTAATGTTTTTGATGCTAATTTCCTTGCATTTTCCGCACCTTTTGTATATATTTTTTCTAAATATTCTGGATTATTTAAAAGTTCTTTATATTTTATTTGAATTGGTTCTAGTTTTTGAATTACTGCCTCTGCTACCTTTGTTTTAAAATTTCCATATCCAGAACCTTCAAATTCTTTTTCTATTTCTTCCATAGTTTTAGAAGTTATTGAACCATATATTTGCATTAAATTACTTACACCTGGTTTATTTTCTAAGTCAAATTTTATTATATTTTCAGAGTCTGTTACTGCTTTTTTAAATTTCTTTAATATTACTTCTGGCTCATCTTCTAAAAAAATTACATCATTTAAATTAGTAGCACTTTTACTCATTTTACTTGTTGGATCTTGTAATCCCATAATTCTTTTACTAGCTTTTCTTACATATCCTTCTGGAATTACAAAAGTCTCACCATATAAATTATTAAATCTTTCTGCTATATCTCGTGTTATTTCTAAATGTTGCATTTGGTCTTCCCCAACTGGAACTAAATTAGCTTGATATAATAATATATCTGCTGCCATAAGTGCTGGATATGTAAATAGTCCTGCATTTATATTATCTGCATGTTTTGTAGCTTTATCCTTGAATTGTGTCATTCTTGAAAGTTCTCCCATATATGTATAACAATCTAAAATCCAGCCAAGTTCTGCATGTTCTTTCACTTGTGATTGTATAAATATTGTATTTTTATCTGGGTCTAAACCTGCTGCAATGTATATTGCTAGTATTTTTAATGTATTATTTCTTAATGTTTCTGGATCATTTCTTACTGTTAGTGAATGTAAATTTGCAATCATATAATAACATTCATATTCTTCTTGCATTTTTACCCAATTATCTATTGCTCCTAAATAATTTCCTAAAGTTAACTTTCCTGTAGCTTGAATTCCACTTAAGATAATTTTTTTGCTCATAATAAATCATCTCCTATTAATAAATATAAAAGGCGTAAACGGTATTAACAAAGGTATTACTTACCGATTACGCCCCTTTTTAAATTACTTAGATTCTACTGGGTAAACACTTACTTGTTTTTTGTCTTTACCTTTTCTTTCATATTTTACAGTTCCATCTATTAAAGCAAATAATGTGTCATCACTACCGATATCTACATTATTACCTGGGTACATTTTTGTTCCTCTTTGTCTTACTAATATATTACCTGCAAGAACAAATTGTCCGTCTGCTCTTTTTATACCTAAACGTTTTGACTCGCTATCACGACCGTTTTTAACACTACCTTGACCTTTTTTATGTGCCATTTAATCTCAACTCCTTTTTTATTCTTTTTCAACCTTATTTTATTATGCTTCTACTTTTTTTGTTGTAGCTTTTTTAGTTGTTGTTTTCTTTTCTGCTACTTCAGCTTTTTCTTCTTTTTTCTCTGCTGTTTTTTCTGTTTTTGCAGCAGGTGTTTTAATAGCTGTTATTTCAACTTTAGTATAAGGTTGTCTATGTCCTTGCTTTGTTCTTTCATTCTTTTTAGGCTTCATTTTGAAAACTATTATTTTCTTACCCTTTCCATGTGCTACTACTTTTCCTTCAACTTTCACACCTTTTACGTAAGGATTTCCTACTTTTACTTCTTTTTCATCAGATACTAGAATTACTTTATCAAAGTTAACTTTTTTTCCTTCTTCTGCATCTAACTTTTCAAAGAATACTACATCTCCTTCTACTACTTTGTATTGCTTCCCGCAAGCTTCTATTATTGCATACATCTTGAAAAGCACCTCTTCTTTCTTTTAAATACTCGCTAAGTGAAATTTTAGGTAGCATATAAGCTTTTAATACCTAACTTAAGCGGCTTACGAATTAATATTTTACCATATTTCCCTATCATTGTCAACCCAAAAACGAAATATTTTTTGGTATTCGAACGCCTTACCCTGCCACTACTTAAGTACAAGAAAGTACTTACTCGCTATTAGCTTACAGATCTACGTAAAGCTGGAGGCTAGAACCGTAATTGGTGTAGGTACTGCTCGGAATGTTGTTGTAGCGAAAACTTGCTGAAAAGCTGTTGTAGCAATCGCCGGCCTCTGCTGACCCTGCAAAAGGTAGAGTAGGCCTCTGTAGTCCATGTTCTTACGTTTCCTTCTAGGTCGTATATGTTTTTTACTTTGTCATTGTATGATA